>NZ_JARWLA010000004.1:0-353437 GCF_047445805.1 Rhizobium sp. BR 314 | reverse complement strand
GCCCCAATATTGCCCCTTGCCTTTTTCCACAAACCCTGTCACCCATATGCATGCTCGGGCATTTTCATGCCGGTGACTGGACTGATTTGGTGATCCGCTGACGGCAGGCAGTGGTTGGGTTTCGGACCCGCGCAGACGTTCTTTCCCCGTACGTGACTTCTCGACTGGCTTTCGCATGGCGCGGAGGCAAAGCCGTCCGGATTTTCCGGATTAATTAAGACTGATGGGTAAAGGACTATCCCCCATGGCCACCAAGGGCACCGTAAAATTCTTCAACCAGGACAAGGGTTTTGGTTTCATCACTCCGGAAGGCGGCGCTAAGGACGTTTTCGTTCATATCTCCGCTCTCCAGGCTTCCGGCATCCAGTCGCTGCGCGAAGGCCAGCAGGTAACCTTCGACACCGAGCCGGATCGCATGGGCAAGGGCCCGAAGGCTGTCAACATCCAGGCTAACTAAGCCCTAGATGACTGCCTGAAAAGGTTTCGGACGGCGCGGTGCAAACCGCGCCGTTTTTCGTTGCCTTACGCTGTTTATCGTGAGCAGCCATGGCCACCGCATCCTTCCATAGACTCAACAGAAGGCAGGAAAACGCGGCGGAGCAAGCCGAGGCTAAAGCCAGCCGACATCCGAACGAGGACATCCCCCCTCATGGCGAGAAGGGTCGTCGCGAAGTCCAAAGGACCAATTGAAGCGCTTCAGGCGCTCGCGCGCTCGCCTTCACCGGCAAAATCGACCGCTGCAAAGGCGGCTGCGATCACTTCGGGCCCTGCGCCCGGCTTGTTGGCGTCGGTGGAGAGAATCTGGCGGTATCTGCGCGAGCCGGGCAAACCGCTGAACAGGCCGACCATGTGACGCGCGACGTGCTGCAGGCGCCCCCCCTCTGCGATGTGTCGTGCGGTATAGGCCATCATCCGGTCGCGCAGAAAGTTCCAGTCGGTCTCGACGGCCGGCTCGCCATAGAAGCGATGATCGACATCGGCGAGAATTGCGGCATTCTGGTAGGCGGCGCGGCCGAGCATGACACCGTCGACATGGGCAAGATGCGCCTCAGCCTGATCCAGTTTCTGGATGCCGCCGTTGATGCCGATGAAAACCCCAGGCCAGCGCTGCTTCATGCGGTAGACGATCTCATAGTCCAGCGGCGGGATCTCGCGGTTCTCCTTTGGCGACAGGCCCTTCAGCCAGGCCTTACGCGCATGGATCCAGATTGCATCCGCACCAGCATCAAGCACGCGCGTGATCAACTCGGGAAGCGCCTCTTCCGGCTCCTGTTCATCGACACCGATACGGCACTTCACCGTCACGGGCGCCTTCGATACCGCCTTCATAGCCGCGATGCAGGCGGCCACCGTCTCCGGCGTCAGCATCAGGCAGGCACCGAACGTGCCGGATTGCACGCGGTCCGAAGGACAGCCGACATTGAGGTTGATCTCGTCATAACCATAGGCTTCGGCAATCCGCAGTGCTTCGGTCAGCTTAGCCGGATCCGAACCGCCCAGTTGAAGCGCGACGGGATGCTCGGCCGCATCGTGACCCAGCAACCGATCCCGCGGCCCATGGATGATCGCATCAGCCACGACCATTTCCGTGTAGAGCAGCGCATGCCGACTGATCTGCCGATGCAGGAACCTGCAGCGAGTGTCAGTCCAGTCGATCATAGGGGCCACGGCAAAAATCTTGCGGCCGTTTTTCAGTGCGTCGCTATACATGGGATACCTTTCTGCCTCGCGCTCTACACCAAAAGCTTTCCGAAGGCCAGTTTTCCCGGTGGTAACAATGATGCTAGGTTGCCTGCACGGAGTCGGACGGCACATGCCGTTCCGAGATCAATGAGAGTTTTGAAAGCCCCCATGAACGCCAAGTTCAAGACAGTTATCCCACTTCCCGCCCCTGTCCTGCTGCCGATCGAGGGCGAAGCCGAGCATTTCCCCGTGCGCCGCGTCTATTGCGTCGGCCGTAACTATGCCGACCATGCCATCGAAATGGGGCATGATCCCAGCCGCGAGGCGCCCTTCTTTTTCCAGAAGAACCCGGACAATCTGCTCGCGTCGAGCGACTTCCGCTACCCGCCACTATCGTCAGACGTGCATCACGAGGTCGAACTCGTGGTTGCCCTGCGCAGCGGCGGCGGCGATATTCCGGTCGAGCAGGCGCTCGACTGCGTCTATGGCTACGGCGTCGGCATCGACTTCACCCGCCGCGACCTACAGGGCGAAGCCAAGAAGCTCGGCCGCCCGTGGGAGATCGGCAAGGCTTTCGAGCATTCCGCGCCTGTCTCCGCCCTGGTGCCCGCCACCCGCGTCGGCCATCCCGACAAGGGCGGCATCTGGCTGATGCGCAATGGCCAGGGCGCACAGCGGGGCGATCTCTCGCAGATGATCTGGAAGGTGCCCGAGATCATTGCCGAACTCTCCAAGCTCTTCACGCTTGCGCCGGGCGACATCATCATGACCGGCACGCCGGCCGGCGTCGGCCCCGTCTCGCGTGGCGACCGGATCAGCTGCGCCGTCGACGGCGTCGCGACACTGACCTTGAATGTAATCTGATCGAGGAGGATCGACCATGCCGCTCTATGCTCTTGCGGGCCTGACACCGAAGACACCCGGTCCTGGACGGTATTGGATCGCGCCGGACGCGAGCGTGATCGGAAAGGTCGAGATCGGCGAGGATGTCGGTATCTGGTTCGGCTCGGTGCTGCGCGGCGACAACGAACCGATCATCATCGGCAAGGGCACGAATATTCAGGAAGGCACGATGGTCCATACGGATCCGGCTTTCGCCGCCATCATCGGCGAAGGCTGCACCATCGGGCATCATGCCATCATCCATGGCTGCACGATCGGCAACAACTCACTCGTCGGCATGGGCGCCACCATCCTCAACGGCGCCAAGATCGGCAATAATTGCCTCGTCGGCGCCAATGCGCTGGTCACGGAAGGCAAGGAGTTTCCGGACGGCTCCCTGATCGTCGGCGCTCCGGCCAAAGCGATCCGCACGCTGGATGAAGCGGCAATCGAAGGCCTTCGCCGCTCAGCCCGCAATTACGTCGCCAACTGGCAGCGTTTCGCGCGCGACCTTAAAAGATTAGATTAGGAAACGATAATAAATGACTGACGGAGTAGCGAATGCGACTCCGTCAGGGGCTCACGCTGCACAATTGGCGCAATGGCCGCGGATCTCGATCGTCGACTTTTCCGCCTTGAATTTCTGCGATTTCAGCCAATCCATCAGGCGATGATCCACCTCGTGATCGTGGAACTCGATCACCTGGCCGCAGCTTTCGCAAATGGCGAAGGCAACGAGACCATGGCTGTGGCAATCCTCATGCGGATGTGCGCAGGCGACGAAAGAATTGATGCTTTCGAGCCGGTGTACGACGCCATATTCCAGTAGTTTGTCCAGCGCCCGGTAGACCTGCAGTGGCGCGCGAAAACCCTGGTCGCGCAGCTTGTCGAGAATCGTATAGGCGCTGAGTGGCGCCTCCGCCTTGGTCAGGACATCGAAGACGAGGGACTGGTTCTTGGTGAGCATCGGAGTGGTCATGACGACTGTCCTCTCTGTTGCGCCGCTGGCGTGCCGCTCCTGCGAACGAGGGGCAGCAGACTGACAATGAATAGGATGAGCGCAGCAACGACGATCGACGGGCCGGATGGCGTGTCGTAGCGCAGCGATCCGAACAGGCCGCCGACGACGGCGATCGCGCCGAGCAGCGAGGCGAAAACCGCCATCGTTTCCGGCGTGCCGGCAAAGCGACGCGCGGTGGCGGCGGGAATTATCAGCAATGCCGTGATCAGCAGAATGCCGACGATCTTCATGGCAATCGCGATCACCACGGCCATCAGCAGCATGAAGAACAGCCGCGCCCGCTCCGGCCGCAAGCCCTCTGCCTCGGCCAGCTCCGGATTGACGGTTGATGCCAGCAAGGGCCGCCAAAGCCACGCGATCGCCGAGAGCACGAAAATGCCGCCGACCCAGATCACAACAATGTCGGATTGGCTGACGGCAAGAATATCGCCGAAGAGGAAGGCAATGAGGTCGATCCTCACCCAGCTCATGAAGGCGACGATGACCAGGCCGATTGCCAATGTCGCATGCGAGAGAATGCCGAGCAGCGCATCCGCAGACAGCGCCTGCCGCCGCTGTAGGAAGAGCAGCAGAATGGAAACCAGCGCCGCGACCGCGAAGACGGAGAGCGTCAAATTCAACTGGAACAGCAACGACAGCGCCACGCCCAGCAGCGCCGAATGCGAGATCGTATCGCCAAAATAGGCCATGCGCCGCCAGATGATGAAGCAACCCAACGGCCCGGTGGTCAGCGCCAGCCCGACACCGGCAAGGATGGCACGCAGGAAGAAATCGTCAAGCATGGCGTTCTCCCTCGGCGTGATCACGCCCGTGGTGGTGATCGTGGTCAACGTTATCGTAGCTACGGTCGCCGTGCCCATGATGGTGATGGCCATCTTCGGCATGGCAATGATCGGTGATCGAGCCGTCTTCATGCTGCACGCGGCCGTCGGGCAGATGCGTATGATCGTGATGATGGCTGTAGATCGCCAGCGATTGAGCCGCCCGCGTACCGAACAGCTTTACATATTCGGGACTCTGGCTCACCGCCTGCGGCGTACCTCTGCAGCAGACATGGCCGTTCAGGCAAACGACGGTATCGGTCGCGGCCATGACGACATGAAGATCGTGCGAAATCAGTAGGATACCGCAACCTTGCGAGTTGCGAATGGACTTGATGAGGTCATAAAGTGCGATCTCGCCGTTAAAATCGACCCCCTGCACCGGTTCGTCCAGCACCAGAAGATCGGGTTTGCGGGCAATGGCACGCGCCAGCAACGCTCGCTGGAATTCGCCGCCGGAAAGATGCTGCACTTCAGCCTTGGCAAGATGCGCAATGCCGACCGCTTCCAGTGCGGCGACAAGCTCGTGCTCCGAAAGAGGCCCCGTGAGAGTCATCAGGCGCTGTACGGAGAGCGGCAAGGTCCAGTCGACGGCGAGCTTCTGCGGCACGTAGCCGATCTTCAGATCGGCAATGCGATCGACGCGGCCCTCGTCCGGCTTCAACACGCCGATAGCCGTCTTGGCGCTGGTGGATTTGCCGGAACCATTCGGCCCGATCAGTGTCACGATCTCGCCGCGACTCACGGAAAAATCCACACCCCGCACCAGCCAGCGGCCGCTGCGGCGGACGCCGACATCATGGAGCGACACCAGCGGTCGGCTCTTGCTGTCGATGGAAGAAAGCATGAAATTTCCAATTGCACTATTGCGCCATGCTATTGCACACGTTATAGCATAACGCAATTGATGTAATAACATAACATACCCATTCAAGGGCATTAATCGCATGAATGCAATAAAAGCTCTCCTACCTCTAGCCGCTTCTCTCCTGCTATCGGGCTTGCTTGTCAGCACCGCCGCAACCGCAGCCGATGCTCCAAAGGTGGTCGTCTCCATCAAGCCGATCCATTCGCTTGTCGCCGCCATCATGCAAGGTGTCGGCACGCCGGACCTGATCGTCGACGGCGCCGCTTCGCCGCATACCTATGCCCTCAAGCCTTCGAATGCCCGCAGCCTCCAGCAGGCACAGGTGGTTTTCTGGGTCGGTCCCGGCATGGAGGCTTTCCTGCAGAAGCCGCTCTCTTCACTCGGTTCCAACGCCACGATCGTCGAGCTTGACCAGGCACCCGGCATCGCCAAGCTCAAATTCCGCGAAGGCGGCGCCTTCGAACCGCATGATGATGGTGATGGCGACGAGGCCCCAGCCGGCGATAGCCGCGGACATGATCACAGCGACCATGATCACGGAGAATTCGACACCCATCTCTGGCTCGATCCGCACAATGCCAAGGCAATGGTCGCCGAGATCACCACGTCCCTGGTCGCCGCCGATCCGGTAAATGCACTGACCTATGAAACAAACCAGAAGACGTTGAACGGCAAGCTCGATGCGCTGGATGCGGAGATCGCCTCGACACTCGCACCGGTGAAGGACAAGCCCTTCATCGTCTTCCACGACGCCTATCAATATTTCGAGCACCGTTATGGTGTACGCGTCTCCGGCTCCATCACCGTCAGCCCGGAAACCATTCCGGGCGCGCAGCGCGTCGCTGAGATCCACAGCAAGGTCGCAGATCTCGGTGCGACCTGCGTTTTCGCCGAACCGCAATTCGAACCGAAGCTGGTCAATGTCGTGCTGGAAGGCACTTCGGCCAAATCAGGCGTCCTTGATCCCGAGGCCGCGACGCTGCCGCAGGGACCGGAACTTTATTTCGACCTGATGCGCGGCATTGCAAGCTCGCTGAAAAGCTGCCTCGCGGCGCAAGGCTGAAGCCCACCGAAGGAAGCGAGCCGAATGCTCCCTTTTTTAGAACAAAGTATGTAATGATATTACATTACAAGGAATTCTCATGAACAAGAAACTTCCGGTTACCGTCCTCTCCGGCTTCCTCGGCGCCGGCAAGACGACACTGCTCAATCATATCCTCAACAATCGTGAGGGTTTGCGCGTTGCCGTGATCGTCAATGACATGAGCGAGGTGAATATCGATGCCGCTCTGGTGCGCGACGGCGGCGCCAATCTCTCCCGCACAGAAGAACAGCTTGTCGAAATGACCAACGGCTGCATTTGTTGCACCCTGCGCGACGACCTGCTGAAGGAGGTCCGGCAACTCGCCGAGCAGGATCGCTTCGACTACCTGCTGATCGAATCCACCGGCATCGCCGAGCCCCTGCCCGTCGCCACAACTTTCGAGTTTCGCGACGAGGATGGCAGCAGCCTTTCCGATGTCGCCCGGCTCGATACGATGGTAACCGTCATCGATGCGGCCAATCTTCTCGCCGACTACGGGTCGACGGACTTCCTCGCAGATCGCGGCGAAACGGCAGGCGACGGCGATAACCGCACCATCGTCGACCTGCTGGTCGAGCAGATCGAGTTTGCCGATGTCGTCATCCTCAACAAAGTCGGTTCCGCAACGCCGGAGCAGTGTGACGCCGCCCGCAAGATCATCGTCGGCCTCAATCCCGACGCCAAGCTGATCGAAGTCGATTTCGGTGCGGTCGAGCCGAAGGAGGTCCTGGGCACCGGTCGTTTCGACATCGACCGCGCCGAGACGCATCCGCTCTGGTACAAGGAACTACACGGCTTCAAAGACCATATTCCGGAAACGGAGGAATACGGCATTCGCTCCTTTGTCTATCGCGCGAAGAAACCGTTCGATCCCATGAAATTCCAGGCATTTCTCAACCGCTCCTGGCCGGGTGTGGTGCGCGCCAAGGGCTTTTTCTGGCTTGCTACGCACCCCTACCATGTCGGTGAAATGAACCAGGCCGGCGCGCTGGTGCGCACCGGCAAGATGGGCCTGTGGTGGGCTGCGGTGCCACAGGAAAAATGGCCCCGAGATCCCTCGTTCAAGCAGGCTCTGTCGTCTTATCTCGATCCGGTCTGGGGCGATCGTCGCCAGGAGCTGGTGTTCATCGGTGCCGATCCCATGAACCAGCAGCAGATTATTGCCGAGCTGGATGCCTGCTTGCTCAAAACGGATCGCTTTACGCCCGAGCGCTGGCGCGATCTGCCTGATCCCTTCGCAAGCTGGAGCCGGCCCGCGACATGAAAAAACCGAAGGTAATCAGGTTTCACTGCTATTGCATAAAGTGCGACCCTGACGACAAGCCCGTTGACAAGGCTTTGCAACGCGCCATGGCGGATTTGGATCGAAGCAGTGGCGCAGACAAGAACTTGGATCCGCCGCTAGCGGTGGATTCAATCGAAAGAATATTGTTCGGTGCCTGAACGCGCTTTCAGGCTACCAGCATATTGGCCGGCACGACGCTGACTTCGTGCACGACGAGCAATGCACCGATCACCTGCGACCTCGCGCGTAACGGCGTCATACTGCAATGAAACACCTTGCCCGGCTCCATCTGACGATAGGACGGGTAGAGGCACTCGACCTTCTCGCCAGCAAAGCAGGCATCGAGCTTCACCTTGACGCTGTTCTCAAAATAGTCCGAGCCGACGAAATCAGCGATGTGGCGGCCGACAAGTTCCATTTGCTTCGATTTCAGAAACTCTGAATTGGCCGGATTGCTATAAAGATAGCGATAGTCGCGTGTAATCACGGCGACGCGATCCGGCAAACTGT
The DNA here is from genome assembly GCF_047445805.1 of Rhizobium sp. BR 314. Lineage (NCBI taxonomy): Bacteria > Pseudomonadati > Pseudomonadota > Alphaproteobacteria > Hyphomicrobiales > Rhizobiaceae > Rhizobium > Rhizobium sp. BR 314. The sequence continues at coordinate 345,283 of NZ_JARWLA010000004.1, read as the reverse complement.
CGAGGATGACATCGTTCAGGACGCTACCCTCGTCGAAGCCGAAGGGATTATCGCGCTCTCCCCTGCCGGTCGAAAATGCCATCAAGACATCCGCCGCAGATTCGTTTGCGCCGCCAAAATAACGATCAATCAGCACAGACAGCGATGCAGAATTGCGCACAACCCGCGACCGATCATCCGACTCTTCCCGGATGAGATTGTTCAGGAATTGCAGCTGCATGTAAATTTCAAGCAGACTGGTGGCCTTGTAAGCCAAAATAGCTGCAATAAGTGGCTCAAGCTCGCTATCAAGCGAATCTACGAGCTCGTCGTCACCTAGTTTTATCGCACGCTGAATCTGACTGCATTTCATGGAAAACGCATGAAAGAGTGCCAGCAAATCACCCTCCTGTCCTTGACCATTGTCAAATACCGAGGCCTCGTTTCCCGGCGTTGCCATGCCCAAGGATAATCAGTTTGGCGTCCGCATTCTCACCAAACTTTCTGTCAGGTGAATTAACATGACTTACAGACCGTTTCAATCCGGGTGAATCTAACTTGTCCGCGAAGCGGAGCGTTCTGAAACGAAGAGCTTACCGAGGGCGAGGAATGCGCGCAAATTGCGCCGCCAGTACCGCCGTATAAGCCGTAGCGGAAGATTAAAAAACAGCGTCCTTGATGTTCCAGCGATCATGGTACCAAAGCCACTGTTCCGGATGCTCCCTCACCCAGCTCTCGACCTTGTCGTTCAGCATTTGCGCGGTTGCAGTCAAATCCAGATTGCCCTGTTCGTTGTAAGGCAATTCCAGCCTCGGCTCGATCTCAAGCCTGTAGCGATTGCCCGGCAGACGAATGCAGCGAGCCGGATAGACCTCGCAGTTGAACTGGCGCACCAGCTTCGGCAGCAGCGGATTTGTCTTGACGTCGCGGCCGAAGAACAAGGTCTTCAAACCCTTGCGGAATTTCTGGTCCACCAGCACGCCGACGCCGCGCCCAGCTTCGAGCTCGCGCGCAAGGCTAAACGATGAGCCGGCATGCGACGGCACAAGTTTTCCCATGCGCTTCGCGCGGAAATCGAAGACCTTCTTCGCCACATATGGATTGTTTGGCGGCCGAAAGAGAACCGTCACTGTCAGGCCGAAGGCAGCCCCTGCGACCGGCAACAACTCGAAATTGCCGGTATGGCCGGTAAAAACGATGAAGGGGCGCGGATTGTCTCTGAGATCGAGAAAGATCGGAATGCCCGAAACTTCGACGCGGCCCGGCTTGTCGCTGTGAGGGTCGAAATCGAACAGCCGGTCGAGAAAGACATATTCCGCCGCAAGCCTGCCCATATTGCCCCAGCTCGCCAGCGCAATCTCGCTGATCTCCGCCTCGCTCTTTTCAGGAAAGGCATTGCGTAGGTTGGTCAACATCAGCTTGTGGCGGCGCAGGCGTGGACCGATCTTGCGGGTCAGCCAATCGGCAAACCTGATGCCGCCGTCCGCTGGAAACAGCTTTAGAAAATTCAGGAATCCGAAGATGACCTGCGCCACCAGCCACTGCCGGAAATTTCTGAGCGCGAGGACGATCCGGGTGATGAAAAGCTTCACGCGGCTCAATCCATCTTCAGGATAATCTTGCCGAAGATCTGACGCGATTCCATCCGCTCCAGCGCCCGGTCGATATCGCTGAAGCTCACTTCGGTGTCGATGACCGGATGAACGAGCCCGCGCGCCATCTTCTGCATGGCGTTGGCCATGTTTTCCATGCGGCAGCCGAAGGAGCCGAGCAGCTTCAACTGCTGCTGGAACAACATCATCAGGTTCATTTCGGTGGAAACGCCGGAAGTCGAGCCGCAGGTAACGAGACGGCCGCCGCGCTTCATGCAGAGCATCGAGCCTGCCCAGGTGTCCTTACCGACATGCTCGAAAACAACGTCGACGCCCTTCTTCTTCGTCAGCTTGCGCACGACGCCCTCGAAGCGGTCGGTGCGATAGTTGATGACGTGATCGGCGCCCAAGGTCTTTGCCTTTTCGATCTTGTCGTCAGAGCCGACGGTGGTGATGACGGTGCAGCCGATCTTCTTGGCAAGCTGGATGGCAGCCGTGCCGATGCCCGAGCCGCCAGCATGAACGAGGATCGTTTCGCCCGGCTCAAGCTTGGCATTGTCGAAAAGCATGTGCTCGACGGTCCCGAAGGTGACGGGGGCCAGTGCCGCGCCAACCGCATCGACGCCGGGAGGTGCCGGAACCAGCAGGCGCGCCGGCAGGTTGACTTTCTCCTGCGCGAAGCCGTCGAGATGGAAGCCATGTACGCCACCGACATGTTCGCAAAGATTGTCGCGGCCTTCGCGGCAGTGACGGCAGAGGCCGCAGGTGCGCGCACCGTAGATCGACACAAGCTGGCCCGGCAGCACGTTGGCAACGCCCGGTCCGATCGCTTCGACAACTCCGGCAGCCTCCGCACCGATGACGAGCGGCATCTTGCGCTTGGCGAATGCCATGCCGCGCCAGCCCCATACATCGATATGGTTGAGGGCGACGGCCTTGACGCGCAAAGTCACTTCGCCAGCGCCAGGCGCCTCCGGCTCGGGCAGATCGGTGATCTCAAGTTTGCGGTCGTCGATCAGTTGCAAAGCACGCATGGCAAAGTCCTTCGCCCCTCGGGCGCAGTTATCATTTATGATTCAAAGGTCCGATTAAGCCGGTTCAAGCGCCATGACAAGGCTGGCGTTCTGACCGCCGAACCCGAAAGAGTTCGAAAGAACGGCATTCACCTGCTTTTCACGCTTCTTGTTCGGCACCACGTCGAGAATAATGGACGTATCCGGGTTGTTGTAGTTGATGGTCGGCGGCAGCGTGCCCGTCAGCATGGTCTGCAGCGAGAAGACTGCCTCGACTGCACCGGCGGCCGTGAGCGTATGACCGATCATCGACTTGTTCGACGACACTGGAATGCCAGGGAGCTCCGCGCCGAAAACGGCGGACATGGCGCCATACTCCATCTTGTCGTTTTCCGGTGTCGACGTGCCGTGCGCATTGATGTAGCCGATGTCGCCTTCGTCCATTCCGGCATCAACCAGCGCTGCACGGATAGTGGCGATCGCCGGGCCGCCATCGGGCGAAGAGCGAGTGCGATGGAAGGAATCGGCCTTGTCGCCGGCTCCCTTCATGATGCCTAGGATCTTGGCGCCACGTGCAATTGCAGCCTCCAGCGATTCCAACACCAGCGTTGCCGCGCCTTCGGCAATGACGAAACCGTCACGGTCCTTGCTGAACGGCTTGGAAGCCTTGGTCGGCGGATCGTTTTGCGTCGAGAGAGCCGACAGAAGCGAGAAGCGGATCAACGCCTCGGCGCTCAGCGAACCATCGGTCGCAACCACCAGAGCCCGCGTCGTCCGTCCCTGACGGATCGCCTCAATACCAAGCTGGATGGCAGTGACCCCCGATGCACAGGCGGTCGACAAGGTCACGGGCAAACCGCGCGTGCCGAAGCGGTCGGCCAGACGCTCGGAAATCGCGCCGAAGAGCGCGGCCTCATGGAAGGCCGGATCCGGCCGCTGACGCATGGCGGCAAGGAAGCGCTCATAGGCGTCACCTTCGTGCTCTGCCGGCGGCGAACGGTCGGCAAGCGCAAAGCGGGCGCTCCATTCCGGCTCGATCGGCGGCGCAGCAAGGAAGAGCGGTGCGTCGAAGTCGCCTGAAATTCCGGCCTGGGCCAGAGCTTCGATCGTCGTTTCGCGGGCGAACGCATAGGAACGCTCGACTGCATTCGGCGCCGGGATATCGATAAAATCTACGGTGCCGGCGATGCGCGTCGAAAGACCGTCGGTCGGGAAGCGCGTGATGTTGTGAATGCCTGAAACGCCCGAGGAAAGCGCGTTCCAATTGTCCTCGAGACCCTGACCGAGCGAGGTAATGATCCCCATGCCGGTGACGGCGACGATCGGGCGTCCGAGATGGTCCTTATAGGCGGATGCGGTCATGATGTTGGTCCTCACGCTTCAGCTGATAGTACGGCGATGCCTTCGCCGCGTACATGGCCAACAGTCGTTACAACAGCATTACGTGTACCGGCCGCCATCGGTTTTTCATGCGCGCCATCGAATGGCGGCACCTTGGCCTGGTTGGCCACGGCCAGTGCCGCAAAAGCGATCCCGAGCGGGAACTGGGCTTCCAGCCCGTGGCCGGAAATGCCGGAATAGGCGCGAATGGGCGAGTTTGGAATCTGCGCCTCAAGCACCGCCTTCTCGCGCTTGGCAAGATCGTGAATCGCCGTCGTGCCGGAAAAGACGATGCTCGCCTCACCGTCCGCCTTCTTGGCAGGCGCCAACATGCGCTCCAGCCGCGCTTCGAACTTGCCCTCATCGCGGCGGCCGCGGTCACCTTCGACCGAATCGATGGTTGCATAGATACGGGCGCCGCGGCTCGCGGCGTGAACTCGCGATTCGAGCACGAGGAAGGCGCTTACCGAACCCATGATCATGCCGCCGCCGTCTTCGGGCTTGCGTGACCAGAGGGGATGCCAGTCGCCGATCGCATGTGCATTGATCGATTCGATCAGTAGGATCATATCGAGACGCTCCGCCGAGAAGGCCGCGCCCACCAGCGCATGGCTCGACTCGCCGGACTTGATGCGGTGAAACGCCGTCTCGACGGCGGAAACGCCGGATGCTTCCTCGCCCATGAAAGTGCGTGACGAGCCCGTAACCTTGTGAACGATCGAGATATTGCCGGCGAGCAGGTTCGAAAGCTGGGCCAGGAAAAGGGTCGGCCGCAGTTCCGTCGTCAGCTTCTCGTTCAGCAGCAACTCGCGGTCGTTGCGCTTCAGGCCTTCATTGACGATCAGCGTATCGACATTGATATCGCGCTCGCCGCCGCCGGCAGCAACGATCATGTCCATGGTGCCGCATGCTTCAAGATCGTCCTTGAAGCCGGCATCGTCGAGCGCCAGGCCGGCGGTGAAGACGCCGATGCGCTGCCAGTTTTCCATCTGGCGCTGATCGCCGCGCTTGGGGATTTGCTGCGACCAGTCGATCTCCGGCAGCGGATGCACCGGGTAGGGCTTGAACTTTTCGGTTTCTACGATGATCGGCGGCGCCTTGTCCGCGGTCAGCAGGGCCACATGCGCATCCTTGCCGACGCCCTGACAGGTAACGATGCCGATACCCGTGATCACCACATCATTCTGAGCCTTGCTCATTCATCAATCCTCTTCGAATGCGGTATCCGCAAGCCGCCGGTGTCAACCGCTGGCGGCGATGGCGTCGAGAAGCCCGACCTCGCCTGCCCGCTTGCGCACGATATCGGCAAGCGGCACCTCATTAAACGGCATGGTGCGCAGCTTCAACTGCGCATCGCAGATCTTCTTTCCGGCAATCGTGATCCGCGCTTTGGTCACCGCGAACCCAGACCCGTCATGCTCCAGATCGGCTTCGATATCCAGCTCTGCTTCCGGCTCGACGAACGTGCGCATCTTGGCGCCATCGACTGACATCAGGAACGGCATATAGGCAAACTTCGTCGCGGCCAGCACAAGCATGCCGGAGGCCTGCGCCATGGTTTCGATCAATAGAACGCCAGGAACAAGCGGCATACCGGGGAAATGACCTTCGAAGACCGGGCTCTTTGCCGGAACGACGGAACGCGCCTTCAACCGGCCTTTGGACAGATCGACGGACTCGACCTTGTCGATCATCTGGAAATATTCCAGCAGCATCAACGCCTCCGCTTAAGACCCGCAACGCAAGATGCCGCGGGCGGAATACGCTATTTAAGAATGAAACCGCCCGGCCGCCAGTTTCAGAGGCGGCTGGGCGTCAAAAAGTGCAAGGATGTTGCTCAGCCCTTGGCGGCGCGCAACTCGTCGATCTTGGCGCAGAGGTTCTTCAGCACGAAGTATTCTTCGGTCGAAACCTTGCCTTCGTTGACTTCCTGCGTCCACTGTTCCAGCGGGATCTTGATGCCGAATTCCTTGTCAATAGCGAAGACGATATCCAGGAAGTCCAGGCTGTCGATGCCAAGGTCGTCGATCGTGTGGCTATCCGGAGTGATGGTGTCACGGTCGATTTCGCTGGTTTCAGCGATAATGTCGGCAACTTTGTCAAATGTAGCAGTCACTGCCCATACCTCTTGAAATAATAATTCAATCCCCCTCATAGGGAAATCCATTCCAAAAGCCAATGGTTTCCACCAGAAACCCCGGCAATTTGGCAGGACACTGTTGCGCAAACAGCAAAAATTACGGTTGCGCCGCAACCTAGAAGGACTGCTGCGCGACATGCGTGCAAGATGCGGCAGCATTGCGGCCGGCCGCATTCGCAAAATCTTCACACAATCCGTCCGCTCACTGGCTGATGACGATACGCGTATTGTGAAGCCCTACGTCAGACGCCAGTGCGAAGAAGGTGGCGGCATTGCGCGTCTCCAGCCGCACGCAGCCATGCGATGCCGGCCTGCCGAGATGCCTGACTTCGTAGGTGCCGTGAACGGCGTAACCGCCATTGAAAAACACCGCATAGGGCATCGGCGCATCGTCGTATTTCTTCGAACGATGATCCTTGGAAAGCCATTTGGCGGTATAGGAGCCAATCGGCGTGACATATCCCTTGCGGGCTGTCGACACCTTCCAGCGATACTTGAAAACGCCGTCCTCGGACACCGTCATCGTCTGTGAACGAAGATCGACCGTCGCAAGAACGGTTCCTGCATTTGCAGCACCGACGTGCAGCTGCATAAAAAGACATGCTATAGTGGCTACTGCTACATATTTCATCTTATCCCCTCCGGCTGCTTGCTTCTTCGTGAAGCAATTCAGACGATGGGAAAGCTTAACAGCAGGCCGATTATACCAAATTAATACGTATAGTGATCAGTCTATTAATTGAAACGACGGGTTACAATAAAATCAGAAAGCCCATGAAGGCGAAGAATGTCAGCACCGAGCACGCCGAATAGAAAATGGTGATCCCGGCTTCGACATCGCTGACGGTGGCCGTATCCCGGCCGGCGCCATTAATCATCGGCTCGCGCACCAACTCACCGCCATAAATTCGCGGCCCTGCGAGCTGGATGTCCAGCGCACCGGCCATGGCCGCTTCCGGCCTGCCGGAATTCGGCGATCGATGCAGACCGCCATCCCTAACCGCGACGCGGATCGCATTGCCGAGTGCGGAGATCCCACGCTTTGCAAGGGCGCCGATGGCGATCAGCAGGATAGACAGCCGTGCGGCAGGCCAGTTCGCGATATCGTCCAGCTGCGCAGCGGCACGGCCGAAATCGATATAGGTTTCCGATTTGTGGCCGATCATCGAATCAGCCGTGTTGAGCATCTTGTAGAGAAACAGGCCCGGCAGACCGAAGATGCCGTACCAGAGCGCAGGCGCGACGACGCCGTCGGAAAAATTCTCAGCAAGGCTCTCGATTGCCGCGCGGCAGACGCCGGGCTCGTCCAGCGTCTCCGGATCGCGACCGACAATGCGCGAAACGGCAAGACGGCCGCCTTCTAGTCCATTGCTTCGCAAGGCCTGCGACACCTCGCCGACGTGATCGCCCAGGCTTTTCTGCGCGAGAAACACGGCAACGAGCGCCGCCTCGATCAATATGCCAAGCCAGCCGAAGATGGCGAGGAAGCCATGCACCACCCAGCCGATAATCGCGGCACCCATCAGCAGCGCGACAATCGACATGGAGCCGTTGCGACGGCGAAGCACGCCGGAGAGATGTTTTCCGTTGAAGCGTTGATCGAAGTAGGAAATCGCCTTGCCGAACAGCACGACGGGATGCGGCAGCCGCTGCCACAGCCAATCGGGATCTCCGACGATCCGATCGAGCAGCAGTGCAAGCACGAGAATGAGCAAATGTTCGTCGGCGGTCATGTCGAATAATCCTCAAGAGCATGATGCCGAAAAGTTTCAGCGGTTTTCGGACGACATCATGCTCAACTTATTTGTTTCTGGAGCGGATTCAGATTTTAGGTCGAACAGATCTAAAATCGTCCGACTCCAGTACCCCGGCGAGTCTTCGATCCCCTTCTTCATCCGGAGCAAGGCCGAAGCGCAGCCAATTGCGCGCATAATCGAACTTGCGGACAAGAATGTGATGGCGGCAGAGATGCGTATATATGCCTTCCGCATGGTCGTCGGCAACCAGCGCGAACAGTGCAGTGCCGCCCGCGACGGATAGGCCGCGGCGGCGAAGAATCGTTTCCAGGGCGAAATGCCGATCGAGAATACGTCGGCGAATGGCGCCCGTATTGCTGTTCATAAGGGACGCCGCGATCGACAGCGCCGGCCCGGATACCGCCCAGGGGCCAAGCCAGTCCTCAAAGCGCGCCATGACCGAAGCCTGGGCGATGACGAAGCCGAGCCGTAAGCCGGCCATACCGAAGAATTTGCCGAACGACCGGAAAATGATGAGGCCGGGCATGGACGACGCGTATGGGGCGATACTGGCCTCCGGCTCGACATCACCGAAGGCCTCGTCGACCAAAAGAAGGCCGCCGCGCCGATATTGCCTCTCGTGCAAATCGCGCAACTGATCGATTGAAAGCCGCCGCCCGTCCGGATTGTTGGGATTGACGACGACGACGAGCCTATCGTCCTCGGTCAGATCGTCCATCGTCAAAAACTGGCGCACCTTTTGGTTCGCGAGCGTAAAAGCGCGGGCATATTCGCCATAGGTCGGCGACAGGATGGCGACGCTTCCACGCGGCATCAGCCTCGGGAGCAACTGGATGACCGATTGGGTACCGGGAACGGGCAAGGGCAGGATATCGCCGCTGCGATAATATCCCCTCGCCGCCTCGCGCGTCCGCTCCTGAAGATGCTGGTCTGGCAGCCGATGCCAGGCCGAAACGGGCACATCCGGCAAAGCAACCGGGTTAGGATTGATACCGGTTGACAGATCTAGCCAATCTTCCGGCCGGCCGCCATATTGACGCGCCGCGGCAGTGATGCCGCCGCCATGTACGATCTTGCCCATCATTGCGTATCACCCGACAGATCGATCAGATGCATATAGGAACCGGCAATATTGGCACGCTGCAGGCCGGCCGCTGCCAGATCGGCGCCAAGCGCATCCTTGACGGCAAACAGGCGATCCGCATCGCCTTCCGAAACGATGGTCGAATAGTGAAACTCATGTGCCGTCATCGGCTTTTCGAAAAAAGAGCCGGCAAGTGGCATCAAGCGCCGATATCCCAGATGCCGTTGGCGCGTCTCGTAACTCGTGACGACGGGCAGCAGGCCGAGCATGGCGTGGCGGGTTCCTACCGAATCCACGAGCCCCTCGCCGAGCACCATGTAGCCTCCGCATTCGCCGTAGATTTTGGCCCCGCGCGCCGCCGCATCCCTGATCCCAGCCTGGAACTGATGGGCGCTTGCAAGCTTTCCCGCATGCAGTTCGGGATAACCGCCCGGCAGATAGACTGCATCTGCATCGGCCGCAGGCGCCTCGTCGGCCAACGGGGAAAAGAAAGAAATCTCAGCACCGCGCCGCCGCCAGCCCAGCAGCATATGCTCATAGCAGAATGCGAACGCTATATCGCGCGCCACCGCGATCCGCTGCCCAAGCGGCATGAGCCGCGCGATGTTGGCAGCAGACGGGCGCACGATATTCTGTTGGCTAGCCCGGAGCAGCATCTCGATATTGCAGGCTTTGGATACGATGTCGGCGGCCGAATCAATGAAATGCTCCAGCGCGATGTGTTCCCCCGCCTGCACCAGTCCGAGATGCCTCTCGGGCAGCGTCAAGCCCTTGTCGTTGCCGATAGCGCCGAAAACGGGCATCCGCATCGCTTCCAGCGCCCGACGCAGCATCCCCTCATGTCTCTCGCTGGCGACACGATTGAGAACGACGCCTGCAATACGGATATCGGCGCGGAAATTGGCGAAGCCGCTGACGACGGCAGCAACCGACTGCGACATGCGCGAGACATCGACGACGAGCACGACGGGCAGGTTAAGCAGCATCGCGAGATCCGCAGGCGTACCAGAACCGTCGGCAGCGCCGTCGAACAATCCCATCATAGCCTCGATCACGAGCAATCGGCCGCCGGCGCGATGAAGCGCCGAATTCGCTGAAATCAATTCGGCGCGCATGGCCCAGGGATCGAAATTGAGACAGGGCGAACCGGCAGCAGCCGCGTGAAAGGCCGGATCGATGTAGTCCGGGCCAGCCTTGCCCGATGCGACAGCGACACCTTTCCGCCGGAGCGCCCGCAGGAGGCCAAGCGTGAATGTCGTTTTGCCGGAACCCGATGCCGGCGCAGCTATCATCAGACCGCTCATGCCGACACCTTATGGCCGTTTCCTGCCCGCACCTCCGTCGCAGGCAGAAGCTTGCGGCCGGAAAGAGCACCAAGCCAGTCGAGGGAGGGCCGCAATTTCACGACCTCGCCGACGACGACGATGGCGGGAGGCTCCAAACCGGAGGCTTCGACATCAGCCGTCGCCCGGCCGAGCGTCGTCTCCAACACCTGCTGCGACGAGGTCGCCGCGTCACAGACGAATGCGACCGGCTCGTCCGGCGAACGGCCGGCCGCAACAAGATTGGCACTGATCTGGGCGATATGCTTCATCGCCATATACATCACGATAACGGGCGATCCCCTGCCGATCGCATCCCAGTTGATCGCATCGGGCACGAGGCCCGACGAATCATGACCGGTCAGGAAGGTCACGGCGTGATTGACGTCGCGATGCGTAACGGGAATGCCGGCATAGGCAAGGCCGCCGATGCCGGCCGTGACGCCGGGAACGATACGGAAAGGAATGCCATGCTCGACGAGCGTCAGCGCCTCTTCGCCACCGCGTCCGAATACGAAGGGATCGCCGCCCTTAAGCCTGAGAACCCGTTTGCCGCCGCGAGCAAGCTCCACGAGGCGCAGGGAAATATCCCGCTGCTTGGCCGAGGGTTTGCCGCCGCGCTTGCCGGCATATTCGAACACTGCCCCTGGCCGGGCGAGCTTCAGGCAATCGTCGTTCACGAGGGCGTCATGCACGACGATATCCGCCTCGGCCAGCCCCTTGGCGGCAAGGAGAGTCAGCAGCCCTGCATCTCCCGGCCCGGCGCCTACAAGCCAGACGGTGCCCGGCTCCAGCGCCGGCAGATTGGAAAATAGGGTATCGCTCATCCTACCTGTCCTATGCCCGCATGGCCGAAATTGCAACGTTGAGAACGGGATAAGGCAGCAACGGCAACGCGAAGGGCGTCCTGCTCGGTCTTGCGATTTTCCGAATTCGATCTGTTCGGAAATTCGACCGGCCACGAGCCAGGCTGGCAGGTCGGCCGCTTCGCGCAAATGGGGTGCGAGGAGAGCTGGATCCCCCTCCTCGCTTTAGGCTCAGTGCTTGACCTTGCCCAGGATCACGTCGCGGATCAGGTCGAGAACCTGCTGCGAACGAATGCCCGTGCAGGCGATCTGGCTCGGCATATTGTCCCAATCGCCCGGCGGAAAGCGGCGGCCGTCCGGCTTGATGATCGTCTGGCCATCGGCGATGCCGCCGCACACGACGCGCATCGACCCCTCGATCGTGTCGAACAGCTCGGGTGCTACCACATAGACGCAGGCGCAGCTGTCATGAACCATCATACCGTCTTCGACCGCGTGCTTGTAGAAATCGATATAGGATTGCGACAGGTCGGCCAGCAACTGCACGGACGGGCCGCCCTCCTTGGCCATATCGGCAAGGTAGCTGCGGCTCATCGTCGTCACCGACGTGACGTCGAGACCAACAACGACAACTTTCCAAGGCGCCTTGACGACGAAGTCGGCAGCTTCCGGATCGCCGTGGATATTGGCCTCTGCGACCGGGGAGACGTTGCCCGGCACATAGAAGTTGCCGCCCATGATCACGACGCCCTTCACGAGCGAAGCGATCTCCGGGGCGTGCTTTACCGCCAGGGCCAGATTGGTCATGCGGCCGACAGCGACTAGCGTCACCTCGCCCGGATTGGCGCGAACGGTATCGATGATGAACTGATAGGCCGGCCGCGGATCGGTCGGCAGGTCAATCGTTTCGGGCACAGCGACATCGCCGAGGCCGTTATGGCCATGAACCATCGTCGGCCAAGGGCGCTCCTGCCGCGAGGGATCGAAAGTGACGCTTGCGCCGCGTGCCACCGGGCACGGAATATTCCACTCGCGCTTCAGAAACAGCGCGTTGCGCGTCGTCGTGTCTACGGAGGCGTTGCCGAAAACCGTCGTCACGCCCAGAAGGTCGATATTCGGGTGACGATGCAGGAAGAGAAGCGCCATGGCGTCATCGACGCCCGGATCCGTATCATAAATGACCTTGTGCATGATTTTTCCTTGCCAATATGCTGAATAAGCTTGATCTTCCGGAAATTTCCTCCCGTCGCGGATCATGCTTGAACTAGTGGAATACACGAGTTCCGCCGATGGCGAAACGCTGCCGTGACGAAGCGCGGATCAATTCTGAGAACATCGGGCGATTGCGGTGCCCTATGCGATCCTCGTGATTGCCACGGTGACAGAGCCGGACTTCATCTTGGGAAGCACGAGTTCCGCATCGGGACCGGCCGCTGCCAATGCCGCAGCCTCGGCAACGCCATGGCAACCGACATGGGCAAAAACAAGCTCGGACGGGTTCTTCAGGCGAGGCGTTTCCCGCTCAAGCGCTGCCGCCTTGAAGAAGCGTACAGGCAGACGAAAATGAGTGGCAACCTCGAGGATGGCCGGCTCGTCCATGCGCGTGTCGATCGAGACGACCGCCAGAAGCTGCTCACTGCCGATGCCAACCTCCCCCAAGGCCTGCTCCACAAGCGCACGGACCTCATTCCAATCCGTGCCACGCTCACAGCCCAGGCCGAGAAAGTAGTTGCGGGTGGAATTGGCATATGTCGTCATATTCACTTCCCGGTGACGGCGGCGGACGCCGATAGCTGTAGCCACCGGATCGCGGCCCGTCAATTTTAACGGCTGTGTCCTGCAGGCGATTGCCATGGCGCTGCGGGAGTGCAAGAAGGCCCTTGATTTCTAGCCTCAGAGTTCCAGCCTTGCACGACATCACGCTTCAGATCCTGCTTCTGCTCTTTGCCACCGCTTTCTTTGCCGGTTTCGTCGACTCCATCGCAGGCGGCGGCGGGTTGGTGACCGTGCCCGCCATGTTGCTCGCAGGCATACCGCCGCTGCAGACGCTCGGCACCAACAAGGTGCAATCGATCTTCGGCTCCGCCTCGGCGACCATCGCCTATGCGCGGCAGGGACATGTGCACCTTCACGAACAATTGCCCATGGCGCTGATGGCCGTCATCGGCGGCATGTTCGGCGCGATGCTGGCAACGGTCATGCCAAGTGAAGTGCTGCGTATCATCCTGCCGTTCCTGCTGATCGCAATCGCACTCTATTTCGCCGTAAAACCCAATCTGGGCGACGTCGAAAAACACAGGCGCATGAGCGCGGGGCTCTTTGGCGTTACCTTCGTGCCGCTGATCGGTTTCTACGACGGCGCCTTCGGGCCGGGCACGGGCTCGTTCCTGATGCTCGCCTTCGTGACGCTCGCCGGCTTCGGGCTGCTGAAAGCGACCGCGCATACGAAGCTGCTCAATTTCGGCTCGAACCTCGGCAGCCTGATCGTCTTCATCTTCTCCGGCGCTATTCTTTGGAAGGTCGGACTGACCATGGGCGTCGGTCAGTTTCTGGGCGCCCAGGTCGGCTCGCGGCTTGCGATGCGCATCGGCGCAAAGCTGATCAAGCCGCTGCTGGTCGTCGTCTGCATCGCCTTTGCCGTCAAGCTTCTGGCGGATCCCGCCCATCCCGTGCGCATCTGGCTTGGGCTCTAAGAAACAGGCTTTTGATTACCTCCGACGTAATTGATACTACTTCGGTACGCGCCGATGATCGCCCTGCCTGAACGGTTCAGGCGATCCAAAGGAGTTGACCGATGACTGATGTAAACGCCATTGCCGACCGCTATATCGCCATCTGGAACGAGGCCGATGCCGAGCGCCGGCGTGCGCTCATTGCCGAGGCCTGGACGGAAAACTGCAGCTATGTCGACCCGATGATGCGTGCCGACAACCGGGAACAGATCCACGCGTTGGTCACTGCCGCTCACGACCGCTTCCCCGGCTTCCGCTTCACCCTGATCACGGATGGTGATCGTCACGGCGACAATCTCCGCTTCTCCTGGGGCTTCGGTCCGGCCGATGCCGAGCCGCTGATCAAGGGCACGGATTTTGCCATCCTGGAAGGGGATCGGCTGAAGTCGGTTCACGGCTTCATCGATCAGTTACCGGCCGCCGCATGATGAGCCCCGCCCGCTCTCTCGGCGATCATCTGCGCGAATGGCGGCGGCGACGCCGCCTGAGCCAGCTCGAGTTCGCCCTCGAAGCCGATATCTCGCAGCGACATCTAAGCTTCATCGAGAGCGGGCGCTCGCTTCCAAGCCGGGAAATGCTGATGCATCTCGCAGAAAGATTGGGCATCCCGTTGCGCGAGCGCAACCCGATGCTTCTCGCGGCGGGGTTCGCTCCGGTCTTTCGCGAACGCAAGCTGGACGATCCCGCCCTCGCTCCGGCGCGGCAAGCGATCGACCTCATTCTGAAGGGACATGAGCCCTTCCCGGCACTCGCCGTCGACCGACACTGGACGCTTATCGCGGCCAATGCTGCCGTCTCGCCGCTGCTTGCCGGTGTCGTCGATACCTCGCTGACCGAGGGGCAGATCAACGTCCTTCGGCTCAGCCTGCATCCGCAAGGCCTTGCGCCCAGAATCGCCAATCTCTTCGAATGGCGGGCGCATCTGCTGGAACGCCTGCGTCAGCAGATCGCCGCCACGGGTGACCCGGAGCTGATAAAACTGCTGGAGGAGTTGTCCGCCTACCCAGCACCAGCGGCGCATCGATCAAACACCCCGGAGCGAGACTTCGCAGGTATTGCAGTGCCGCTTGAGCTTATCACCGGGGCGGGACAGCTTTCTTTCCTCTCGACGACGACGGTCTTCGGAACGCCCGTCGACGTGACGCTGTCGGAACTCGCGATCGAATCCTTCTTCCCGGCAAACCCGCAGACGGCGGAAGCGCTAAGGACGATGCTGCCGGGCCGCTGAAAGCCCGGCCGACAATCAAAATTCGACGCCCGGCTGGCCCTTGATACCCGAGCGGAAAGGATGCTTGATCAGTTCCATCTCGGTGACGAGATCGGCAATCTCGATCAGCTCTTCCTTGGCGTTGCGACCTGTCAAGACCACATGCGTCATATAGGGCTTTTCATTCTTGAGGAATTCCAGCACCTCGTTGATATCGAGATAGTCGTAGCGAAGCGCGATGTTGATCTCATCGAGCAGAACCATCGAATTCCGCTCGTCGCGGATCAGTTCCTTGGCCTTTTCCCAGGCGGCAGAGGCAGCCGCGACGTCGCGGGCACGATCCTGCGTCTCCCAGGTGAAACCCTCGCCCATCGTATGGAACTGGCAGAGATCGGAGAAGTGCTTCTCGATCAGGTCGCGCTCGCCGGTCCACATGGCGCCCTTGATGAATTGCACGACGGCGCTCAGCTTTCCATGGGCGATGTGACGGAAGATCATGCCGAAAGCGGAAGAGGATTTTCCCTTGCCCTTGCCGGTATGGACGATGATCAAGCCCTTCTCGTCGGTCTTGGTCGCCATGATCTTGTCGCGCGCTGCCTTCTTCTTGGCCATCTTGTCGGCATGACGCGCGTCGTCGTTCCTCGGTGCGTCCGCGCCGGTTTCGGCCAGTTCGTCACTCATTATAGTCTCCCGGATATGATTGATTTTTGTGCCAGTGGGCCGCTGCGCCAAAGATAGAGCGCGACAAGCGGCTCGTCTTCCGTCCGCATGGCATGGCGAATATTCGAAGGGTGATGGATGATCCCGCCCGACCAGTGCGGCAGGAATGGCTGACCATCCTTGCTCCATAGGGAGCCATCGGTCAGCGGGATGTAGATTTCCTCTGCCGTATGATGATGGTCGGGATAGTGCACGCCAGGGCCGAGCAAGAGAAAGCCACCGGCCATCTCCGCACTTGCGAAATGCCCGCGTGTGCCGAAGAGCTCGACCCAGCCGTACCTCTGCAGGAAGTCGCTGCCGAAATCGGTGATGCTGTAGGTCTGAGCCCAATGAAGCATATCAGCCGCCTGCAAGAGCCGATCGAATAATGCCCCTTCCGCTCCATTCCCTGCCAGGTGGATCTCGCGAAGACTGCGGACGACAGGCAGATCATGCGAGGCAAGCGGCCGCTGCTCCATCGACCAGTCGAAATCCTCGATGAAATGCTTCAGCGTCAGGTCGCTGCGCGATAGAAGATAATCACGAAACGCAACCATAAGCTCGTCGACCGCACTCACGCCGCTACCTCTTTGCCATCCTTCAGGCTTTCCAGGTCGAATCTCGCCGAATTGCTTCTCGGCGTCCAGAGCTTGCGGTCGATCGCCTCCAGCAGACGCTCGCGCATGTCCCGAAGCGCTGCGGGATTCTTCTCAGCCATGAAATCGCGCACACGCTGATCGACGACAAAGGCCTGGTATACGGCTTCGAAGTGATGATTGCGGACCGCGCCCGTCGTCGCGGCAAAGGCGAAGAGATAGTCCACCGTTGCGGCAATCTCGAAGGCACCCTTGTAGCCGTGGCGCATGATGCCGTCGATCCACTTGGGATTAACGACGCGGCCACGCACCACTCGACCGATCTCTTCTTCGAGCGAGCGAATGACAGGCTTTTCTGGCCTTGAATGATCGTTGTGATAGATCGAGGGACGCGCCCCACCAAGCTGCTCGGCCGCTGCCGCCATGCCGCCCTCGAACTGATAATAATCGTCGCTGTCGAGCAGGTCGTGTTCGCGATTGTCCTGGTTCTGCACCACCGCCTGGATCGAGCGCAACCGCTCCTCGAAGACGCCGCGCTCCGCTCTGCCTTCCTCGCCGGCCCCATAGGCATAGCTGCCCCAGACGAGGTAGGCCTCGGCCAAATCGGCGCGCCGCTCCCAGCCCTTCTCATCGATGAGCGCCTGAAGGCCGGCACCATAGGCTCCGGGCTTGGAGCCGAAGATGCGATAGCCGGCCCGGCGGCTAGCGGAAGCCGTGTCGAGGCCAGCGGCTTCCAACCGCGCGATCTCGCCACGCATGCGCGCCGCAATGGGATTATCCGCCGCATCCTCATCAAGCATGCCGACGGCACGGATTGCCTTGTCGAACAGGGCGATCTGCTCGGGAAAAGCGTCACGGAAGAAGCCGGAGATTCGCAGCGTGACATCGACACGAGGCCGCCGCAGCATGGCAGGCGGAATGATCTCGTAGCCAGTGACACGACGCGAGGTCATATCCCATACGGGCTTGACGCCGATCAGCGCGAGCGCCTGTGCGACATCATCGCCGCCGGTGCGCATGTTCGAGGTTCCCCAGGCCGTCAGGCCGAAGGAGACCGGCCATTCGCCATGGTCCTGAACAAAGCGGCGGATGAGTAGCTCAGCGGATTTGCTGCCGAGCTCGTAGGCAGCTGGCGTCGGCACGGCGCGGCTATCGACCGAATAGAAATTCCGCCCCGTCGGCAGAACATCCGGCCGTCCACGCGTCGGCGCGCCGGAAGGTCCGGGCGGAACAAAACGGCCGTCGAGGCCTTTGAGCAGGGCGGAGATTTCCGCATCGCCGCAGGCGAGGATGGACGGCTGGAGCTTGGAGGCAATCTCGTTGAGAACCATGCGGGTGTTTGGCCAATCTTCAGGGCAAACTGCTTCGCCATCCACGAGTTTTGCGGCCAGAAGTTCGATGCGCTCGACGGTATCGCCCTGGGTGCGCCAGGGGTCGTCTGAGATGTCTTGAAGGATTGGGGCGCGCGGGCCGGTCCAATCGGCGGCCATGTCGCAGTCCAGCGGGTCGAATGGTTTGCGTGGCGAGATACCCTCCTCTGTCAGCTTCGCTGACATCTCCCCCATAAACGTATCCCGCGCAATCGCCCGCTGCAGGCTCTGATCACCACCCTCGCCCAGCCCGCGCGGCACCCGCGCCAGCGCCACCGTCAAATCCGTCAGCAACCGTCCGAACGGCGAAACGCCGAAAATGTGCAGGCCATCGCGGATCTGCATTTCCTTGAGATCGCAGAGATAGGCGTCGAGCTTGCGCAATGCCTCGTCTTCGCCCTCGCCCTTGGCGATGCCTGCATCCTGATCGAGGCCGATATCGGCAACGAGATCGAGGATCTGCTTGCGCAGGAGACGGATACGGCGCGGATCGCCACCTGAGGCTTCGTAATACTCGTCGACCAGCGCCTCCAGATCCTTCAGCGGACCATAGCTTTCGGCGCGTGTCAGCGGCGGCGTCAGGTGGTCGATGATGACGGCACTGGTGCGGCGCTTGGCCTGCGTACCCTCGCCGGGATCGTTGACGATGAAGGGATAGAGGTTCGGCAGCGGTCCGAGGATCGCTTCCGGATAGCAGCTTTCCGAAAGCGCCAGCGCCTTGCCCGGCAGCCATTCGAGATTGCCGTGCTTGCCCACGTGGATGACCGCATGGGCATCGAAGGAGCGGCGCAGGAAGGCATAGAAGGCCATATAGCCGTGCGGCGGGACGAGATCGGGAGAATGATAGCTCTCCTTCGGATCGATATTGTATCCGCGCGCCGGCTGGATGCCGACAAGCACCTCGCCGAAGCGGGCAAACGGCAGGGCAAAGCCGCCATGGAACGCGTAAGGGTCCGCCTCCGGCTTACCCCAGCGCGCAGTCATCTCATCCTGAATCTGCTTGGGAAGCGACGCAAAGAAATCCCTGTAGTGGCTAAAGGAAAGCGTCTCGCGAACAACGCGGCCATCATGCCCCGAATTTGTCGGGCCTTCCGCCAGGTGCCGCATCAACGCATCGCCATCGGCGGGCACATCGGCAACGCCATAGCCTGCCGTTTGCATCGCCTTTAGCACCTCGATCGTGCCGGCCGGCGTATCAAGCCCGACGCCGTTACCAAGGCGCCCATCGCGATTGGGATAATTCGCCATAACCAGCGCAACGCGGCGATCGCTGGGCGATGCATTGCGCAGCCGCGCCCAATTGGCGGCGAGCCGCGCCGTATAACGCACACGATCCTCAAGCGGTTCGCTGGCGACGATATTGGCCTCGACCCTTTCGTCATAGCGGGCGGCCGCCTTGAAGGACACGGCGCGGGCAAGAACGCGCCCGTCGACCTCGGGCAACGCCACGTTCATACCGAGATCGCGGGCCGAAAGCCCTTGAGATGATGCCCCCCAGGCTTCTTTCGAAGAAGCCGAGAAGATAGCCTGCAGAACGACGGCCTCGCCCGTCTCCAGTACCGTCGCCTGACGATCCGCGCCCGGCGCCGAAACGGCAAAGCCCGTGGCGTTGATGACCACGCCCGGCTTCAATTCGGTAAAGACACTCTCGAGAATGCCGACGGACACGGCATCCTTGAGACTATAGGCAAAGACCGGCAGAGGCCGCATGCCCTCAGCGACAAGCGCCTGCATCATGGCTTCGACAGGCTTTGTCTCACCGCTCTGGACCAGTGCGCGATAGAAGGAAATCGCGACCGTCGGGGGTTCGAGTCCTGCAGGGGCCGCCACCTCCGAAACGGAAACCCTCCTCCATTCCTCAACGCCGATCACACCTTTGCCCGGCCACCAAATGCCGGCCTTCATCAGCGGCACGGCAGGCATGGGCTTCTCGGCGCCTGATAGCATCGCCTCGGCGTAAGTGAGAAATTCCGTGGAATTCGCTTTGCCGCCCTCGATCAGATAGGACCAGAGCGCATTGAGATCATCGAGCGCAACATTGGAAAAAGGCGTCAGCCCCGGATCGGGCTTCGAATCCCCCGGCAGCACCGCAATCAAGGCACCCTGACGCGCCGCACAGGCATGCAGCGCCTCCAACGCGTAATGGAAGTAGCTTGCGCCTCCCAGCGCCCGCACGATGATCAGCTTCGCATGCCGGGCCGTCCTGTCGACATAGGTATCGACGGACATCGGATGCTTGAGGCTCATCAGGCTCGCAAGCCGAAGGGAGCGACCACCCTCGCCGTGCGCTGCGGCAATCGCCGCAAGCTCGGTGTCGGCGGCCGATAGAAAGAGGATATCGCCGGGCGATTGCCCGAGGTCGATCGCCTCCTCGCCGTCGCTGATCGTTCCCTTTTGAGCTAGGAGAAGGTGCATGGACTGACCTTAGACCAGCGCTTCGATCGCCTTGCGAACGATCGCCTCGTCCATCTCGTGCAGACCGATGACCACAAGCCGGGTTGCACGCGCTTCGCCCGGTGTCCAGGCGCGATCGAAGTAGGTATCGATACGGCTACCGACGGCCTGCAGCTGCAGGCGCATGGACTTGCCGGGGACATCGACGAAGCCCTTGAGGCGCAGCACGTCATGCTCGGCGATCACGCCCCTCAGCGCATCGACAAAGGCGGCCGGGTCGGCAATGGGGCCGAGTTCGACGACGAAGCTATCGAATTCGTCGTGGTCGTGCGGCGTGCCGTCCTCATGCTCCAGCTCGTGATGCGATTTGCGGTTGACGATATCGTCTTCCGTGCCGATGCCGAGGCCGAGCAATACGGCCGCCGGCACGTCGCCGTTCTTCGCTTCGATGATCGTCGGCTTGCGGGCGGTGCGCGAGGCGACCTCAGCACGGACGCGGCCGAGACCTTCACCGTCGATCAGATCGGTCTTGTTGAGCACGATGAGGTCGGCGCAGGTCAGCTGATCTTCGAACAGTTCTTCGATCGGGCTTTCGTGATCGAGCGAGTCATCCTCGATGCGGCGGGCTTCGACTGCGTCGTGATCGTCGGCAAAGCGACCAGCGGCAACGGCAGCGCTATCGACCACGGTGATCACGCCATCGACGGTAACGTGCGTACGGATATCAGGCCAGTTGAAGGCGGCGACCAACGGCTGCGGCAGCGCAAGGCCCGAGGTCTCGATGACGATGTGGTCCGGGCGCGAATCGCGCTCCAGAAGTTTCGTCATGGTCGGGATGA
The DNA here is from genome assembly GCF_047445805.1 of Rhizobium sp. BR 314. NCBI lineage: Bacteria > Pseudomonadati > Pseudomonadota > Alphaproteobacteria > Hyphomicrobiales > Rhizobiaceae > Rhizobium > Rhizobium sp. BR 314. The sequence continues at coordinate 324,373 of NZ_JARWLA010000004.1, read as the reverse complement.
AATCGTCGGCGACAGTGCAGCAGATACAGCCGTTGGTCAGTTCGATGATATCGTCTTCGGTGCAGTTCTCTGCGCCACAGCCCTTCAGCACGTCGCCATCGACGCCGAGATCGCCGAATTCATTGATGATCAAGGCAATCTTCTTGCCCGCAGCATTCTGCAGGAGGTTGCGGATCATCGTCGTCTTGCCGGCTCCAAGAAAGCCGGTGATGACGGTGGCGGGAATCTTTTCCTGATTCATTATGGATTAACCCTTCATTTTCAGCGGCAAACCCGCTGCGATAAAATAGACTTCGGCACTTGCCGCCGCGACCATCTGGTGCAGACGGCCGGCATGATCGCGAAACTCGCGCGCCATGCGATTTTCCGGCACGATTCCAAGACCCACCTCGTTGGAGACGAGAACAAGCCGCGATCGCGTCTTTGGCAGGAATTCCGTGAGAGCAGCAAACTCCACCGCCATATCCCGCTCGGCCATCATCAGATTGGTAACCCAGAGCGTCAGGCAATCCACGAGTATTGCGCGCCCTTCAGCGTCGACAGCGGCAAGCTGCGCCACCAGATCGAGCGGCTCCTCATGTGTCCACCACAGGTCGCCGCGATCGGCACGATGCTGCGCGATGCGCTCGCGCATCTCATCGTCCCACGCCCGGCCTGTCGCCACGTAGTGACGTTCAAGCCCGGTGTCCACAATCAGGGATTCGGCGAATCTGGATTTGCCTGAGCGCGCCCCACCAAGAACGAAAACAGCCTGAGAAGTCGAAGAGGACATACGCTATTTCCGCCCGCGCACAACGGGGCGTGTCGGCAGCACGTGGCTGAAACTGGAAAAATGGCGTCTACACGCCGAAAACTCGTCTTGCGCCATGACAACCTCCGTGCTGGCAGCGGAACTCGCGTTCCCGAAACAGGCTTTTCGCCCGGCACGCCTGGCAGGTCTCCTGGCTCGCGGATAAGGCGCCGCGACGGGGGCGGACCGAAACCGGTCGCCCCCGATCGTGCGCCAGCGGGTCTTTCTCACCTTCCCGGCAATCCATCATGAAAAGGCGGACGATTCGTAGAATGAGAGGCGTCCAACCCCGGTTGATCATGATGCCACGCCAGTGGCTTTTCCGACTTGCGCCTACCCCGCCTCGTTCGCCCCATGCGAATCATCGACGAAATAGGCTTCAAACCGAACGAAAGACCCTGACCGCTCTACAGTCGCGGGGTCGGCTGTGATGAGAACGCCCGGATTGGGTCCGTCCCTTCACATTCCCTTTTCATCCCATGCGGCAGATCGCCGCCTAGGAACCATTCGTTATGGCGATCATGATTAGGCTCTCGCCCAGTTCGAGTCAATCAAGGGCGTCATTGCGACATTCTCCGCTTCACGCGCGAACTCGTAGCAAATTCCCCGGAGAGCAGCAGTCTTTTTGCCGCATTTCTTTGATGTTAGGAGTTTATAGAGGTTAAGCTCCCACATTCGAGTAGAATATATCGTCCGCTCCCCATGCTACAGAAATTTCAACCTCGCCGTCTTGGCGTCTTCTCGGTCCTATTCGATCTTGGTCGTTTCAGGGCATTGCTGCGCCGTGGCGAACTGGGGCTTGTTTTTGCCGGCGCATTGGCAGGTGTGACCTCAGGCTGTGCCGTGATTGCGATGAGCTACATCTCGCGCAAGCTGCATAGCCTCATTTACGGCATAACGGACTACGAGCGCCTCAGCTCGGCAGCCGTCGCAATTCCCGACAAGTCGGTACTGCTGATCGCGCCGATCGCCGGCGGCATCATTCTCGGGATTCTTCTCTACATATTGTCGCGCACGCGCAAAAAGCCCATGGTCGACCCGATCGAGGCCAATGCGCTGCATGGCGGCCGCATGTCGCTCACCGACAGTATCATCGTCGCCGTGCAGAACCTGATCTCCAACGGGTTCGGCGCCTCCGTCGGGCTTGAAGCTGGTTATACGCAGCTTGCCGCCGGCATCGCTTCGAAGTTCGGTTACAAGATGCAGATGCGCCGTGCGGATCTGCGCATGCTCGTCGGCTGCGGCGCGGCAGGCGCCATTGCTGCCGCATTCAATGCGCCGCTGACCGGCGCCTTCTACGCCTTCGAGCTGATCATCGGCAGCTATTCCATCCTGACACTGACACCGGTCGTCGTTTCGGCGTTGATCTCCACGATGATCGCCCGGCTGCTCGCGGGCGACGATTTCGCCATCGATATCGATCATTTTGGCGCGATCGTCCCGGCGGACTACCTTCCGGCCGTCCTGCTCGGCGCCTTCTGTGCCGGTATCGGCATCCTGATCATGCAGGGCGTCGCCTGGGTCGAGGAACTGGCGCGCAAGAGCGCCATCGCGATGCCCTTCCGCCCGGCCCTCGGCGGCCTGGTCGTCGGTCTGCTGGCGTTGATCTCGCCGCAGGTCCTGTCGGCCGGCCATGGAGCGTTGCATCTCAATCTGTCCACGGACGTAACGCTGGGCGCGCTCGTCGGGCTTTTCCTCCTCAAGTCGCTCGCGTCAGCCGTATCGATCGGCTCCGGCTTCAGAGGCGGCCTGTTCTTCGCCTCCTTGTTCATGGGCGCGTTGCTCGGCAAGATCTTCGCCTATTGTGCGCCCTATCTCGATCACGCGACTCTGACGCCTGCCGTCTACGCGGTGGTCGGCATGAGTTCGCTGGCTGTCGCCATCATCGGCGGCCCGCTAACCATGACGTTCCTGGCCTTGGAAATTACCGGCGACTTCCCGATTACCGCGCTGGTGCTGGCGGCAGTCATCACGTCGTCGCTCGTGGTGCGTACGACCTTCGGCTACTCCTTCGCGACGTGGCGCTTCCATCTGCGCGGCGAAAGCATCCGCAGCGCGCACGATGTCGGCTGGATCCGCAACCTCACCGTTGCCCGCATGATGCGCCCCGATGTTCACACCGGCAGCATCGACATGAGCATCGAGGAATTCCGCAAGAACTTCCCGATCGGCTCGGCCCAGCGCGTCATCCTGATCGACAAGAACGAGAAGTATTCCGGAATGGTTCTCGTGCCGGACGTTTATGCCAGCCCGATCGAAAAGGACGACGAAGAACACGGCCTTGCCGATTTCATCCGTTTTCGCAACGAGTTCCTGCAGCCGCAGATGAATGCCAAACAGGCCGCCGCGATGTTCGACCAGACCAAGAGTGAAGCGCTGGTAGTCGTCAACGACCTGATCGAGCGCAAGGTCATCGGTCTGCTGACGGAAAGCTATACGCTGCGGCGCTACAGCGAAGAACTCGATCGTCGTCGCCGCGAAGTTTCGGGCGAACTCTAGAGCAGGCCATCGACATCAGACTTAGTGAACGAGGCTATCCAGCCAGGCGGGGTCAAGTACTGTTTCAAGCTCCCGAGCAATATCGTCCAGCGCCGCATCGACGCTGGCCCGATAGTCCATGCGTTCGCCGGCGAGACCAAAGCTTGCCAGCAGCTTTGCCCGATAGGCGTCGCTGCCGAACAAACCGTGCAGATAGGTGCCCATCACGCGACCATCGGGCGATATGGCGCCATCGGGTCGCCCATCGATGACGGCCGACGGCCGCTCGCAGTCGCCTCCTGTCGTCACGCCGAGATGAATTTCATAGCCGGAGAGCGGAACATCGTACTCTTTGGAAACGGCAAGGCTGTTGCGCACCGTCTTTTCCGGCGCCATTTCCGTCTCGATATCAAGCAAGCCCAATCCAGGCGTTTCGGCAACCGTCCCCTCGATGCCGAGCGGATCATAGACCATCCGTCCAAGCATCTGATAGCCGCCGCAAATGCCAACAACGCGGCCGCCACGGCGCATATGCGCGGCAATATCGCGATCCCAGCCCTGTTCACGCAGGTCCAGCAGGTCACCGATCGTAGACTTCGAGCCCGGCAGTACCACGAGTGCCGCATCGGCAGGCAAACGCTCGCCGGGGCGCACAAAGACGAGATCGACATCGGGCTCGGCCCGCAGCGGATCGAGATCGTCGAAATTGGCAATGCGCGACAGCACGGGCACAGCAACCTTCAGCGCACCCGCTGAACGGCGTGCGAGCCGTTCCAGCACGACGGAATCCTCGGCAGGCAGGCGCGATGCCGCCTTGAGCCACGGCACGACGCCATGGCATTGCCAGCCCGTGAAGCCGCCGATCGCCTCGATGCCCTCTGCGAACAAGGATACATCGCCGCGAAACTTGTTGATGAGGTAGCCGCGGATCATGCGCCGGTCCTCTTCCGGCAGGATATGGTAGGTGCCGACCAGTGACGCGATGACGCCGCCGCGATCGATATCGCCGACCAGAACCACGGGCACGTTGGCGCGCGTCGCAAAACCCATATTGGCAATGTCGCCCCGCCGCAGATTGATTTCGGCCGGCGAACCCGCCCCTTCGACGATGACCAGATCGGTTCCCGCCCGCATGGTGGCAAAGCTCTCGAGCACGGCCCCAAGCAGCTGCGGCTTCAGCGCCTGATAATCCCTGCCCTTGGCATGCCCCCAGACCTTGCCCTGCACGATAATCTGGCTGCCGGTTTCCGATTGCGGCTTCAGCAGCACCGGGTTCATATGCACAGAAGACGGGACACGCGCAGCAAGTGACTGCAACCACTGGGCACGGCCGATCTCGCCGCCATCCTCAGCTACGGCTGCATTGTTGGACATGTTCTGAGGCTTGAATGGACGAACCCTTACGCCGCGATTGGCAAACAGGCGGCATAGTCCGGCGACCAATACCGTTTTTCCGACATCGGAGCCGGTTCCCTGCAGCATAATCGCCCTTGTCATTCCCCTGCGCTCCAAGATGGCGTGCCCCCCCTGAAAACCCGGCATTCTGCCTTGATTTCGCCGCGATCTTTAACGGCCAGATGCCATCTGCGCCAGGCAAAAATGCATCAGTCGTCATCATGCTCCATTTGCGACATCGGATGACGATTCCATCCGTTGTTAGTTATCCCGAAGAGGATTATTTCCATCGCGAAAAGATACAACGAAACGGGCCGCTGCTGCTCGGAGGAAACCCCAATGCTCTTCATCTTCAACAGACAGAATTCCATCCAGATCGCCTGGAATGGCAAGCTTCCGTCGCACCGTCCGGAAAGCCGCGTACAGCAGCTGGACACACGCTTTGGCACGATCGGCTTTATCCGCACCTACAACGTCGGCTAATACCGGGTCAAGCCGCAGCTCCTCAGCGCGAAAAGCCGCCATGCGCCCGCATCGGCGGCTTTATATTTTGTCGCTGCGGGAACGAAGCCGGCTGATTGGCCAATATTGGCACAGGCACGAAAGTGCATCGCGATCTCTAAGATTCGCTCGTCGCGCTTCCGGCCTTTTGATTTTGCCCATGGTGCAAGTCGCAACACCGCTCAAGACACCTGCGCAAGTTGCGTTAGAAGCGCGAAAACCGCGCGACCCGAAGATCAGCGCGGTTTGCCAAAAACGCCGGCTTCCTTGCACATACGCCGCAAGGTTCGCTTCCCCCGGTACGCAATACCTGATCCGGAGAAGCAGCGGTGTCCCCCGCCACGCATTGATTGATAAACCGACATCGTTACCGGACGGTTATTAAGTGCTTAACCAAGAGTGAATTTGAATTTTTTTTGAAAATTTTCCCATTGTCGTTATGAAATCGCAAACGACGCAAATGGAATAAAAAACGTCTTTCAGGGACGCGATATTTTAGGCTTATTTAATTTCATCCAGGCCGGATGGCTTTCACGGGGCTCGCATTGCCCATTTTGCAGCCGTGAATAGCAGAAAATAGGCTAATTCATAAGCTTATATCCGCTTCTCCAACAGGCACGATAAGTCCATCCCGCGGCCTGACTGTTGATTTCTTTCTTTAAATCCTTAGGCTGCCCGTTGTCGATGCAAAGAATGCCCAACCGCGACAGGGTTCCGCGGTCGCAAAAAGACTAAATGCACGACAGCAGCAAAGGGGACCGTGCGGGCGTCGTCAGCGGCGTATGAACGGTTGTGGTTGAACCACCGCTGACAGGGATCGACAGACATCATGCTTGCCTCTCATATCATGCATATGCCGCGCCGATATCCGCAACGTAACGAAAAATTGGGAGACATCATCAAATGAAGAAGCTTCTCGCTTCCGCCATCTTTGCATTTGGCGCCTATGCTTTGGCTGGCTCGGCGCACGCGGCATCATGCGGCGACGTATCGATCGCCGAGATGAACTGGGCCTCTGCCGGCGTCGCCGCTCAGGTCGATAAGATCATCCTTCAGAACGGCTACGGCTGTAACGTCACGCTGGTCACCGGCGATACGCAACCGACCTTCACTTCCATGAATGAAAAGGGCCAGCCCGACGTCGCGCCCGAGCTTTGGGTCAACGCCGTGCGAACGGCACTCGACAAGGCCGTATCCGAAGGTAGCCTGATCGAGGCAGCGCCGCTCCTCAGCGACGGCGGCGTCGAAGGTTGGTGGATTCCGAAATTCCTTGCCGACGCCCATCCCGACATCAAGACCGTTCAGGATGCGCTGAAGCATCCGGAACTCTTCCCTGCCCCTGAAGATTCCTCCAAGGGCGCGGTCTATAACTGCCCTGCAGGCTGGAACTGCCAGATCTCCACCGCCAACCTCTATAAGGCACTCGGCGCCGACAAGCTTGGCTTTACGCTGGTAGACACCGGTTCCGCTGCAGGCCTCGACGGTTCGATCGCCAACGCCTTCGAAAAGAAGAGCGGCTGGCTCGGCTACTACTGGGCACCGACGGCCATCCTCGGCAAGTACGAGATGGTACGTCTGAGCTTCAACGTGCCGCATGATAAGAAGGAGTGGGATGCCTGCACTGCGATCCAGGATTGCGCCAATCCGAAGGTAAACTCCTATCCCGTCTCTGACGTCTATACGGTCGTGACCAAGGCTTTCGCATCGAAGGCCGGCATCGCCATGGATTACATGAAGACCCGCAAGTGGGATAACGCCACCGTCGGCAAGGTTCTGGCCTGGATGACCGACAATCAGGGTACCAATGAGGACGGCGCCAAGTACTTCCTGAAGACCTACCCCGACATGTGGACCAAGTGGGTTTCGGCTGACGTCGCAACGAAGGTCAAGGCATCGCTCTGATCAGCACGAAAGCATAGGCGGCAGGCCTCCGCCTGTCGCCTATTTCATATTCGCTGGAGGCAACGACCGACGGACAGACGCGGTCGCAGGTCGCAACGAGCACAGATTGGCGCCGGCAAATGTAGTAGGAATTGAAAAGCAGCCTGCAGAACCGGTCGCAGCGCTGTAATACAGTTCGAACATGAAAGGCCACATGCTCGGACTGGACAGAACCGGATCAAGAAGGGGAAATACATGGCTATTCAATGTACGATCCTGCCGGACGTGCTTTGCAATTTTCCGGCAATAAACGAGTCGCTCATACGCGCCGCACGCAAGAATATTGATGATGGATTCAGGGCATCCGTGCGCGCCTACGGCAATCTCATCGACGCCATAGTGCAGCCGCTGCAATGGTTTCTGAATTATTTGGAGTGGCTTTTCACCAACACGCCTTGGTTCATTGTGCTTGTCGTCATGATGCTCGTCGTCTATGCCGCCAGCCGAAACCTCAAGATCGTCGCCGGCACCGCCATTTCCATGATTCTCATCGGAGTGTGCGGCCTTTGGGGCGACACGATGATAACGCTCGCAATGGTGACGGTCTGTACGCTCATCGCCGTCGTTATCGGCCTGCCGATCGGCATATTGATGGCCCGGTCCGACCGGCTGCAGTCGATCGTCAACCCGATCCTCGACATCATGCAGACCATGCCGAGCTTCGTCTATCTCATTCCCGTCGTCATGATCTTCGGCATCGGTAAGGTACCGGGTCTCATCGCCGTCGTCATCTATGCCATCCCGCCGATGATCCGGCTGACCAACCTCGGTATCCGTCTCGTCGACAGAGAAGTGCTTGAGGCTGCGGATGCCTTCGGTTCATCGAACCGACAGAAACTTTTCAACGTGCAGATTCCGCTCGCGCTGCCCACCATCATGGCCGGCATCAACCAAACTATCATGATGTCGCTCGCCATGGTCGTCGTCGCCTCCATGGTCGGTGTCGGTGGCCTCGGCAGGAATACGCTGGTGGCGATCAATAGCCAGTTCTTCACCGTGGGCTTCCTCAACGGTTTTGCGCTGGTCGCGATCGCCATCATTTTCGACCGCACGAGCCAAGCCTATGGCAGACGGCTCCAGAAGCACTCGGAGGTCATCCATGGCTAGTCACGCGATCCAGATCAAAAACCTCTACAAGATCTTCGGTCGCCATGGGCGCGACTGTGTCGATCTGGTCAAGGGCGGCATGGGCAAGGCGGAACTCAATGAGATACACGGCCACGTGCTCGGTCTGCAGGATATCAGCATCGATATGCCGGCCGGCGCGATCACCGTGGTCATGGGCCTGTCCGGATCCGGCAAGTCGACATTGATCCGCCATATCAACCGGCTGATCGATCCGACCGTTGGCGAAGTCCTCTATGACGGCGTCGACGTCTGCAAGATGAATGAGAATGCCCTGCGTGAATTCCGGCGCCACAAGACGGCGATGGTGTTTCAGAAATTCGCCTTGCTGCCTCACCGCACGGTTCTTGAAAACACCATCTACGGCCTGGACATTCAAGGCGTGGCACGCAGCGAAAGCGAAAAGAAGGGCCACTACTGGATCGAACGGGTCGGCCTCAAGGGCTTCGAACGGCACTATCCGAACCAGCTTTCCGGCGGCATGCAGCAGCGCGTCGGGCTGGCCCGCGCTTTGACCAACGATGCCGATATCCTACTGATGGACGAGGCCTACTCCGCGCTCGACCCGTTGATCCGCGTCGATATGCAGACCGTCCTGCTCGAGCTGCAAAAGGAGTTGAAAAAGACCGTCGTTTTCATCACCCACGATCTGGACGAGGCGCTACGCCTCGGCGACAAGATCGCGATCCTGCGCGACGGCAAGGTCGTGCAGCAGGGAAGTGGCCAGCAGATCGTGCTGCAGCCGGCCGACGACTACATCACCGCCTTCGTCAAGGAAGTGAACCGCGGTCGCATCATCCAGGCCCAGACCATCATGAAGCCTTTTGCCGGCGAACCCAGCGGTACGCGTGTCGCCGGTGACATGACGCTGGAAATCGTCGCCAAGCAGATAACCGAAGCGGGACAGACGGGAGCCACCGTCACCGATGCCGGCGGCAAGCCCATCGGCGCGATCGATCTGCAGAGCATTATCGCTGCCATGGTCACTCCCTCCACGCATCAAGCGGCGCAGATGGTAGCCGCATAGGCAAGCGCAGCTCTATCCGATCACCGAGAGCGCCCTCATCAGGCGCTCTCATTTCTAGCGGCGATCGGTCTTGCGTCGGGACAGCTCGCTCGTTGCGCCTGTCAGCAGATACGTCCATATTGACACCTCATACTTTTGCGCCTGCGTATCCCAAGAGATGTCATGCCGACCCCAGCCAATCCCCTCGTCGCTCTTCTTGCTGAAAAAGGCGTCCTGCTGGCCGACGGCGCAATGGGCACGAGCCTCTTCGCTTTGGGTCTAGAGCCCGGTCAAGCGCCCGAACTCTGGAACGAGTGGCACCCGGAACTGGTCGTAAAGCTGCATCGGGATTTTATCCGGGCCGGCGCCGACATCATTCTGACCAATAGCTTTGGCGGAACGCACCATCGCCTAAGGCTGCACCATGCGCAGGAACGCGTGCACGGCATCAACAAGATGGCAGCGGAAATCGCCCGTTCCGCCGCCGATGAAGCCGATCGCACGATTATAGTCGCCGGATCGGTAGGGCCGACCGGCGAACCGCTGATGCCAACAGGCGCATTGGCCTATGAAGACACCGTTTCTGCCTTTGTCGAGCAGATCGAGGGATTGCAAGCTGGCGGCGTCGATATCGTCTGGATGGAGACCATGTCGTCTCCCCACGAAATTCGGGCCGCCGCCGAAGCCGCCGTCAAGGTCGGCCTGCCATATATCTATACCGCTTCATTCCACGTCGGGGGTAGGACCATGGCGGGCCTGCATCCAGAGGACATTCACGGCATAGCGGCAGATATAGGCGAAGGCCCCCTCGCCGTCGGCGCAAATTGCGGTACAGGTCCCGCTGATACGCTAGCAAGCCTGCTGGTCATGACCGAGGCCAACCCATCGGCAACGGTGGCAGTCAAGAGCAATTGCGGCATCCCGGAATCTCGCGACGGCCAACTTCACTACCCCGGCACGCCACGGCTGATGGCTGACTATGCCAACCTTGCCCGGCACGCCGGCGCTAGGATCATCGGCGGCTGCTGCGGCACCTCTTGCAATCATCTGGCCGCCATGCGGCAAGCACTGGACGATTATCGGCTTGACCCTCGCCCCACGCTAGAGGCGATCATCGAACGGATCGGACCGCTAAGTTCCCCGGGGAAATAAGCCAAGCACAGCGTGCCAAAGCGCTGCAAACTCTACATATGCCGCCAGTGCCGGCGGAAAATTGCCGCCGGCTCACTGGAACGGCTCCGGCTCTCGGCGAGCCAGAGCACGCTCGTTCATGCGGAATGGATCACGCCGGCGAAAACACCGTGGACGTCACATCGACGAGCGGCTCTATCGGCTCGAACCAGTTTCCCCACTCGTCGGCATCCACCATCTTGAGTTCGTTGCCGTTACGAAGCGTCCACGCCCTGATACGACCGGCATGTTTCCACAGCAGTTCCTTATAGTTCGACACATGTTCGCCGCTGCGCGCGACAAGATGTACCTCGCAGAGAAACTCGGGGTGAAGCACTGTACGGCGCATATCGTCCGTCTCGTGATCGCAAGCGACGAAGATCACCGGATCTCGTTCACGTCCGCCCACGGCCAATATGAACTCCACCAAGCCATCAGCCTGGTCGGCATCGACAAGATAGATGATCGACGAGGCATCGGCTGCGTCCGAACGCAACAGTGAGACCGGATATGCCGATGAGGGAATATCATCCCGCTTCGTCGCGCTGTCATAGGCCAAACCGAAGCCCATGTTCGATTGACCGTAACTCGCAGGTCGCTGCCCTTCTATCGGCTGCAGCCAACGCTCTCTTCTCGGTACGATGTAGGCGGGAACGCCTTCAGCATGAAGGTATTCTGCGAAACGAGCATCAGCCGTCTTGCTGTCCTGAAAATCGCTCAGCTTCATCTTCACCATGCTGGAATGGAAAGCAGAGGCGTTGGTGCCGACCATATGGACCCGGCGACGACGCATCAAAGCCCGTTCCAATTCGACAACGACCCGTTCGTCGTGCGGGTAGTAGCCTCTGCTCGATTGCAGCATGATCGTGCCGCGAACACCGACTGCCACCAGACCGCGCGCTTGCGCTAGCTCGCCAATCATTCGCGCTACGAAATCGTCGGGATAGACGATGTCGTCATCGCAGGTGATGTAGACGGCATCCTCGACCTGCTCCAAGCCCCAGAACTTGCCGGCATCGCCGTAGCGAACACCGTCCATATCGATGAAATGCTGGATCTTGGGGTGCTCGGCAATGAAGAGCGGCGCTTGCGCGAAACCGTTCAGGTAGAGGTGGAGGCAATCGACTTGGGGCAACAGCGACACCACCGCTGCGCGCAGAGCAATTTCGTTGCCGGCAAAGCTCGCCATGCCGGCGACGATACGCTGCGTCGGCGGCAGCATCGTCAGATTGCGGGGATCGATCAAGTCGACTGCTCGGGTCGGAGCAGCGGCTTCCGAATGGACCGGCTCGAACAGATAGGTCGGAGTATCGTTGTAGAAGCGGATCTTCCGGTAGCCGAGTGGCCGGAGTACGGCTTCGACTGCCCCCAGGATCTCCCGCGTGGCGGCGCTGACAAGTAGCTTGGGCCGAGAGCGGGCGATGATCTCCTGCGCGCCGCGAAGCACGTCGGCTTCTGCCCCGCCGACATCGACCTTGATCAGATGCACTCGATGCTCCAAGAGGAGATCGTCAAGCTTAGCCATCTGGACGGCACCGTGCTCTCCTGGCTGGAAGTGCGCGTCTCCGAGATCGGCGGAATCCGCGCTCACGATCTCCCCCACACCCGGACCGGCGCCAAGAGCAAGCGGGCTAAGCTCGACAAGCCCGTTGATGCCGTTGAGCTCCACATTGGCCTGCAGTGTAGCGAACGCTGCAGGGTTCGGTTCAAAGGCAATCGTGCGGACACCAAGGACGGAGCCGAAGAAGAGCGTATGATTGCCGATATGTGCTCCAACGTCGACGATCAAGGCATCTTCCGGCAATGACGAACCGACATCCTCCAGCATGGCCCGCTCGTAGAAGGCGCTGTTCTGCACGATGATCCTTTGGATGTGATCGTTGAGGTCAGGAAGGTGGAACCGGACTGGATTCCGGTAACTGTTCACTTCACAGGCGATCGTGGCTTGCAGCGTCATCGCAGTTCTTTCCAACATGCAAAGGTTTAAGGGCAAGGACTTGTCGGGAATACATCGGCGGGTCGAAATGCCGTCAGCGACCGCCGACGACCAACAATCCACTGCCACCGATGGCATCAAGGCTGAACTTCAATCCCGCACTGACGCTGGCCCATCGTTCGGCCACCAGCGCCTCGGTTGCGCGGTCCTGCGCGAACAGGCAGAGACTGAACCCCAGAGGCGACAGATTATTCGCCAGCGCCGGCAAGGCCAGAAACGCACTCTCTACCGGATAGGGTGTATTCTGCAGATCCACTACGACCAGATCGAACTTGATACCTTCTGCGATCTGACGCGTATCGGGAAAGGTCGACGTAATTTCTTCGAAGCCCACCTGAGCGACTTCTGTCTCGATGATGGAAATACCCTCCGTCAGGCCGCTCGCGGTGAAACGCCCTTCCAGATCAGCGACGTCTTCCGGCGTCATGCACAGGCAGTTCAGACCGGCGCCGCGACCGGATAGCAACGATGCCAGCGCCAATGCAGAGCGCGGTGCTCCAATATGCAGAACATTCGGCCGCTCGCTTCTTCCGAATGCCGAGCGACGAAGCGCCCATATCTGGATCGGCGTCAGCAGATTGCGGCCAGCAACGCATTGAGCATCGAGCAAGTTCGGATAGTCGGCGGCAAGAATTCCACCTGCCACCGCCTGCCAGGCGTCCGCGCCACTGCCCACGGCGACGGTAGAAGCGGCGTCAGCTGTGCCACCATCGGCGAAAGCGGGTGCAACGACACGCCGCTGTATTGCCGATTTCAGCGGTCGCGTCAGCGGCAACGGCGGCTTGGTGAAAGCATGCTGTGCCGAACGCTGCTGCGCAGTGGAATTCAGGCCGCGCGAATGCGGGTCAAGATTGTGATGCGAGTAGGGATTGCTCGCGGTGTAGCAATGTGCGTTGACCGGCATGAATTCGTAGTGCCGCGTCTGATCGAGGATGGGCAATGCAAGAGCGATATCGCAGGCGGCCATGAACCACTGCCCGGCATCGTCCTTGAAATAGTCTTCGGGAATATTGGCAAGCAGGGACGCGCGAAAACTGAAGAGATGGCTGGTTTTCCAGCCTTGCCGGCGCGGCGACAGATTGGGATCGAGCGGACCATTGCCGCCAAGGCCACCGCCATCGGTGATGAAGTTCGTCCAGACGACGTCCTTGCCGTTCGCATAGCTGTACGACATCTGCTCGAGAATGTCGGCGATGATCAGCTGGTCGTCGCCGTCGAGGATGGCGACGAACTCGGCCATGTCAGCGCGGGGCCTCAAGTGCTCCCAAACGTTGCGCGATTTTCCGAGCTGCACATCATTGCGGATGAAGGTGTGCCGGTTTGGAAAAAGATCGTTCAGAAGGCCTGCGGCGATTATGCCCGTATCGTCCTTGGAGCAATCATCGACAAAAAGGACATGCAGCTCGTCGAGCGTCTGCCTCGAAAGACTAGCGAGGGATTGGCGGACATACATTTCGCAATCGCGCGCCGTCATGAAGATCAGCGCCTTCACCTCGTTTGCAGTATTTGTCATCAATGTTTCGAAGCCTCAATCCGACAATGTGCAGCCAGAGGATATGACATCCCCCTTTATCTTGATTAGCTGATGTGGCTGGCTCCAACCTTGCGCACCGCCGGTCTCAACCCGGCAGCATTTCCGTCACGGCGATGATAGGGCCGAGCGGAAATAGTCCATCGCGCCGCTGCCATTCGGGAATATCGAGGCTGGAAATGCTTCCGTCGAGAAACAGCGCATTCGCGCAACCGAGGTCGTCGCGGAAAAGCGTCGCCAAATCGTGGAAACGCACCGGGCCGTCGGAGATTGCGAAGACCACCTTGCCGTCTTTCGCGACACCGACCCCGTTTCGTGTCTTGAGGCTGGTGCTGTCGGCAAGGAAGGACGGGTGTAGCTGACCGCCGATGACGAGCATGGGACCGGATTGAGTGGCATAGAACGGTTTGATGCCGGAGGCAGCGAAAGCCTTGCTTTCCATAATGCCCGCCCGCCCTGGCAACAGATAGAAGATCCCGTTCGGCAGCAGGTGGAAATTGCCCCACCCCTTGTTGGTATTGATCGCCTTCAACTCGCGCCCGTTCTCGATAAAAAGGCCGACGGGCGACTGGTCGTCGAGATACATGCCGCCATTCATGGCGAAGCGCACATAGATGCGATCCTGGCGCAGGTCGTTCTCCAGCGCCCGGAAGGAACCATAGGGCCTGCCGCTGCGATCGTTCTGAAACAGCTGGATATCGTCCACCGCCGGATCGAAGATGCATACCGTGTAGCCCTCGCCGAGATGCTGAACCTTACGGCACGGCTCGCCCGCCGCCGCGACGCCGGCGCAAACAAGAACGGCAAGGATCATCATCAGTCGAATCAAGCACATGTCCTTGCGAACATAGCATGCGCGAGTGAGCGCGGTGCAATCATGCGCGAGGAGGTGTTGTCTCCCGTGAGATCGGTCGCCGCCGCCTCACTCGATGGCGTCTTACCGCAACATCTCGGCGTCGCCCCTGTAAAAATCCTGGCAACTCTGAAAGTATTCGTTGTAGCGCTGCACTTGCAGCTACTCTCGACCTATGCAGAGCAAACCCGACGATGTCTGATCTCTGGCACCTCCGCACAATTGCGAATATGGTGCTGCTCGCCGTCGCTTTTCGGCCCGGGCAGCGTCGTGCCAAGCGCAGCCCGCTAATCGGCAGCGGTGCATTGTTGGATAAAGGGAAGGGCCGACCTTCTCAAACGGTGGCTCAAGCCGGAGATATCGACGATGGCCGACGCCATGCAAAAATCGAATGCGGCGACACCCATTATGAAGACTGACGCCAGTAATCGTGCATCAGGCATGTCTTCGCCAAGTCCCGACAACCGACACAAATACGCGGTTCGTCTTTGGGTCGTGCGTCACTCCCGTTTCTTCGAATGGTTCTACGAGCATTTTGCCAACGCCTTTCTGCTGCTCCATCCGCTTTGGGCGCTGATCGGCTATCAACGCGCGGAGCGGCCGGTCGCCTTCGTCGAGCGCCATGTGAAGGGCTTCCTGTTCGACTGTCGCATGTGCGGCCAATGTGTGCTGTCGTCCACCGGCATGTCCTGCCCAATGAACTGTCCCAAGCAGCTGCGCAACGGCCCCTGCGGCGGCGTGCGCGCTAACGGCAATTGCGAAGTCGAGCCCGAGATGCCCTGCGTCTGGGTGCAGGCCTGGAAGGGTGCCGGCAACATGCTCCACGGCGGTGCCATCCTGAAGGTGCAGGCACCCGTCAACCAGTCGCTACGCGGTACCTCTTCATGGCTGCGCGTTACCGCGGAAGCAGCGGCAGCGCGTAAGGCCGTAAAAGAGAAAGCCTGACCAATGGCGCAGATCGACGAAAATCCCTTGGGCGCCGGTCTGCCGCTGGATCCCCTGCCTGGCCACTCCTCGCTCGGTCGATTGGAGCGCGTTCTGCGTCGCGGTGAGTTCGCCGTCACCGCTGAGCTTAATCCGCCTGACAGCGCCAATCCGGAAGATGTCTATGAGCGCGCCGCGATCTTTTCCGGTTGGGTCGACGGTATCAATGCGGTCGATGCATCCGGCGCCAATTGCCATATGTCCTCCGTCGGCATTTGCGCGCTGCTGACCCGCATGGGCTATGCGGCCATCATGCAGATCTCCTGCCGCGACAAGAACCGGATCGCCATACAGGGCGATGTGCTTGGCGCGGCCGCCATGGGAGTGTGCAATATCCTGTGCCTGACCGGCGACGGCGTGCAGGTCGGCGACCAACCGGGAGCCAAACCGGTTTTCGATCTCGACAGCATGTCGCTGCTCGAAACCGTGCGCACGATGCGCGACGAGGCGAAATTCCTGTCCGGCCGCAGGTTGACGTCACCGCCGAAAGTCTTTCTCGGTGCCGCCATCAATCCATTCGCCCCGCCTTACGACTTCCGCCCGCATCGGCTGGCGAAGAAGATCGAGGCAGGCGCGCAATTCGTGCAAAGCCAATATTGCTACGACGTGCCGATGTTGCGGGACTACATGAAGAAGGTGCGTGACCTTGGCCTTCACGAGAAGTGCTTCATCCTGATGGGCGTCGGTCCATTGGCATCGGCCAGGACCGCCCGCTGGATGCGGACGAACGTGCCCGGCGTGCATATCCCTGACGATGTCATCCGGAGGATCGAGGGAGCCTCCGATCAAAAGAAGGAAGGCAAACAGCTCTGCATCGACATTATCAATGAAGTGAAGGAGATCGAAGGCGTATCAGGCATTCACGTCATGGCCTACCGGCAGGAAGAATATGTCGCAGAAATAGTGCGCGATTCAGGCGTGCTTCGGGGCCGCCGGCCATGGAAGCACGAAGCCGGCCGCGGCGACGCGCTTGTCGCGGAACGTCTCGGCCACATCCGAGAGGGTAAGGAGGAAAACCAGCAGGCAATGGCGGAGGCAGCCTCCCACTCTCAGCCTCGCAAGGCAGATCGAGACTGAACCACGGATCGGCAAAGCTGTCCGAGCGCGTCAACGAACGGAAATCACGAGCGCGCACGACATATGCCGCCGCTTCAATCGTCCTAGAAGACATAAATGGCTCCGACCGGCTCTTTCGGTCGAGCGAAGTGCCCGCCGATTACAATATCAAGAACTGACCACGCACCAAAACGAAGGAGTAGCGATGTCGCCGAGCAGCCGCCTTTCCAACGACCTGGCCACCCTATGGATTGAAGCACCCATGGTCATTGCGATGCGCATGCAACACATGCGGATGTCTGCCCTGACCGGCAGCGTGAATGCCGCGGAGCTCAATCGAATGGTCATGGAAAAGCTTGTTGCAGCGGGAGAAAGTGCAGTCGCTGTCAACATGGCGCTGGCTCAGCAGAGCATCTCGACGGTGACAGCCATGGCCAGCGGAGCCGCTGTCTCATCGCACCGTGCCGCCGACACCGTCGCCCGGGCAGCGGTCAAGCCTTACAGCAAGCGCGTTTGGGCGAATGTCACTCGTCTCAGCAAACATAGGACCTGATCGGCGAAGCCGGCAGAACCACCGCCACGACAATGTGGCCGGCGACGATCCGCACCTCATGCCGCCATCTTTCGCCCGATCTCGACGAACGCCTGGCGTATGCTGTCGGCTACGGCCTTCATCGGACCCGTCATCTGCGATGCCGTCAGAAGACGAATGTCGAAGGAGGTCAGTTCCGGCAATCCCTCGTTCGGTCCGAGGATTTCCATATCCTCCGTAATGTAGGAGCGCGGAAACGGCGCGACCGCGAGATCCGAGACGATAGCAGCCCGTTGCGCCATGGTATGGGCGCTGAGATAGGATACGCGATAGGGTCTCTTCTGTCGCTCAAGCTGCGCCATCGCCTCCGATCGCCAGATGCAGCCCTCTTCCCAGATGGAGATCGGCAACGGGTCGCGGCGATAGGCGGTGCCGCATTTGGCGCCGGCCCAGACAAGACGCTCGGTATAGATCACTTCGCCTTCCGTCGGGAATGGTCGCGTTGCGCAGTTGATCAGTGCCAGATCGAGCCGTTGCTCTTCGATGCGCTTCTTCAGCTGGATGCTCATATCCACGACGACATCGACCATGATGCCGGGATAGCTTTCCGAGAAGTTTTTCAGAATGGTCGGCAGCAGGCGTTCTCCGATATCGTCAGGCGCACCGAGCCGCACCACGCCACTCAGTTCCGGCATGATGAAGCGCGATACAGCCTCGTTGGAAAGCGCCAGGATGTTGCGGGCATAAGAAAGCAGCATCTCCCCATGCTGGGTGAGGCTCACCGAGCGGGCGTCGCGCAGGAATAAGGTCACGCCGAGCTGCTCTTCCAACTTCTTGATCTGCATGGAGACGGCGGAGGGCGTACGAAAGACCGCATCGGCGGCCGTGGAGAAATTGCCGGTTTCGGCGATGGCCACAAAGGTGCGCAGAACTTCATTGTCAAGCAACGGTATGGGCCGGCGGAGCGGAACGGTCATATCGACACCTTCAATTTTTCTGATCTTAACCACCATATCATTTCATTTGTCTGAATGTCAACGAAACACCATATTAGGCTTAGGAAATTGATACAGGCAGCCGCAAAGGAGCAAAGCCATGGCTGACACGGCACTCAGCGAAACGTCTCGCCTTCTGAGCCTTCTGCATGTGCGCAAAGTCCAGCGGATAGCGCAGCACACGCTGGATGAGATCGCCGCACGCTTTCCGTCGCATCTGATCGACGACGTCAATGCGCGCGGTCTGCCGCCGGATCGTACGCTCTTCGCGCTGGAACGAAAGCCCGGCAAGCTACCGTCGTTCAAGAATTCTAATGCCAACTATAAGATCTATTCGTTTGATTGATGAATAGCTCGGGTTCATATTACCATTCGATGGTAGAGATCGTTTGAAAGTCCAACAAAGAAAGGAGCCTGAAAATGACGTCCATCACCTACAGACATGCTGGCCGGACGCAGGGTTCGTCCCTCTCTAACGGCAGCCACACGCCCCTCTTCTCCCGTGTTGCTGATCGCTGGCAACAGTGGCGCTCGCTGCGTGAGCTTGAGTCCCTGTCCGACGACGTGCGCAAGGATATGGGCTGGCCGGCCGCAAACGAGACCAAGACCCCAAAGGCTACGCGATGATCGCAAGAGCCAGTAAATAGCAAAGGCGACGCTCAACTCCGACGAGTGTCGCCTTTTGAACATCCGCTCACTTCCGCGCGCATTCCACCATAAACTTGATAATTAGACACATATATATTTGATTATTCCGGCAGTTTGCTTGCCTTCCTCCCACCTTCCCTTTCCAGTGATGCATTTTTCAAAGTAAACGCAAATATCCCTTTGCGGCCGCGATTATCCATGCCAATGTCGCTAACAGACCATCCAGTCGACGCATTTGACGCAAGGAATACAGTATGGTCCTGGAGGATGGATTTTCACGATATGAGCAAGACTCCGATTAAGACGCGTTCCCTGGTTTTCTTCCTCGTTCCACACTTCACCATGCTGCCGTTTTCCGCTGCGGTAGAAACGCTGCGGATTGCCAATCGCATGCTGGGCTACCCTGCCTATACATGGCGGCTCGCCTCGACGGACGGTCAGAAGGTCTATTCTTCCAGCGGCATCGGGCTCGAGGTCAACTCGGCGCTTGCCGACGAGCGCCGCTACCTCGGCGGAGAGAACCGCCCGAATATGGTGCTAGTCTGCTCAGGCATCTATGTCGAGGAGTTCCAGAACAAGTCGGTCAATGCCTGGCTGCGGGAAACCTACAATCGCGGCGTCGCCGTCGGCAGCCTCTGTACGGGCGCACATGTGCTTGCCCAGGCGGGTCTGCTGAACGGCAAGCGCTGCGCGATCCACTGGGAAAACCTGCCCGGCTTCTCCGAAACCTTCCCTCAGGCGGAAGTCTATGCGGATCTCTACGAGGTCGACAGCAATCTCTACACTTGCGCCGGCGGCACAGCCTCGCTCGACATGATGTTGAACCTCATTGGCCAGGATTTCGGCGAGAACCTTGTCAACCGGGTTTGCGAACAGCAACTGACCGACCGCGTCCGCAGTCCGCACGATCGCCAGCGCCTGCCGCTGCGCGCGCGCCTCGGCGTGCAGAACGCCAAGGTTCTCTCGATCATCGAACTGATGGAAAGCAACCTCGCCGAACCCTTGTCGCTGCTTGAAATCGCCGATGACGCTGGCCTGTCGCGCCGCCAGATCGAACGCCTTTTCCGTCAGGAGATGGGACGCTCCCCTGCTCGCTACTATCTCGAAATCCGGTTGGACCGTGCCCGGCACCTGCTCGTGCAGTCCTCCATGCCGGTCGTGGAAGTGGCAGTTGCCTGCGGCTTCGTCTCTGCCTCACACTTTTCCAAGTGTTATCGCGAACTCTACAATCGCTCGCCGCAGCAGGAGCGCGCCGAACGCAAGCTGACCATGTCGACGAACCGGACCGGCGTCGTCGTCTGAAGACCCTCGAATGCAATCAGCAGCAATACAGGCGGCTTACTCGGCCGCCTGTTCCGCCATTCGATAGTCTGAATAGACCTGATTGCGGCCATTGTGCTTGGCCATATAGAGAAACTGGTCGGCAGCATTGAGATAATTATCGAAGGATTCGTAACCGACGATCTCGGCAACACCGATGGAAACGGTAACCGAAAGTTCCTCGTCGTCGGCGTGCACCTTCAAGTTCGCCAGGCTGAGACGCACCTCGTCGCACAATGCCGTTGCCGCACGCGAATTCATCTCCGTGAAGAGAATCGAGAATTCCTCACCACCGAGGCGGGACAGCAAGTTGCCGCTTCCTTCAAACAGAGACTGAAGCCGGCCCGCGACCGCCTTCAGCACCTGGTCGCCGATCTCGTGACCATAAGTGTCGTTCAAATTCTTAAAGTGATCGATGTCGAGGATGGCGACCGAACTCGGGCGCTGGCGACGCAGGCACTCGTTCACGAGCTTAGGCCCGTGGTCGTAGAAATAGCGCCGGTTATAGAGACCCGTCAGATAATCACTCGCGGCCGCTGCGCGCAATTGCTTCAATTGCGTCAGCGTCTCAACATTCAAGGCGATGCGGCATTGCAATTCTTCCGGAACATAGGGGCGATAGATGAAATCGCTGGCACCGGCTTTCAGGAACGTCGCAGACAGCAGCCGATCGTTCGAAGAGGAAATGCCGATGATACGCATTCGATCCGACCCATGGCGGTGGCGGATGCGCCGGGTCAGCTCGTGCCCATTCATGTCAGGCATGTTGTAGTCGGTTACGACGACTTCGATGTCATCGAATTGCTCGAGCATCGCCAGTGCCTCGACGCCAGTGCAGGCTTCGGCCACCTTGAACTGCTGGGCCTGCAGCAGATCCGTCAACATCTTGCGAGCCGAAGGCAGATCATCCACAACCAGAACGCGCGTCAACCGGTTGGCGATGGCCCGCCGCACGGCCGAGACGAGATTGTCGAGCGCAAATTCGCTATCCTTCAGCACATAGTCGACGACGCTGCGCTCCATGATGCGGTTGCGTGTTGCGATGTCGAATGACGCGGTGAAGACGATTGTCGGAATATTATGGGCGACGGCGACATCGAGGGCTTCGCCATGCGCGGCATCCGGCAGGTTGAGGTCGATTACCGCCATGGTGAAGTCGCTTCCGACAGACTCCAGTGTCTCATTGAGTATCCTCAACGAGGAACAATGGGTGACGGCGAAACCAAGCTCGGTTTCGAACCGATGCGAGAGGACGGCGGAAAACATGCGCGAGTCCTCCACCAGAAGTATCTTCTGGCTGCTATGGCGACGGCTTACGCCATCGCCGAGGGATCTCGCATGCAATACCATTTCCCTTCAATTCCTCCCATGCCTTCCGGCACACACGAATATTCAGTCAATCGCAGGTCTGCCAAACCATCTTCCACGTATCCTGAACAGGATTCGTGAAAAAATTGGAACCACCGATTGCAGACTTTCACATAAAAATGAATCTTCCTCACATTTTGTCGGAGCAATTTCGCCTGAAACGGCTTGCGTCAGGCGGATTCGGTGACCCGACGGGCGAGCTGGATCTGCAATAACGTGTCCAGGTTTTGATTCACGCGGCAGTAGAATTCTTCATCGATAAAGGGGCGCAGAATGAAATCATTGCCGCCTGCCTTCAGGAAACGCGCGGAGAGCAGGCGATTGTTGGACGAGGAAACGCCGATGATGCGCAACTCATGGGAACCGGTCGTCGCACGAATACGCCGCGTCAGGTCGAAGCCATCCATGTCGGGCATATTGTAGTCGGTGACCATCAGGCCGATATCGGGATTGCTTTTCAGTAGTTCCAAGGCCTTGGCGCCGCTTTCCGCGACGCTGACACGGAAATTGTAGCGCCTCAGCCGGCTGGAGAGCAAAGCACGCGCCGTTGCGCTATCGTCGACAATGAGGACGTGATGGCGATGATTGGTGAGAAAGCGGCAGATCGACTCCGCGAGCATATCGACGGCGAAGACGTTGTCCTTCAGGATGTAGTCGACCACATCCTTGGCGATCAGTTCGTCACGCGTGCCTTCCAGGAAGGTGCCGGTGAAGGCGATCGTCGGGATGCTGAGATCGAGCAGATAGGTCAGCGCCTCGCCCTTTTCTGCACCCGGAAGGTTCATGTTGGAGATCGCCAGCTTGATCGGCTCCGATGACTTGTCGTAGGCAAGTTGCAGCTCATCGAAATTGCGGCAACTCTCAACATCGATATCCAGAAGCTCCTTCAGTTTGGCACTGATCATCGACGTAAAGAGATTGGAATCCTCAACGAGAAGAATACGCGAGCCCGCAAGCGACGCGCCGGAATATTGCATCCCCGAAACACCCAGAAATGGCATAGTAAAAAACCTGTTTGAAAATTACCCCTCTATAGTTTTTCTAGAACGAAAGTCTTTGAGTATTTATTAAGTTGCCTCGCGTCCCAACGATGAAGGAAGCGGGCCGTCGTTTGCGCGCAATTCTTCAGGCAGGCGCCCTGGCCGGCCGCCGGTGTCTGCGGACCTGCAGGATCTCACTCAGTCCTGGCAAAAGCCGAAGCGGCTTCAATCCGGCGGCGTTATCCCGAAGTGAGTTCGATTACTCGGCCGCCGATCTTCCGCGCCGACGGCCCGTGCTCTTCGCGTCGGGCACGCGGTCCTCGGCGGATGAGAGAATGCTCTCGGCTGCATCGCTCTCTCCTTCGGGACCATCGGCCGAATCCGTCAGCTTCTTGTCGCCGACATCGGTCCGCCGGCCACGCCCGCTATCGCGAACGATATGCAGTTCCTGATGCGGATAGGGAATGGAGATCCCCTCCTCGCGGAACCGCTTCAGGATCTCGATGCGAAGATTGTTGCGGGTCTCCATGCCGTCGGAAAGATCCGAGAGATAGAAGCGCATCTCGAAATCGAGCGATGAAGGGCCAAAACGCAGAAATTCTACGTGCGGCTCCGGATTTCTCAGAACCTTCGGAACGCCGCGCACGAGCTCCAGCAGGATCTCCATGACTTTGCGCGGATCCGAATCGAAGCTGACGGAGACCGGAATTTCCGAGCGTGCGAGCCGGTTGCGATGCGTCCAATTGCCGACAGAGGCATTGATGAGCTCGGAATTCGGCACGATGATCGACTGTTTGCGGAAAGTCTCGATCTCGGTCGCGCGAACCGAGATGCGCTTGACAATGCCTTCCGACGTGCCTGACACGATCCAGTCACCGACCTTGAACGGACGCTCGACCAGCAGGATCAGGCCGGAGACGAAGTTCGACACGATGTTCTGCAGACCAAAACCGATACCGACCGACAGGGCGCTGGCGACAAGCGCTAGGCTCGACAGATCGATGCCTGCAGCGGAGATGGAGATGATCGCAGCGACAGCGATGCCGAGATAGCCGATACCCGTCTTCACCGAATTGCGAACACCGAGATCCACCTGCCCGCGCGCCATGACATTGCTGTCGAGCCAGCGCTGGAACCAGCGCGTCACCAGATAACCGCCGGCAAAAAGCAGGATGCCCACGCAGATGCCAAGCAGGGAGATCGATATGTTGCCAATCTTTATCTCGGTGAAGAGCCTGTAGGCGAAAAGTTCCAGATCCTGGATATGGAAACCCCATGACAGCAGGATCAACGGAATGCCCGTCAGCAACGCGACGGCATAGGTCGCAAGTCCTGCCACGAGGCCACCCTGATCGAGTGCCACTTCGCCGAGCTTGAGGCGACTTTCCAGAAACCGGCCGATGATGGTCTCGGCAAAGACGCCCTGCTTGGACACGGCTTTGCCCAGCTGGATCCCGAGATACATGGTGGCGATGACGGCGCTCGTCACGATCATCTGCGTTGCCATGAAACGGGCAAGACCGACATAGCCGATGAAGGAGGTGAAGATCACCAATATGCCGAGGCCGCGAAGAATGATGGCCATGCCATGCGGCCACCGGCGGCCCGGCGCATCGGGATCGCCGTTCTTGGCCAGCATCGGTGAGCCGAAGGAAGCTGCGATGAGGATCACCCCGATCAGCATGGCCGCAAAGAAGCTCTTCGCCACGGTGACGACGACCGGAGATCCCATCGACTCGCTGATGCGGTCGAAGACATAATCCAGCCCGTTGACCACGGCCATGGCCTGCAGGCACCAGGTCAGCGAGTAAGCGCCCTTGTTCGACAGCTTCACCAGGCGCCAATGCGGCCTGAATGGTGCAAAGACGGCATTGCTCAGGCGTCCGACGAAATAGACGAGGCCGATGAAGCCGAAGAGCGCCGCCAGTATCGGCGCGATGTCTGGCCGCAGCACGTTGAAATTCGAAAGGAAGAAGAAGGAGGTGACGAGAAAGGCCGCTAGCGACATAGTGCGGATCAGGGTCGACCAAAAGGCGACGGAGAGCCGGCTGATATAGGGCGGGCTCTCGACCGTTTCGTCCTGCATATAGTATCGGCGAAACAGCCGATAGCCACCCACCAGGAAGATGAGCGCGGCGCCCATCGACAGCAAGACCGCGGCAAGGAGCGAGCCGAGCTTGGCCTTCAGTACGAAACCGATCCAGCTCGTAATAGCATCCCGAAAACTAACGCTCTCCTCGATCAGCGCCGATCCTGCATCCTGCAGTGTGCCCGCTGAAATTTCCGTGCGCTTCAGCAATGTCTCAGCGAACAGCTTTCGGCGCTTTTCCACCAGCTGCATGGATATCCGATTGGTCTCTGCGGTGAGATTGTCGGCATCGAGCATCAGCGCGCTGATTTGCGAACGCTCGGCATTCAGCCGATCACGCTCCTGGGTGACGATCACGGCTTCGGGCGGTTGGCCTTCCTTGGGCACGGGACCAAGCTGCGTCAGGCGCGCATCGATCTCGGAGGTACGAGGCTTCAGCTTTGCCGAGACTGCTGCGATCGAGCGCCCGAGCTCGTCTGCACGGCCGGAAAGCGCCACCAGCGTCTCGTCGTCGCCGCCCGGCTGCTTTGCGCTGTCATGCAGCAACGCATACTCTTTCCTTGCCTTGTTGAGATCGGTGACGGCGGCGTCCAGCAGCCCGTTGGCGAGCGGCTGGAGCTGCTGTTGGGCCGGCTGCGGCGATGGTGCCTCCGCCGGCGTTTCTACCTGTATCGGCTGCTGATCCTGTGCGAAGGCATCCGCGCTCCCCAGCGGAAAGACAGCCACAGTGGCGCTCAATCCCAACAGCAAGACGGGCAGCAAAAGAAGGCGGAAATTCAACAGGCGCAAGCAAAGCTCCTCGTCGCACGTGACGTCACGGGTAATGGATGACCAGAAACGCCACATAGAAAGAAGAATCGAGTCGTTTCCATCGTGGTTGCGAATTTCATAGCCTTTGCGCGTACGCCTTGTAAGACAAAGAAAGGCGACACAAAGGCATTCCGGCGATTATGAAGCATCTGGCCGCACCGATCGCAAGATCGTGTCTCATGCAGCTCGTTGCTTGCCGGAAATAGACTGAAGAAGGCGTACGGCAATAGGCAGTTTCGCGCCCATCCTTGCGATTGGGAAAGAGGCAGAGCCACTCCACCAAACAGCATCGGCCAAAACTAAAACCACACGCTCCACACTGCGTCCCACGATACGACCCACACGAACGCCCTGGCGCGCCGGTCCTTTCGGCGGTTAGCAGGCATCGCCGATCGGTTCGTCGCGGCATGGAGAAAACGGCTTACACCGCCTTGCACTGCGGATGAAATCGCGCTGCCATACTCTCTGCAGCAGCATAGGCCTGCGTGACGATTTCGGGCACCAGGTCGATGTCCGGGAGGCTCCCGAGGCCCAAAGGACCAATGGCGAAAAGCGCGCCCGTCGTGTTGCCATCTACCGCCAGCGCTCCAGTCGCCTCGACCGCCAGACCAAGGCCGAGCTCGTCCGGCACCGCCAGTCCCGCATCGATAAGACTGCGCAGCAAGGAGACATTCAGGTTCGGCGCCTGGCATCGACAGTCGATTACGTCATCCGCGTAGAGCTGCTCGGTATCCTGTCTTCCAGCTGGCCTCAGCACCAATCCGGTCGGCGTCCGGCGAATCAGGTGTCCGCGCCGCAGCAAGGTATTGCCCTCGGCTAGCTCCTGCTTCAGACGAACATGTAGCGCCTCCGGCAATCGATTGCGGTGGCTGTCATAGAGCGCCCGCAAATGACGATTGAACTGCTGCTTTTGTCCGGCGGGCAGAGAGCGCCAGAGGGAGCGTGCATGCTTGCGGAAGCCGTTCATGATCGATTGCCAGCTCTGACCATCGGCCTCGGCTGCTTCGCAAGCCTTGCGAATGAAACGTACGATCTCGCTCAACCGATTGGGCAGTTCATCGGCTGGAAACGCAGGATCGGCATTGCTGCGCGTATGACTTTGCGGCAAGAAACCACGCCTCGAGACGATGGTGATCTGGCCGGCATAGCCATTGTCGCGCATCTGCAGCAACCGGTCCACGACCCGCAGGCCGCTGCCAAGCAGGATCGCGTGCGGCCGCGAGACCAGACGACGTGCGCGCACCGTTGTCGGAATGCTAGCTAGGTCGCCGCCCTGCGCTTCCTGATCGGCCGTACCGTAGCCGGTTGCAAGCACGACCATGTCGAACGGAGCATTGACAGCACCATCGCTTTCGACAACAAAGCGTTCACCTCGGATACGGCGCAGCCCGAAAACCATGTCGCTGCTGACTTGCACGGTCACGTCGCGCCGCGAAGAAAAGGCCTCCGAAAAGCGCTGATAGACATAATCACTGAAAATGCTCTTCGGCACGAAGATTTGCAGAAAGCCCGGTATTGCGGCCGGAACGGCGCTGCGGAAGGGCGCATTTCCGCAAAGCCACTGATTGAAATCATCGGGATCGCCAACGGAAACTGAGAGATCGCGAACGCGGCTGTTGAGGATTTCGCTGCTGTGACCGGATGCCAGTGCCTGACCGCCGCTGACGCTGGAGTTCGGATCGAAAAGCTGAAGATGAAACGGAAAGCGAACCGTCTTCATCAGCGCAATCGCCATCATCATGCCGGAAAAGCCGCGGCCGATCACGGCGATACGGGGAATCGCATAGGCCCGGCTCGCCGCATTCGCCTTGGCGGAAAAAAATCCCTGAACCGTCATATCAACTCCTGGAGCAAGAGGTGGTCGATCATGCTTCTTCTGGGTTTACTCAGTTTGGCGACCTATTACTGTCTGCGAGGCATCACATCCCGTTGCCTGACGCCTGTCAGCCAACGCGATACGGCCCGTGGAACGCAAAAAGTCGCATCGGCTCTCAAAATTCTACGCATCCGCTTAAATTCGGGTTCCAAGCCCCGTTTCAAGAGGGATGCGACACGCGGGTCCAACTCTGATCTTAAACCAGATGCCCGCAATCGGCTGCACGCGTGACGACCAGTATAAAGGGTCAGGGCAGCGGGATTATTGCAATTGTCTACTTATTTAGTCGTATATGAAAGCGCGAAAAGGCGCCGCAAGCAAGTGCTTTCTTGTCGGCAGGGCAATCTCAGCGGATCAGGCGGACGCGGTGATTGCGCGAGAGACGCGTTGTGGCTGCGTGCCTTTCGGCGCTCTACGACCGGGCGCGTCGGTAAGGGAAGAGAATAGCTGGTAGCCCTGCCGCCACTGTCCAAACCCGCTTTCGATATTGATATGCCCGGCATGTCCAAGATCGTGCAGCTTCACCCCCCAAAGGGCCGCATACCGGCGAAGCCTGACGAAATCCATGTAGCGATCGCCGCGGCTACCGACCACAAAAGTCCTGAAAGGCAAGCGATCTGTCGGCATCTCACCGAAATCGATGACGCCAGGATGCAGCCGCTCGGTCCGCTCCAGATCGCAAGGTGCGACAAGGAAGGCACCTCTTACATGCCGCGCTGCCGGACGGGTGGCGATATGAGCCGCCAGCAGGCATCCGAGGCTATGCGCGACCAGCCAGGCATCCCCCACCCTCTCAAGTTCACCTTCGAGCGACTGCAGCCATTCATGCAGCGCCGGCCTCGACCAGGAGGCCTGCCGCACGATCGTCGAAGACGCATTGTCGCGCGCCCAATGGCGTTGCCAATGGCCTTCTGCAGAGCCGTTCAGACCGGGAAGGATCAAGGTCGCGACCATGGCAATCTCCTGCCTGCAAGTGCCCGCCTGAGCCGACGGCACGCTTACAATTTTCTATTTGATCCCTATTATGCCCAACGGCACGGCGCGAATAAGCAAAGAAAATCCATTGTATACGACGTCTATAGAAATTAAGATCTTACTGATTTGCCCTGCCTGAAACACCGATTTGGCAACGGCCGATGGAGTGATGAATGGGGACTGTTTCGCAGTTGCACGAACGCGTCAGGCAACCCGCGCATCGCATTCAAAGCGAAGAGGAAGCGCTCGATATCGCACGGTCGTTAGCGGCCGGTTTCGCGCAGCAGGCAAGCGATCGCGACATCAACCGCGTCCTGCCCTACGATGAAATCGAAATGCTCTCCCAATCCGGCCTGCTTGGCATTTCCGTGCCGTCGGAACATGGGGGCATCGATATCTCCAACTCCGTCCTGACCGAGGTCGTCGCGGTCCTGGCGGAAGCCGACCCTTCCATCGCACAGATCGCGCAGGCACATTTTCATGTGCTGGAGGCCGTGCGGGTCGGCGGCAGCGAAGAGCAGAAGGCGTCCCATTTCGAAAGAGCCATCATCGGCGACCGCTTCAGCGGCGTGTTTGAGCAGATCGATGTCAAAGGGCCGGAGCAAGACGATCTCCGGCTGACCCAGGTAGGTCTCGGCTACCGCCTGAATGGCCGCAGCTTTCATTCAACCAGCATCCTGTTTTCCGATTGGATCGCCATCTTCGTCCGCGACGAGCGCGATGGTGTCGTCGTCTCGGTCCTTCCGAGGAACGCTGATGGCATCCAAATCATCGACGACTGGGATGGCTTTGGCCAGCGCACCTCCGGAAACGGAACGACCATCCTACACAACGTCTATCTCAACGCCGGTGCCGTACTCGCACATAGCGAAAAGTTCAGAGAGCGCAACGTCATCGATGCAGTGAATCAGCTTACCCATGCCGGTATCAATCTCGGCATTGCCCGATCGGCCATGGCGGCCGCAATCGACTTTATCCGTTCACATGACAATCCAGGGGCAGACGGAGACGCGAAACGGACGGTCAGCGACCCGGTGATCGTTGCCAGGATAGGCGAAATCGCCGTTCGCATCGAAGCAGCAACCGCCGTGGTGGAGCGTGCCGGCAGCAAGATCGATGCCGCCCAGATCAATCTTACCGAAGCTCATGTGATAGACGCCGCACTCTCCGTCGCAGCCGCGCAGACGATGACGGCCGAAATCGCGATGGAAACGGCTAATACGCTGTTCGACCTGGCCGGCACTTCGGCAGCGCGCATCGGCCTCAATCTCGACCGTCACTGGCGCAACGCCCGCATTCATACGCTGTACGACCCAGCGCGACGGAAATACACAATGGTCGGAGATTATCACCTGAACGGCATCAAGCCGCCGATGCGCTGAACGCTCCGGTCCTCGACGGCGTGCCGAACCACTCAACCGATGTGTGAGGTACGGAAGTCTTCCGGCTCCTGGATCTCGATCCCCTGGCCACCGCCGGCAACGAACTGCTCCAGCGTCATGTTGTCGAGAATTTCGGCAATGGCATCGCGGACTTCCGTCATCGAGCGCCGCACCTGACAGCGCTCGGGATCGGAACAGTCGTCGCAGGCTTCGTAGGCCGTGCGGCTGGCGCAGCGGATCGGCGCAAGCGGGCCGTCCAGCGTGCGAATGACGTGGCCGATACGAATATCCGCTGCGGGACGGGACAGAGAATAGCCTCCACCCGGTCCCTTCTTCGAGCGAAGCACACCGGCGTTGCGCAGTTCAAGCAGGATAGTGTCGAGGAACTTCTTCGGAATGTTGTTGCGCTGCGCGATATCGTTGATGAACGCGGTTTCGCCGGGCGCCAGGCGCGCCAGATCCACCAGCGCCTTCAATCCGTATTTTCCTTTTTTCGTAAGCATCGCTATCCGCTTTACTGCAAAGTCGATTGTTGGAAGCCCGGCTTGGTTCAAGAGAGACTCAAGCGGCCGATCTTGTCATCATGGATTGCGGACGTAACCCTGCCATCCCGGACGAGCAAGATAGTAACTCACAAATTGTATAGTTTATATGAGTAAATTTAGGCAGATGTATCGTCTAAGCAACGATTTTGCGGCTTTTCTTGGATTTGCAGCATGTTCAGCCAAAATATGCGGCAGTTTTGCGATAATGACGTACGAGACATCCAAAGTTCAAATACCACCAGGCCGACGAGATCAGGAATGGCCATGGGCCTCGTCAGGCAGCGCTACTGGCCCGATGTGCCTTGCTATACTCATTCTCCCGCTCCGCAATTGACGCCGCCACCTGTTCGGCAACGAAAACCGCATGTTCGACAACTTCGGGCAATCCCATGAGTTCGCCGAAAGTCCCGCGGCCCAACGGCCCCGATATGAACAAGGAAGGTACGATTGCGCCAGTCTCATCCAGTGCCCGTGATTGAGGGTCGCAGGCAAGCCCGAGGCCCGTGGAATCCATCGCTAGACACCCTGCGTCCGCCAGCGCCTCGATCCAGTCCTGCGAGTGCAGAATGCCGCGATGACCTGGGCCTGTCGTGACGACCACGGCGTCAAATTGCCGTTCGATGCTCCGCTCTGACCGACTGAGATGGAATCTGCAATCGACAACGCCGTCCGTCACCGCGACGCTGACAACCGAGGCGGCAAGCACCTCAAGCCGGCCGCTTTCGATCGCCTCTTCGCTGACGGCCTCCACCTGCGGCGCAACGCGAAACCGGTGAACATCCCAGAACGGCCGCAAATGCCGCACGACGCGGCGACGCTCTTCGAGCGGAAGCGCCTGCCACAAATGCCGCCCCTGCGCCCGCACCTGATCGATGACGCCATGCCAGCTGCGCCCCTCGCCTTCAGCCTCCTTTATGGTGGCGCGCACACGCCGTAGCAGCGAAACCGCCGTTGTTGATGGATGATCGACGAAATCGCCGAAGAGATCCTGCTTCACATGTGGATGACCGCGTGAACGCAGCCCGCGACGGGATATAGCCGTAATCGGCCCCCTATGTCCCCGCAAATCAAGCGAGGCGATGACATCGGCCGACGTCAGACCATTGCCGACAACCAGCACACGATCATCGGCGCGGATGGCCACAAGCGCATCAGGCCTGGTCGGATCCGGGACGAAGCGCGGATGCGCGGCGAGGACCTCTCTTAGCAAAGCCGGCGGCAGCGGCGACGGATGGCTCGTAGCTATGATGAGAATATCGGCATCCAGACGCTGACCGGCCTCGCCGGTAATCGTCCACATGCCGCCGGACCGCTCGATGCGCTCGACGCCCTGTCTGACGTGAGCAAGGTGCCCACCCTCGACAAAAGGGTGTATCATGCTGTTGATATAATTGCCGAAAACAGCGCGGCGCGGAAACAGGCCACCATTGGCCGCAAGCGCGGCGCTGTCGTCGCCGACCGCATCATGCTCCTGTATCCACTTTTGAAAATGCTCGATGTCATCGGGAAGCAAGCTCATTCTGGCAGCCGGCACATTGATCCGATGCGCGGGATCGCGCGTGTCGTAAGCAAGTCCTGCCCCGAGGCGTTCGCGCGGCTCGAAGATGAACAGCTGGCCGAGCTGCACTGACTGACGCTGCAGCAAATGAAACGCAACTGCCGCACCGGAAACCCCACCGCCGACAATGGCGATAACGGGTAGATCACGCGCCTGATGGTCAGAGCCAATGGTCAATGGCCAACTCCTTCCGGATTGGTCGGCATTGAGCTACCGGCCCGCCGAACAATCGCAATTGCCTTACCCGACGAGGATATACTCTATAATTTTTATTGACAATACGATCCGGACGCGAGCGCTCGCGCAACTACAAACGATACCGGGAAACGAGGCCGATAAAGCTTTATAAACAAGTATTTAATTGTGCCCCGCACAACATTGTTTTTGCACCGCAGGATGTAAAAAACTTGGCACACAACGAATAAAAGAACATACTAATGATTGTTCTGATCCGTTTTCTCTTCGGGAGGAGAAACTCATGGAACTGCTTCGTCTACTCACCGCTTTCGACTATACATTGATACTGCTGCTGGTGGTCATCTTTGTATTTAGCGTGATGGAAGGCGGCCACAGAAAACACTAAAGCGCGTCGCGATCTCTCAGACCCGCCATTTGCGTTTTAGGTTCATGATATCGCGCTTGTCGTTGTCGCAAGATCACTGTACCTTTTTGCGCGGCATGCGTTTGGCTCGCACGTCAAGGCGGTGACATTCGCTGTCGGCAGCGGCCCCACACGTGAATGCGCACCGTGTCGTTAGCGCATATATCCGCAGGCCCAATCGACCGACGACGCCAGAGGCTCAGCGGCATCTATTCCGAGTGCAGCTGTGCCGACACCTCACGATGAAGATAAGCTGCTGCTTGCTGCGCTTCCTGTGGGCGGTCCGCCCAATCATCTCGTGATTTCCCCAGATAGGCATCGCGCGCTTGCGCAAGCGTTTCCGCGACATGATCCGGTAGCCGCAATATCGCCCAATCGGCGGCGGCGTCCTTTGAGACAAACTCGTTCGTGCTTGCCGTTCGCCACATGCGGGCAAGAGTGAGCAGCACATTTCGCTCGTCTCCATGTAAATTTTCCAGAAGCGCCGGCAACGCCTCGCGCATGGCAAGCCGAATCTGGTCGGAGGAAATTTCGGAAAGGATGGCATCAAGCTCAGGCCCAAGCAACGGTTGCGCCTGCTGCCGTGCCTGGGCCAGTATCAGAGTGTTTTCAGGATCGGCGTGAGCCTCGGGAATGCCACCCGCTTCGAAATGCTCGCGCAACCATTCTCCATAGACGACCTCGCTTCGCGCCGGAAAAGCCGGCTCGGAAAGGTCGGCCTTGAGAAATACCATGAGCTCAATGCAGCGCGGGCCGCCTGGGCTGGCCGGATGCGGGCCGGAAACCTCCATCAATGCCGAAACCAATTCCAGGCGCATCGCTTCGGTCATCGGTTGATCGATGACGGCTAGCACGTCGACATCGCTCTGCGGCCGCAACCCATCCTTCACCGCTGAACCGTGCAAGTACATCGCAAGAAGATGATCCGCAAAGATCTCTTTCGCGATCGACATTGCCGACATCGCCTCGGCCGGAACCGTTCGGTTAGCGTTCCCCATCACTCCTCCGCTTTATTGCGATGCGTTATAGCGAAGGAAATTCGCGTGCAAAATATGCAATCTCGCAGCGCCTCCATTTCCATCGGACACGGAATGGATGCAACCCAAATAATTCGCTCTTCCCTCGAATAGATTTTCCATTACTTCCATGTATGACTGCAGGAAAAGCACGTTTCTCCTTCCATCTTCATGTATTTTTCTCACAAGCCTCGCGCAAACAACGCCTGGGACAATGCCTCCTTACAGATGAGACTCTGGACATGAGGGAATATAGTCATGGGATATGATTGGGACGGCGCCAGAACACGGCGAATACAGAAACTGAAATACGGGATCTCTCTATTCCTCTTCACGATATCCCTAGCCGCGCCAACGATCTTCTTCCTGCACTTCCACTGACGCCAAAAACTCCGCATCGACGCGACATCTGCGCCGGAGACAGATGTGCAGAGCGGTACCGCTAAAAATGCACGTAACCGGCCAGAAGGACGGATCATACGACCGGCGTGCTGGGTAAGGCAGGAGCGGTCAGCGATCAATATCATCGGCAGCGGCGCGCGGCGTGCAGCTCGCTTAACGTCGGCTGCTGAAGAAAATCGTCGCAGCCAGAATAAGCGCAGCCGAGACCCCGACGACACTGAAGAAAAGCGGCATCATCCAAATATCGCCATCTGGCCCGACGCATTTCTGAATAGCGCAACCAATCCGGGCGACAATGATCAGAACGAGAAACACCAGGGTGATGAGGCTTGCGACGATAACCGCAGCTGTCTTCAAGAAATTGACCACAGCTTCCATCGTCAGGTCTGCCCCGCGCAGAGGAATGTTTCCCGCAATTTAGCCGGAAGCCGTTAAGTCTCGTTTGTAGCCCTAAGCAATTATTGACCTCGATCGGCGCTGCAGCGTGGAGCCTGATAGCTGCGTCAACCTGACTTCAATGCCGTGCGTCATGGCGCAGGCCGATCGATCAAATCTGATCTACGATACAATGAGCTCCCTGTGAGAGCACTTGGGCGAAATTGAGCGCTACATCTCTCAACAGGAACGGAAGGCAAAGTGTAAAACGCCCGCCAATCGCGTAAAATACGCGCAGTCGAAAACCCTTGAGACGTTTCAATTTATTCAACAATTTCAAGAGGTTTTTGGTGGGTGATGTAGGGCTCGAACCTACGACCCGCTGATTAAGAGTCAGCTGCTCTACCAACTGAGCTAATCACCCGTACCGCTTGATGGCGGCGTGACCGGGCATATAAATAGGATCGGTTTGATTGTCCAGCGGCCAGATGAATTTTCTTTGATTATTTCTCAAAAAAATTTCGGCGGCCACGAAAAACCCTTTAAAATCAAAGCTCAAGAATTCCGGAGGCGATACGCACAGCTTGGCCGCCAATACGCGCATTGGTGATCTGACCGGCATCGATATCGAGATGAAGATGAATCAGTGAGGGTCGTCCCATCTCGATTCCCTGCTCGATGATCACGGGATGATGCCCATCCGGCAATCCGTCGAACTGATTGATGGCTCCGGAGAGCGCCGCGACCGCCGAGCCGGTCGCAGGGTCCTCAACAATGCCCATCCCGCAAGGAAACATCCGGGCATGAAACTTGGCGACATGATTGACGCCGCCGCGGCAATAGATGAAGGCGGAGGCAAGGGCGCCGTCGACGAAGGGCACCGTCTTTTCCCAAAGCTGCAGATCGAAATCCAGCCTCTCGGCAGCGCCGACATCATGCACCGGCACCAGGAGGAAGGGCACGCCGGCACTCCAGATGGACGGGACATGGTTCTCGAAACCGATCTCGGTGATCTTCAGACTGAGGGCATTGGCGATATCGGCCCTGTCGAGCGGCAAGGGAATCTGCTGTGATTTCCTCGGCAGATCGAACTCGGCAAAGCTCGCCTTGTTCTGGCGCAGCTTGATGGCGCAGCGAACGGGGCCGACGCGCTCGTCCAGCACGGAAACGAGGTCGAGATCGCCGCCGTGGCTGGCATGAACCCTCTCCGCAAGCGCAATCGCCGTGCCGACCGTGGGATGGCCGGCGAAGGGCAGCTCGCGGCCTGGCGTGAATATTCTGAGGTTTGCGGTATGGGCGGGATTTTGCGGCGGCAAAACGAACACCGTCTCGGAGAGGTTCATCTCGCGCGCGATTGCCTGCATCGCCTCGTCGCTCAGACCCTCGGCGTCGAATATGATAGCAAGTGGGTTGCCCGCCAGCTTGCTGTCGGTGAACACATCATAAATACCGTATTCGCGCGCCAAACCTGCCTCCATTCACGCTTCCGCACTCAATTATTCATACCGGCAAGCGACTCCAGCGCAAGCCCAAGCTATTTATCCCCGCCGAAGTACCAGGCGAGGATTGGCAGCATCGCCGCGCTGTAGTGATGCGCGGACGGATCGGCCGAACGAATGGCGACAGCGCCGTCAACTTCGTCCTCTTCGGAAACCAGCATATGTGCTTCGATCCTCCGCAGCATATCCTCCGCCGTCCACGGGAAGCGGAAAATGCGAAAGAGAGTGACCGAACGGTTCAGATGCGTACCATAATAGCCGGGCTCGACCACGGCGTCATCGAGATCCAGGCCGGTCTCCTCCAACACCTCGCGACGCATATTGCCTTCGACATCGCAGTGCCCGTCGACGATGTCGCTCTCGTCCATCGATCCGGCAGCGCAATAGACCTGACCGGGATTGGCCGTATGCGGCGCCATGCGGATCGCAATCAATGCTCCGTCGGATGAAATCGCCACGGCAAAGGCAAAGAGGTGAAAGCCGCCCTGCGCCCTCTGCTTGCGCCACCAGAGAAAGGTGGAAAACGGCGCGATATAGGCTTCGCCTTTCACCACGCCATCCCGGATCGACACATGATGCTGGAAGACCATGCGGCCGTCAAAAAGCGCCGGATTGGCATGAACCTCCCTCGCCCAATTCTCCCGCACCGCCGTCAGCTCGCGCAGATGAAACGGATGCTCGCCAGGCAATACGGCGAGATCGATGTGGGAAACCGGAAACACTGTGCCCTCGGGCGGCCAGCCTGCCATGTCGTTCTGTTCTGAAACGGTCATATCAAATCCAATGTCATGACGACGGGGCAATGGTCGGAGGCCTTCGGTCTGTCCCAGCCGACGCGCGGATAGCGCTCCACCTCCTGCCCCGTTGGGAATATGGTGCGGTAAGGCTGGCCCGAGCGGACGATATCGGGAACGCCTGACGCGTTGGCGCGCGCCAGAGCCGGCGACAGCCAGATGTAATCGAGCTGGCAGAGCCGTTGCTCCTGCGGCCCGCGGGCATGATAGAGCGTCCAGCGGTCGAGCTCGTCGCGCCGCCGCGTGACGTTCTCCGCGAAACCGTCATGGCTGAAAATGTCGAGCGCGCTTTCTTTGTCTTCCCTGCGCGGCTCGAAACGATAACCGGTATGGCGGGTGCCAATGACGTCTATCCACTCCTGATAGTCGTTCATGTCGCCGCAGATGGCGAAGTTCTTGGATGCCGTATGACCTGCGCCAAAGCGATTTTCGATGATGCGGCGAACTGCCATCGTCTCCGCGCGACGGATCGGCATGGTCGCATGGCGCCCGTCCAATCCTTCCCGAGCAGGCCCCATCGATTTCAGATGGACCACATAGAGAGAAAACGGCACGCCACCAATATGGAGATGCAACTCAAGGCAATCGCGCTTGAAGATCTTGTCTTCCGCATGATGACCAAGCTCGGCCAGTTCGTCGTTGAAAAGACCGAAGTCGTCGTAAGTCACCATGGCGTGACTTCTTATATCGTTGAGCACGATGGGCTGACCATCGCGCGTCTGCTCACGCATCATCACGGCAACATCGATGCCGCGGCTATCATTGCCCTCGATCAGGTATTTTTGGCGATAGCCATTGCCGACCATGCGATAGAGATAGCCATATTCGAAGGCCTGCAGCGCCGCCATGTTGTCGACTTCCTGCAGGCAGATGATGTCGGCGTCCGCATCGGCAATCGCAAGCGCCGTCATCTGCCGGGTGTCGTCGGTCGCGGCAACCACGCGCGCCGCTTCCAGCTGCTGATAGACCTCTTCGTTGCGGACATCGAAGAGCTGCAACACGCGATCCTGCCGCAGTTGATTGCGAAAACCGGTATAATCGAAACGTGTCAGAAGGTTTTCAACATTGAATGTCGCGAGACGCAGGGACATGAAGCATTCCAATTTACGAGAAGACTGTGAGCCGGCTTATTACTTCACATCAGCCGGCTTTGGCTGTAACGGTCGACTTGAACTTGCCCATCAGATACGGGCCGGAAAGAACAGGCGCGTATTTCGGCTCTTCCCCTTCCTTCAGGCATGAGGGCAGGCAGGCAATCTCGGCAAACCAGTTCGGCTGGTGGAAGAAGGCAAGCGACTGCCGCCGCTGCATGCCACCCTCTTCCGGCGGCGGATTGACGACGCGATGCACCGTAGAAACCCAGCGATCATTGGTCCAGAGCGCCATCAAGTCGCCGATATTGATGACGAAGGCGCCCTCCACCAGCGGCACCGGCGTCCAATTGCCATCGGGCGCGATGATCTCAAGCCCCTTCGAGCCCGGCTGCGGCAACAAAATCGTCAGACTGCCATAATCGGTATGCGCGCCGGCACGAAGCTGGCCGGGTTGCGGCGGCACGTGCTGCTCCGGATAATTCAGTGCTCTCAGCGCGCTGATCGGCGCATCGACATAGGAATCGAAGAAGCGCTCATCGAGGCCGAGCGCGGTTGCGAATACCCGCATGATACGCGCCGCCAGATCCTCCATCGCCCCGTAATAGGCCTTCCATGCCTCGACGAATCCATCAAGCCCATCCGGCCAGATGGTGGCGGCATAGCAGAAGCCGAGCGCGTCAGGGTCGCTCATGCCTGCGGGAACGGAAAGCGGGCCACCGTTGAAGCTCTCCTTCAGGTCCGGCGGCGTGTCGACATTGCGCGATTTTGCGAGCGCCTCGGTGCCGGGCCCGAGATAGCCATAAGGATAGCCCGGATAGAGCGTCTTGGCGCGCTGTTTCGTCTCGGGCGGCAGATCGAAAAACGCCTGCGTCTTCTTCCAAACCTGGCCGATAACGGCGTCGGTGACGCCGTGGTTGGCAATTGCCAGGAAGCCGGTCGAGCGGCATATCCGATCCACTTCCGCGCCGAGCCGTTGTTTCTCGTTATGGTCGGCAGCCTCGAAGGTACAGAGATCGAAAATCGGAAAACTATGATCGGACATACGCGACTCCCATTCGTGACGTCGAAGCAAATCAATCATAGGAGGA
The DNA here is from genome assembly GCF_047445805.1 of Rhizobium sp. BR 314. Classification (NCBI taxonomy): domain Bacteria; kingdom Pseudomonadati; phylum Pseudomonadota; class Alphaproteobacteria; order Hyphomicrobiales; family Rhizobiaceae; genus Rhizobium; species Rhizobium sp. BR 314. The sequence goes on along the minus strand of NZ_JARWLA010000004.1, from coordinate 285,600 downwards.
GGCAGGGAACAACCATCTTGTCCCCTGTCCACTCAAAGCCGCCATGCAGAGCGAATAGCAACCGGATAGTCGTCGCCCGCGGTAACCGGCTCGCGGCTATAGGCGCGCAGCGCCTGCCCATCCGGCATTGATAGCCTCAGCGCATAGCGCTCGCCCTCATAGAGAACGGAAACCACCCGGCAGCAAATGCCTGCCGCATCGGCAACCACATCTTCGGGCCGCACCAGAATATCTGCACTCTCCGAGCCGTCCGCCCGGTTGTCCCACAAGCCCCGGAAGGAAGGCCAGTCGATGCGACGCAGCCCACCACCAGGAAGGCCGAGCGAGAGAATAGCGCCCTGCCCGACAAGCTCTCCGACCATTTTGCCTTCGGGGCGTGCATAGATTTCCGCCGGCGGCGCCACCTGCAGGAGCCGTCCTTCGGACATGACGGCAACGTCAGTGGCAAGCGCCATCGCCTCGCTCTGGTCGTGGGTGACATAGACCATGGTGGCGCCTGAGCGCTGGTGGAACTCGCGGAAGGTCTCCTCCATCTCCTTCTTCAGGTGGCGATCGAGGTTCGCCAGCGGCTCGTCCAGTAGTACGACGTCAGGCGATGTCACCAGGCAGCGAGCAAGAGCGACGCGCTGACGTTGACCACCTGAAAGGTCGGCGGGCCTGCGTTCGGCATAGTCGCCAAGTCGCACGGTCGTCAGAGCCTCACGCACTTTCTCGCGGTAGCGCTCGCCGGAGATGCCACGCACCTTCAAGGGATAACCGACATTGTCGGCAACGTTCATATGCGGCCAGAGCGCGTAGGATTGAAACACCATCGCCATATTGCGCCGCTCCGGCGGCAACATGTTCGCCGCATCCGCCAGCAGCCGCTCGCCGAGGTGAATGGAGCCATCCGTGGGCTGTTCGAAGCCGGCTATCATTCTGAGCACAGTCGTCTTGCCGCAGCCGGAGGGGCCGAGCAGCGCCAGGAAACCGCCCTCGCGGACATCGAGCGACAAAGCATTGACGGCCGCGCGACCGCCCGTGCTGAAATCCTTGCTGATGTGATTGAGGATCAGCTTCGCCAAGGCACAACTCCCTTCGGCAGGCGCTTGGCCATGATTTCCAAAAGCACCATCATGATGACGACCATGGCAATGACGATGACCGACATTGCCGAGGCTAGATCGGCGCTGCCGCCATCGTCGAGATTGTAGATGACGACGCCGAGCGTCTGCGTACCGGCCGACCAGAGCAGCGCCGAAACGGTGAGCTCGTTGCAGGCAATCAGGAAAACGAGGATCACCGAGGCGCCCGCCGCCGGCGCGACTAACGGCACGATGATGTCGGTCAAGCGTCTGAAGAACCCTGCCCCGGAAAGCCGCGCTGCCTCTTCCAGCGCCGGATCGAGCTGCAGAAAGGCGCTCATGACCGGCTTCAGGCTGACGGCGAAATAGGCGGAGAAATAGGCAAGCAGGATGATCCAGATCGTCCCGTAAAGCGTGACGTTGAGGATCGGTAGCGGCGCTGCAAACACCAGAATGAAGCAAACGGCGATGATAATGCCCGGAAGTGAATAAGGGATCTCGATCATGCCGCCGACGATGCGGCTGAGTGCGTCCTTACGCCGCGTCAGCGCATAGGCCGCGAGCACTGTCACCAAAAGGAGACCCAGTGACGTCATGCCGGCAAGGAACAGCGAATTGGAAAAGGCCGTGCGCGTTATGCTCTGCCGGAACAGGATTTCGGTGAATGCGTGCAGCGATGCCGTCTTGAAGGTAAGCGGCACGCCATAGGCCGGCACCAGCGCGCCTGCGACGAGCGCCAGAAAGGGAGCCACAAGCATAACGAACAGGATGGCGTAAAGCACCGGCAGGGCAAGAAAGCCCCAGCGGCCAAGCGAAAAGGCAGCCGTCGCTCCGGAAATGCCGATGACGCGATAATCGCGGCCCTTCAAAGCCCTGCCCTGCACGGCAAGACCGGCAACGGCAATGACGGCGATCATCGTCGACAGCACAGCGATATCGCCGAAGGTGCGCGGCCCGAAACTGGAGAACTTCGTGAAGATCAGGGTCGAAAGCGTATAAATCGAGGCGGGTATACCGAGGATCGCGGGTATGCCGAAATTGCCGATCGAGGAGACGAAGGCGATCGCAGCTCCGGCAATGACGCCGGGCAGTGACAAGGGCAGAATAATATCCCTGAAGACACGCAGGCCGGACGCGCCGGAAAGCCTTGCGGCCTCGACACCATCGCGCGGTAGCGCCATCAGGCCGGCACGCAGAGCGAGATAGACCAGCGGCGCGTGTTGAACACCGTAGAGCAGCGCAATGCCGCCAACCGAATAGAGTGGCTGCGGTGAGCCGAGCGGCGGCGCAATGTGCAACGCTTTCAGCAAGGGGCTGGCCGGCCCGGACATCTGCACCCAGGCAAGCGCCGTCACTTGCGGCGGGATCATCATCGGCAACACGAAGAGGAAGCCGAGCAGCCCCCTGCCAGACAGGTCCGTCAGAGTCAGCAGGAATGCAAAGAGGCAGCCAAGCAAGACGGAAACGATGGTGCCGAGCACGGCCGTCTCGATCGTGTACCAGGCCGAGCGCCAGAGAGCCGGATCGGTGATCAGCTCATAGGTGCCGCCTCGTAGCAGCGCCTCGATGCCCGCAAGCGCCAGCCGCGCCAGCGGCAGGACGCTGAGCAAAAGCACGACGGCAACAACAAAAGGAAACAGCCAGGCCGGCTGGCTGTTTCCCCTACGCACATGTGAGTACATTTAAAATCCGGGCCGGATCATTTCGACTTGAAGTAGGTGGAGAAGGTCTTCAGATCCTGATCCGTGTTCTTGAGCGCATCAGCTGCATTCAACGGCAAAACCTTGATGCTGTCACGTGCCGGGAAGCCCTCCGGCAGCGGCGTGCCGTTGCGGGCCGGAATATAGCCGAGCTTGAGGAAGCCTTCCTGACCCTTTTCCGAGAGGACGTAGTCGACGAACTTCTTGGCGGCATCGGCATGCTGCGTGCCGGCGAGGATGCCGACCGGCTCGGTGACGGCCGAAACGCCTTCCTTCGGGAAGACGAACTCCAGCGGAGCGCCCTTGGCCTTCTCGCGGATCGGCATGTAGTCAACGATCATACCATAGGCCTTCTCGCCGGAAGCGACCGACTTCAGCACAGCACCGTTGCCGCCGGACGCAATCGCGCCGTTCTCGGCGAGGTTCTTGTAGTAATCCCAGCCGAGGCTGCCGACGCCGGCCAACGTCTGCGCGTGAATGAGAGCGGCACCCGAAGCCAGCGGGCTCGGCATGGCGACGAGGCCCTTGGCTTCCGGCTTGACCAGATCCTGCCAGCTCGCCGGCTTCAGCGAAGCGGCAGTGTTATAAACGATACCGGTCGTGATGAGCTTAGTAGAGTAGTAATAGCCGTCGGCGTCATAAAGCGAGGCGGCGTAGTTCGCAGCTTCCGGCGACTTATAGGCGAGCAGCTTGCCGGCTTCCTTCAGACGCTCGAGCGTCACCGTATCGGCGATCAGCAGAACATCGGCAACCGGGGCGCCGGCCTGCATTTCAGCCTGCAGCTTGGCAATGATCTGCGGTGTGCCGTCACGAACCCAATCGACCTTGATGCCGGGATTGGCCGCCATGAAGCCATCGACGGTGGCCTGCGCATCGGCATTCGGCTGGCTGGTATAGAGGACGAGATCAGCGGCGTTGGCGCTACCGGAGAAAAGAGCGATGGCCAACAGGCCGGCAAAGGCGGAAACAACGGTCTTCATAAAAACGTCCTCGGCTGGGTTGTAGGAGGGTTCTCTAGACGTGCGGCTTAACATGATTGTGACAGTTGAATTTGAATAGTTTGCTGTTCGTATGATGATTGAATCTTGACCGCCGTCATCCAGCACTATTTCCTGACGCACGTATTTCAGATTGAGATTGAGGAGGACAGATCTATGGAATATCGCCTGCTTGGCCGCTCCGGCCTTAAAGTTTCCACCATCACCATGGGCACCATGACCTTCGGCGGCGTCGGCTGGGCGAAAGCGACCGGCGATCTCGGCGTCAAAGAGGCGAAGAAGCTTGTGGACATGTGCGTGGATGCAGGCGTCAACCTGCTCGACACGGCCGATGTCTATTCGCAGGGAGCATCGGAAGAAATCATCGGCGAGATCATTGGCGGCCCGCGCAAGAACGGCGTCCTCATCGCCACCAAGGCGCGCTTCTCGATGGGACCTGGCGTCAACGATGCCGGCTCATCGCGCCTGCACCTCATAAAGGCCTGCGAAGCAAGCCTGAAGCGCATGAAGACCGATGTCATCGACCTCTACCAGCTGCACGAGTGGGACGGACAGACGCCACTGGAAGAGACGATGGAGGCGCTCGACACATTGGTGCGCCAGGGCAAGGTCCGCTACATCGGCTGCTCGAACTTTTCCGGTTGGCACATCATGAAGGCGCTCGGCGTCAGCGAGCGCGACAAGTGCGAACGTTTCGTCAGCCAGCAGATCCATTACACCCTGGAAGCCCGTGACGCCGAAAACGAGCTAGTGCCTGTCAGCATCGACCAGGGCCTCGGCATCCTCGTCTGGAGCCCGCTCGCCGCAGGCCTGCTGTCTGGTAAGCATCGTCGTAACCAGGCAACGCCGGAGGGCACGCGCCAGTTTGTCGGCTGGACGGAGCCGCCGATCCGCGATGAAAACCGCCTGTGGAATATCGTCGACGCGCTGGTGGAGATCGCCGACGGTCGCGGCGTTTCGGCAGCGCAGGTCGCGCTTGCCTGGCTTATCGGCCGCAAGGGCGTGACCTCGGTCATCGTCGGCGGCCGCAACAAGGCTCAGTTCAAGGACAATCTCGCCAGTGCCGAGTTGAAGCTGACGGATGAGGAGCGCAAGCGGCTCGATGACATCAGCCTGCCGCCGCTGATGTACCCCTATTGGCATCAGCGCAATACGGCCAGCGACCGGCTGAGCGAGGCCGATCTCTCACTGATCGACCCACACCTTTCCAAGTAGAGAAAAAACGGTAATGGCGGCTTAGGCCGCCATTMCCCCGATCTCGCTCGCAATCAGCTTGCCGAGCCGCGAGATGCCTTCCTCGATCATTTCTTCATTGGCACAGGAGAAGCTGACGCGGAAGGTGTTCGCGCCGCTACCGTCGGCAAAGAAGGCCTGCCCCGGCACGAAGGCAACCTTCGTTGTCTCGAGCGACCGCGCGAGCAGCTTGGCGCCGTCCATACCCTTCGGCAGGGTGACCCAGACAAACATACCGCCTTCCGGCTTCGTCCAGCTCGTGCCTTCTGGCATGTATTTCGCAAGCGCCGCCAGCATGCAGTCGCGGCGATGACTATAGGTCTTGCGAATTTTGGCAACCTGCGCGTCAAAGCCGCGCTCGGCGACCTGATGGATGGCGATCTGGTTGATCGTCGAAGAATGCAGGTCGGCTGCCTGTTTCATCAGGACAAGCTTGCGGATGACAGACGCATTGGCGACGACGAAGCCGACGCGAAGGCCAGGCGCCAGCGTCTTGGAGAAGCTGCCGCAATAGATCGTCCGCGTGTCGTTGATGCTGCCCTTGCGCGCGATTTCCAGCGCCAGAATCGGCGCAACCGGCTCGCCGTCATAGCGCAGCGATTGATAGGCGGCGTCTTCGATGACGGCGATATCGAGCTCTTCGGCAAGGTCGAGCAACTTCTCGCGACCGGCCAGATCGACCGTTTCGCCCGTCGGGTTGGCGAAGTCGGCCGAAAGATAGGCGAATTTCACCCTGCCCCCCGCCTGAGCAGCCGCGGCGCGATAGGATTCGGGCGTGCGGTTACCGTTCGGCGTCAGCTGATCGTAGGCCGGCTCGTAGGCGTTGAAGGCCTGCAGTGCACCGAGATAGGTCGGCGCCGTCACCAGCGCCGTATCCTTCGGCGACAGGAAAAGCTTGCCGAGATAGTCGAGCCCCTGCTGCGAGCCGGAAACGATGAAGACGTTTTCCAGCTCGCAGGGGATGCCGAGCGCGCCCATCTGGCCGACAAGCCATTCGCGCAGCGGCTTGTAGCCTTCGCTGACCGAATATTGCAGCGCTGCGTTCACCGTCGGGCCGGAAAATATATCGGCATAAGCCTGCTTGAACTCGGCATCGGGAAACAGTGCCGGATCGGGAATGCCGCCGGCAAACGAGATGATATCCGGCCGCTCCAGCAGCTTCAGCAATTCGCGAATTTCGGAGGCGCGCATACGGCTCGAACGCGTCGCAAAGATATTTTCCCAATTCAACATGGGGCTTCCTCGTAATTTTTGGTCTTTCCAGCACAAGATCACGCAATAAAAGATAAGTCAACAATGCTGACCTAATTTGTTTCAACCGTGCCGGATATTCGCCATCTTTCCCGATAGCACTGCGCATCTCCATTAAAGAGAAGTGAGCGACAATACGCATGAGCACGGACCCGACATCGTCTTTCTACACCGACAACGCGACCCTCTATGCCGCGCGCGACCGCAATCTGCCGAGAAAGCGGCTGGATGCCTTCCTCGACACTTTGCCCGCTGGCGCATCCATCCTCGAGCTGGGTTGCGGCGCTGGCCAGGATGCCGCCTACATGCTCTCGCGCGGCTTCGACGTCGCGCCCACGGACGGCTCTGCCGAACTCGCCAGGGAAGCCGAAAAGCGCATCGGCAGGCCTGTTCGAATCATGCGCTTCGAAACCTTGGATTCCGTCAGCGCTTTCGATGGCATATGGGCAGAGGCTAGCCTCCTACATGTGCCGCGCTCGACGCTACCGGATGTTTTCAGGCGCATTCTACAGGCTCTGAAAACCGGCGGCATCTTCCATGCCAGCTTCAAGGCCGGGGAGGCAGAGGGACAGGACAAATTCGGACGCTACTACAACTATCCTTCCGCCACATGGCTTGAAGAGAGGCTGAGCACCGCGGGGTGGAGGATCGTCGCCATGACCGAAGCCGACGGTGGCGGCTTCGACGGCGAGCCGACAAGATGGCTCTATGTGACGGCCCGAAAATAGAAAGGCCGGAGCTTTCGCCCCGGCCCTCCATTCCGACAATGCGGAGAGCTTAGTTGACCGACTTGTCGACCAGCTTGTTCTTGCCGATCCAGGGCATCATGCCGCGCAGCTTGGCGCCGACTTCTTCGATCTGGTGGCTATCGTTCAGGCGGCGGATGCCCTTGAAGCGGGCAGCGCCGGAGCGATATTCCTGCATCCAGTCCGAGGTGAACTTGCCGGTCTGGATGTCCTTGAGGACGCGCTTCATCTCAGCCTTGGTTTCTTCGGTGATGATGCGCGGACCGGTGACGTATTCGCCCCACTCGGCTGTGTTCGAGATCGAGTAGTTCATGTTGGCGATGCCGCCTTCATAGATCAGGTCGACGATCAGCTTCACTTCGTGCAGGCACTCGAAATAGGCCATTTCCGGAGCGTAACCGGCTTCGACCAGGGTTTCAAAACCAGCGCGGATGAGCTCGACGAGACCGCCGCAGAGAACGACCTGTTCGCCGAAGAGGTCGGTTTCGCACTCTTCGCGGAAGTTGGTTTCGATGATGCCGGAACGGCCGCCGCCAACGCCGCAAGCGTAGGAAAGAGCGAGTTCAAGAGCGTTGCCGGACGCGTTCTGATGAACGGCAACGAGGCAGGGAACGCCGCCGCCCTTCTGGTATTCGCCGCGAACCGTATGGCCGGGGCCCTTCGGAGCGATCATGACGACGTCGACGGAAGCCTTCGGCTCGATGAGGCCGAAGTGAACGTTGAGGCCGTGTGCGAAAGCGATCGCAGCGCCGTCGCGGATGTTCGGAGCGATATCGGCCTTGTAGATGTCAGACTGCAGTTCGTCCGGAGTCGCCATCATCATCAGGTCGGCCCAGGCAGCAGCTTCGGCAACGGTCATGACCTTGAAGCCGTCGGCTTCTGCCTTCTTGACAGTCGGCGAGCCGGCCTTCAGTGCGATCACAACATTCTGTGCGCCGCTGTCCTTCAGGTTCAGCGCGTGCGCGCGACCCTGGGAACCGTAGCCGATGATGGCGACCTTCTTCGACTTGATGAGGTTGAGATCGGCATCACGATCGTAATAGACGCGCATTGTTTGTCCTTCCCTTTGCTTGTCTGGTGTAAATTTGGATCTGCTCAGACGGTCGCCGCTGCTTCCGCCAATACTTTTTCCGTGCCGTAGAGCTTGAGGAAGGCAGTAATAGCCTTCTCTGCCTGACTGCTGGAATCCCTCAAACCGGGTTCGCCGAGCAGCATGCGTACATGCAGATCGGAAACGATGAGCCCGTAAAGCGTGTGATATGCCTCGTCGGCATCGGTAAAACGTAACAGCCCTGCCCGCTTGCCGGCATCGATGAGGCCGATGGCGCGGCGGTCGATCTGCCGGCGGCCGCGCTCCAGCAGCAGCTTGCCGAGCTTGGAACCGTCGCGGTTCGACTGGCCGATCGCCAGACGGTTCAGCGCAAGAGAAACATCGCCGGCCAGAACTTCCAGCAGATCGCGCGCAAAAATCACGAGATGATCATGCAGGCTTGCGGTATTCAACCGTTCGCCATTGCGCTCGAAGGTGCGCACCTTGCTGGCCTGATAGGTTATCATCGCCGATAGCAGACCGTCGCGGTCGCCGAACCACTTGTAAAGGCTTTCTTTGGAGCAATTGGCAGCGCGCGCGACACCGGAGGTCGTCAGCGCCTTTTCGCCACCGTCGACGAGCAGACGCAGCGCCTGTTCCAGAACGGCGTTCTGGCGCGGCGAAAACTCGCTCGACTGTCCTACTTCGCTCAGCACGATGCTACTCCCAAATGCGTACCGTACGGTACGGTTCGTGAAACGTTATGTAGCACCGCGAAACGGTCGTCAAGCGGAATTCGTTGCTGCACCGCGGTAAAAATATGCAGAGCGCTTGTCATCAGGAACACACAGCGGATAGACCATGTCGGCCCCTCCATCGCTGGCGAGATTTCCTGATGAAACCCGTAGTCAATCCCTCAGACAAGGTGTCGCCGGCGCGGCGCGATGGAAGCCTGAAGAACGGCAAAGGCCGGGCAATCGCTCAAATCGTCGGGATTTGCCTTGCAATCGGACTATATCATCTACCGGTGCCGGTAGACGCAGCGTCCAAGTCCCTCGCCCGGCCGGCCGGGCACTATTGCGGCAAGCTTCTCTCCAGCGACCGGCTGGTCGATGTCGAAACCTCGCTCCAGGCCGATGCTGAAGGTCACCTATCAGGGACTTACCGTTTCAACGACGATGGCAACACCACGGTCGGCACTCTCTCGGAAATCGGAACGAAACCCGGCAAGATACGAACGCTGCGCTGGTTCGATAAATACGGAATGGGATCTCTGACAATCCGCTTCGATGCGGGCTATCATCGTTTCGAGGGTCTATGGGGACCGCAGGACACCGCTCCGAGCTACACCTGGAATGGCGGCAGTTGCAACGCGCCGATCAGCTAACTTCCGTTAGTACCAGGACCTACTCGGCAGCGACCACGCTATTGCGCATGGCCTCAACATCCTTCAGCGGCGGCAGACCGTAGAGACGGCTGTACTCTCGGCTGAATTGCGAGGGGCTCTGATAGCCGACACGATGGCCGGCCGATCCTACGTCGAGCTGTTCGACGATCATCAGCCGCCGCGCTTCATGCAGTCGCAGCTGCTTTTGATACTGCATCGGCGACAGGGCTGTGACGGTCTTGAAATGGTGATGTAGCGAGGAAACGCTCATGCCGACCCGCTCAGCCAGCTCTTCGATGCGCAGCGGCTGCGTATAGTTGCCGCGAAGCCAGGCGACCGCACGCGCCACCCTGTTGCTCTGGCTCTCCGCCATCGCGATCTGCAGCAGCCGGGGACCATTCGGACCGGTCAGCAGGCGATAGAGGATTTCCTGCTCGATCAACGGCGCCATGGCCGGAATATCTTCGGGCCGATCAAGCAACCTGAGCAGCCGCAACGAAGCATCCAGCAATTCCGGCGAGGCCGCATTGACTGCGATCCCGCGCACAGGCTCGGCAGTGACCGCTTGACGCGGAATGCTGACGCGCGACAGCAGCTCCTTCAGCCGCTCGCTATCCAGCGCCATGCCGAAACAGAGGTACGGCGTGTCGCTGCCGACATTGGTGACCTGCGTCGATACGGGAAGATCGAGCGCGGTCAAAATATACTCGCCGACGCCGTAGTGGTAGGTTTCAGCGCCAATCGTCAGACTCTTGCGGCCCTGGACCACGATTGCAAAGCACGGTCGGTAGGCGCCATGCTGCCAAACGGTTGCAGCCGACTGCCGATAGAGATGAAGGCTGTCGATCGGCGTTTGATGCTCCCCATCTCCCGTGGCGAAACGTGCAACGATCGATGCGAGTTCCTGATTGGGATTGAAAGGCAGCGTCATGTGCAACCGATTGTTTTGGAGTGGGTATCGAGGCTTATCTAGGTAACGTCATTCGATCGTGAAAGACCCATCGCGTATTTAGATTCGCAGGATCGTACATAAAGCTTGCAGGATCGCTCTAACGCTTCGGCCTATTCCCAGTGCATAGTCGGCCATCCCAATTTCACTCCCACCTCTCCTAGAAACAAGGAAATCTCCCATGCCTATCGCAAAGGGTTATGCCGCGACCGACGCGTCCAAGCCGCTTACTCCGTTCACCTTCGAGCGCCGCGATCCCAACGAAGACGATGTCGTCATCTCCGTCCAATATTGCGGCGTCTGCCATTCGGACATCCACCAGGCCCGCAACGAATGGGGCAATTCGAGATACCCGATGGTGCCGGGCCATGAAGTGGCAGGCGTCGTGACCGCGGTCGGTTCGAAAGTCACCAAGTTCAAGGTCGGCGACCGCGTCGGCGTCGGCTGCTTCGTCAATTCCTGCACGACCTGCGCCACGCGCGACCTGGACTACGAGCACTACATGCCCGGCGTCGTTCAGACCTACAACGATGTCGAAGCAGACGGCGAGACGCCGACCTATGGCGGTTACTCCGATAGCATCGTCGTCAAGGAAGGTTATGTTCTCTCCTTCCCCGATAATATCCCCCTCGACGCAGGCGCACCGCTGCTTTGCGCCGGTATCACGCTCTATTCGCCGCTGCGCCACTGGAAGGCCGGTCCCGGCAAGAAGGTTGCGATCGTCGGCATGGGCGGCCTTGGCCACATGGGCGTCAAGCTGGCCCATGCCATGGGTGCCGATGTCACGGTTCTCAGCCAGACGCTGTCGAAGAAGGAAGACGGTCTGAAGATCGGTGCCGACCACTACTATGCGACCAGCGATGCCGAGACCTTCACGAAGCTCGCCGGCACCTTCGACCTCATCATCATGACGGTCGGTATCGCCGTCGACTGGAATGCCTATCTCGGCCTCTTGAAGTTCGATGGCAGTATGGTCGTCGTCGGTGCGCCCGAGCATCCGGTTCCGGTGCATGCCTTCTCGCTGATCCCCGGCCGCCGCAGCCTCTCAGGCTCCATGATCGGCTCGATCAAGGAAACCCAGGAAATGCTCGACTTCTGCGGCGAGCACAATATCGTCTCCGAGATCGAGAAGATCAGCATCCAGCAGATCAACGAAGCCTATGAGCGCGTGCTGAAGAGCGACGTCCGCTACCGCTTCGTCATCGATATCGCCTCGCTGGCATAAATAAAGAAGGCGGCGTCCGCAGCGGGCGCCGCCTCTTTGTTATTCCTCGCGCATGGTTTCCCTTTGCGTGATCAGCCGGGCGCTGTGCTGCCGGCTGATATAGATCCACAGCCAGCTCCAGGCGACCGCGATGCGCCAGCGCACGCCGATCAGGAAGTAGATGTGGGCAAGCCCCCACACCCACCAGGCGAGCCATCCCCTCAGCTTCAGCCAGCCGAAATCGATGATCGCAGCACTTTTGCCGATCGTCGCAAGGCTGCCTTGATGGCGATAGTGGAACGGCCCAGGAACGGGTTTGCCGGCCAACTTTGCCTTGATCACCTTGGCGACATAGGCTCCCTGCTGCTTGGCGGCTGGAGCGATCCCCGGCACCGGACTGCCGTCGTCGCGCATGACGGCTGCCGTATCCCCGATCACGAAGACATCACCCTTGCCCGGTGCCCGCAAATCCTTGTCGACCAGGGCACGGCCGGCGCGGTCCGCGGGAATATCCAGCCATTTTGCTGCTGGCGACGCCTCTACGCCGGCCGCCCATACGATGGTGCGGCACGGGACGAAAACCTCGCCGATCGTGACACCCTCGGCCGTGCACGACGTCACCGGCTTGCCGAAGCGCAGGTCGACACCATGCAATTCCAGCTCCCGGCGCGCATAGTCGGAAAGATCCTCCGCGAAAGCGGCCAACACCCGTGGGCCAGCTTCGACGAGAATGATCTTCGCCTTGCTCGTATCGATATTGCGGAATTCCTTCGGCAAGGTCGTCCGCGCCAGTTCCGAGATGATCCCGGCCAGTTCGACACCTGTCGGCCCTGCCCCGACAATGACGAAGGTCAGGAGCGCCTCCCGGACAGCAGGATCCGTTTCCATCTCCGCCTGCTCGAAGGCCAGCAGCAGGCGGCGGCGGATGGTGGTGGCATCCTCGAGCGTCTTCAATCCCGGCGCCACCGGTTCCCATTCGTCATGGCCGAAATAGGCATGAGTGGCACCCGTCGCTAGCACCAGCGTGTCGTAAGGGATCCTCTGTCCATTCTTCAACAGCACTTCATGCGCTGTGCTGTCGACGCCGACGACTTCGGCAAGCAACGTCGTCACTTCCGGCCTGTCCCCGAAGAAATTGCGGATCGGCCAGGCGATTTCCGATGTTGCGAGCAGTGTCGTTGCGACCTGATAGAGAAGCGGCTGAAACAGGTGGTGATTGCGCCGGTCGATCATCGTTATGCGGACGGGCGCGCCTTTCAGATCGTTGACGACCTGCACTCCGCCGAAACCGCCCCCGACAACGACAACACGATGATCCTGCATGGCAACACCTCATGGCTATGTTTCGTCGAAAACGTAGGGTTGAGACGGGTAAGCAGCAACTCTCTTTTATGCATGGCACCCCTGCATAGGCACATTGCCATGAGGATTAGGATGCCTTTGTTGATTGCGCCCGCGCAATGAGATCAAATACCTCACGCACATTTGTGATTCCAAGAAAGCGAGGAACGTCCGACAGCGCAGGGGTCCAGTTGCTCATCTTACCGCGATAGCCGGATGTTGCTCCAGAATCTGGTCCGAAGTTGATCGTCCCTGTTCCGTCACTTTTCTGATCGAGATCCAGATTGGGCAATTGCTGAAGCGAGAGAGTCAGGAGCTTGGAGAACCAACCTTCGCGCGAAATGATGATGCGCCGATCTGTAACCGCATATTGGGTTCTGGCACGAACGAACGCATCGACCAGAAAACGGCCAATAATGAGATACAAGCCTATCAATACGAATGGCACGCCCCAAAGCTTGAAAAAGAATGGCGTGCCCGCCTGCGTTACAACCGTACTTTCCCAAAAAATTGCAAACCCACCCCACATCAACGAGAACGGCACAAGTAAAGCATCGTTCTTGCTGAACATGATTCCTTGCTTCGGGCGACCGGCCCAAAGCATTTTCTCGCCCGGCTGAAAGTAACTCTGAATGTCGGTGTTGCGGTTGACTACATTTCGCACAATAGGTTCCCTCAAGGCATTGGCCGCTGCTGCGATTGCACAAGTTGGAATCTTGCTATTTCCGTGATGTTTCTGTCCAGTGATTTCGCGTCTGAGTACGACTAAGGCGAGCCTACTGCGCATAACCGACGGGAACCGACGTGCCGCCTTTCAGCTCCTCCATTGAGATCGAGGCGGAGACGTCGAAAAGTTCGATCTTGCGCACGAGCATCTTGTAGATAACGTCGTAGTGCTCCACCCGCGGCAGCACGATCTTCAGAATATAGTCGTAGTTGCCGGTAAGCCGGTGCGCCTCGACAATCTCCGGAATATCGCCGATCGCCTTGCGGAATGCCTCAATCCACTCGTCTGCATGATGCGCCGTCTTGATCATCGCATAGACTGTGGTGGGCACACCCATCTTCTCGCGATCGAGCACGACGATGCGCCGCGCGATATGGCCGCTCTCTTCCAGCCGCTGGATACGGCGCGAACAGGCGGAGACCGATAGAGCGACACGATCGGCAAGCTCCGTCACCGAGGTGCCGGCATCGGCTTGCAAAATTTCGAGAATCTTTCGGTCACGTTCGTCAAGCATGTGCGGCACCTTTTCACTATCGCGCCGCCATTTTGCACAAAATGCGACTTAGGCGCAAATTATTGCAGATTAAATTGTCGATCCCACAAAGATTGCAAACACAAGGCGCATGAATAGCAACACTATTGCCCTACTTACGAACAACAAGCGGAGAACAGCCATATGCGCACTATAGGTCTCATCGGCGGCATGAGTTTCGAGAGCTCGGCGGTTTATTATCGCCAGATCAACGAGATGGTTCGCGATCGGCTCGGTGGTCTCTCCTCCGCCGAAGTGCTGATGTACTCCGTCAACTTCGAGGAAATTGTCGCCCTGCAGAAGGCCGGGCGCTGGGATGATGCAGCCGCCCGCCTCGGTGGCGTTGCCCATCGCCTGCAGGCAGCCGGCGCCGAATGCGTGCTCATCTGCACCAACACCATGCATCTGATCGCGCCGGAAGTCGCCTCGCGCATTTCCGTACCGCTCATCCACATCATCGACGAAACCGCCGCAGCCCTGAAGGCTGCAGGACGGGTAAAGCCGCTGCTGCTTGCCACGCGCTATACCATGGAGCACGGCTTCTATGCCGAGCGCATGGCCCAGAACGGCATCTCCATCATGGTCCCCGGCCCCGAAGACCGGACCGTGACGCACGACATCATCTTCAACGAACTTTGCGCCGGCATCATCAAGGCCGAGTCCCGCAGCAAGCTGCATGACATCATCGACCGCGCCAAGGCCGAAGGCGCCGACAGCGTTATCCTCGGCTGCACCGAGATCTGCCTCATCCTCGATCCCAATGCGCTGGTTCTGCCGGGTTTCGATACGACGACGATCCATGCCGAAGCCGCCGTCGACTTCGCTCTTGCGGATGAAAGCGCACGCAGTCGCGCTGCCTAAGTCAATCCATATACTTGACTCAGTCAAATAAATGACGAACATCGTCTTCTATAACCGAGGAGACGATGTCCCATGACCCCCGATGCAGAATTCGCAACCATTGACGCCGTTCGTGACTTCAATCGCTTCTACACAAACTTTCTCGGCGTTCTAAACAAGGCCTATCTCGACAGTCCCTATACGCTGACGGATGTCCGCGTGCTGTTCGAAGTTGGCTTTCGCGGTGGCGTCGCCGCTTCGACGCTGACACGCGAACTGCATCTCGATCCCGCCTATCTCAGCCGCATCGTCAAGCGCTTCCGTGAAGACGGCTTGATCGAAACGAAGCCCGATCCTGACGATGCGCGCAGCCAGGTGATAAATGTCACCGAGAAGGGACAGGTTCAGTTCCAGGAATTCGTCCGCCGCTCCCGCGCCCAGATCTCCGAATATTTCGACAGGCTTGCCATAGGTGAGCCCGAACGTATCGTCGAAGCGATGCGGACGATCCAGGATACCCTCGGCGCAAACCGCGCCTCTCCACCACCAGCCATCATCCGCCCTCACCGGCATGGCGACATCGGCTGGATCGTGCAAAGCCAGGCGCGCTTCTACTGCAGCGAACTCGGCTGGGATCATCGCTTCGAGGCTCTCGCCGCCGAAGTAGCCGGAAAATTCCTGGCCAACTTCAATCCGGAAATGGAGCGGTGCTGGATCGCGGAACGGGGCGGATTGAACGTCGGCTCGATCATGATCGCCGACGGCGGCAACGGCGTCGCCAAGCTTCGGCTTCTCTACGTCGACAAGACTGCGCGCGGCCTTGGTCTCGGCAAACTGCTGGTCGACGAATGCATCCGCTTCTCCCGCGAGGTCAGCTACACCAAGCTCTCGCTCTGGACCAACGACATCCTCGATACTGCACGAGCTATCTACATCAAGGCGGGCTTCAAGCTCGTCGCGGAAGAAAAGCACCACATGTTCGGACCGGAATTGAACGGCCAGACCTGGGAACTCGATCTCTAGAGTTGGGTCTACGCAGACATGGACAAGGCGCAAGTTGAGTTCTAGTCTCGATGCATCCCTGATTTGCATCGAGATATCCACCTATGGCCGACAGCACCGACATCCTGATCCGTCCCATCGCCGGCGAGCACATTGAAGGTTTTCACAAGGCGCTCGACACGGTCGCGCGCGAACGGGAATATCTGTCCATGCTTGAAGCGTTCCCGCTGGAGCAAATCCGCGCTTTCGTGCTCGAAATGATCGCCAAAGGGAACCCGCAATTCGTGGCGCTTGCAAATGGCGAGGTGGTCGGCTGGTGCGACATCAGCCGGCATGCGTTCCCTTCTCATGCCCATGCGGGTCGGCTTGGAATGGGAATCTTACCGGCCTTTCGTGGTCAGGGTATTGGTCGCAGGTTGATTGAGGCAACGCTGAAGGCCGCACGCGACGTCGGCATTGAGCGTGTAGAGCTCAGCGTTCATGCCGATAACAGCCGGGCCATAGCACTCTACGAGAAAGTCGGCTTTGTTCGGGAAGGGCGTGCTTGCAAATCCGTGCGCATAGACGGACGTTACAAAGACGCGATCCATATGGCCGTCATCAATCAATAGCGGCAGCCAAACCGAGTCCTGAACAGTCCGCAGCCGACAACTACTGCGCAAATCATGCTGCCTTGCAAAATTCGCTTGATTTGGAAACGATCATTTCCTAAAAGAGTCGCATGACGACGGATACCATCGAAATCGCCCCCAAGCTTCGCGGCCGCCCGCGGGAATTCGACATGGACGCAGCCCTCGACGAGGCGCTGCGGGTCTTTTCCGAGCGCGGCTATCATGCGGCCTCGATCAGCGAGCTGACGGAGGCCATGGGCCTAACCGCAGGCAGTGTCTACAAGGCCTTCGGCGACAAGCGCGGCATCTTCCTCGCCGCCTTCGATCGCTATCGCCAAGTCCGCCAACCGCTGATCGAGGCGTGTCTTGCCGAAGCTGCCAACGGCCGTGCAAAGCTTTTCGCATTGACGGCCTTCTTTGCTGAATCGTCCTGCGGCGAGATCGGTCGTCGCGGCTGCCTCGTCGTTGGCAGCGCGACTGAACTGGCACTTTTCGACGAAGAAATTGCCGGCCGCGTCGCCACGGCCTTCAATTTGGATGAAAGACGCATCCTCGATCTCATTCGGCTGGGACAGGCGGATGGATCAATATCGCAAGATGTCGACGCCGAAGGCATCGCCTGCGCGATACTGTGTCTTACCAAAGGGATGCGTGTCATCGGAAAGACCGGCCCCAAACCGGAACGCATGCTCGCCGTCGCGGAGGCGGCGATGAAACTGTTGAATTAATTTTCTTGAAATATCCGGGTAAGCCCTCCCAAGAAGCCCCACGCCCGCACCGAGGACAAGACATGTCTGCAACTGCCGCTGCCAGACGGGAGAGCGCGCCGCTCCCCGAAAAGACTATTTCACCGCTGATGACTTTCATGTTCGCCGCCGCCTGCGGGCTAGTGGCAGCCAATATCTATTATGGCCAGCCACTCGCAGGGCCGATCAGCCAATCGCTCGGCTTTTCGCCGGCCGCGACCGGCCTCATCGTGACTTTGACCCAGATCGGCTATGGTCTTGGCCTGCTGCTGATCGTGCCGCTCGGCGATCTGCTTGAGAACCGAAAGCTGGTGCTGATGCTGGTCGCGCTGGCGGCGCTCGCGCTCGTCGGCGCCGCCTTCGCCTGGTCGCCATCGCTGTTCCTGTTGGCTTCGCTCTGCATCGGTCTCGCCTCCGTTTCCGTGCAGGTTCTCGTGCCCTTTGCAGCTCATATGGCGCCGGATGCCAACCGCGGAGCCGTCGTCGGCAATGTCATGAGCGGCCTGCTCTGCGGCATCATGCTGGCTCGTCCGGCAGCCAGCTTCCTCTCCGAACTTTTCTCCTGGCATGCGGTCTACCTCATCTCGGCTGGCATCATGATCGGGCTGATCGTCATTCTGCGCATCGTGCTGCCGACCCGCGTGCCGCATACCAGGCTGCGCTATACCCAGCTGCTGTCTTCCATGGGCCATCTCGCGCTCCATACGCCGGTACTGCAGCGGCGGGCGCTCTATCAGGCGTGCATGTTCGGCTCGTTCAGCCTCTTCTGGACGACGACGCCGCTGCTTCTGGCAGGCCCGGCGTTCGGCCTGACGCAGAATGGTATCGCCCTCTTTGCGCTTGCCGGCGCGGCGGGCGCGATCGCCTCGCCGATTGCTGGACGTGTCGCAGACCGCGGCTGGACGAGGCTTGCCACCGCCTTTGCCATGACGCTCGCTATCCTCGCCTTTCTGATCGGGCACCTCTCAGGCGGCGGATCACTGCTGGCGCTGATCATGCTGACCATCTCCGGCATCATGCTCGATTTCGGCGTACAGACCAATCTTGTGCTCGGCCAGCGCGCCATCTTCGCCCTCAGCGCAGAGCACCGCAGCCGCCTGAATGGCCTCTACATGGCAACCTTCTTTGCCGGAGGCGCCATCGGTTCGGCGCTTGGCGGCTGGGCCTATGCCACCGGCGGCTGGAGCCTTGCCTCGTGGTTCGGCATCGCCTTCCCGGTGATCGCGCTGCTCGCGTTTCTGACCGAACGTAGGGACTGATCAGGATGGCTGCGGCGCAATCGCCCTCAGCCAATCGCTTTCCCGGAGGCCGGCAGCCGCGAAGGGATCAACCAGCGTGCCCGAGACGATCGCCGCCAGGATCTGCGGTGCCGGCGACACTCTGACGATGGTGGCGACCAACCGATCTCGGATCCAGGCCAGTGCAGCCGAATCCGATTGGTAAAATGGGGTGAAGGCGGCCGAAAGCAGCTGGAACAGCCGCACATGCATCCGTCGCGCCCTTGCATAGGCGGCAAGCGCGGCATGCAGGTTCTCATGCTCGGCCAGCGCATGAGCCAGCGCCGCCACATCGAGCAACGCCATGTTGGCGCCCTGCCCGAGCTGAGGACTGGTGGAGTGAGCCGCATCGCCGACAAAAACCGTTCGCCCGCTATAGGGTATTTTCATTGTGCGATGGGCGTAGCGTGCCAGGGTTAGCTGATCCCAATCGCTGATCTGCTCCAGCAATGGCTCGCATTCCGGCCAATAGCCGCGAATCCTGTCCTTCCAGCGATCGAGGCCACGTCTGCGCACCTCATCAGCCTCGGCGACCTTCAGGCTCCAGAACAAGGCAGCCTGCCTCGGCACGTCAGGCCTTCTGCTGCCGATCGGCAGCACGCCGATCATGACGCTCGCCTTGTCGTATCGCTGCGTCAACGCGGCCTGATCCACCAGCCCGTCCGGACAATCCAGCGTCGCCCAGAACGCGCCATAGGCAAGATTGCGCACCGAAGGTGCCACGGATGACGCAGCAACCAGTTCCGACCGCGCGCCGCTGGCATCGATGACGAGATCATAGGGTCCGAGACGATCGCCGCCCTCTATCGAAAGATAGCTGCGGTCGCCCTCCTCCATCACACCCATCACCCTTTTGCCGGTCAGAATCGGATGCTTGCGGGCGGAAACTTCGTCGTAAAGCGTATCGAACAGAGCCGCGCGGTGAACGGCAAGCCCATAACGACCGCCCGAAAGCGCGCTGTAGCGCACATCCAGCACGATGTTGCCACGGGTGTTTTCCGTACCGAACAGCCGGTCGATCCGATTGCCGGCCGCATGAATGGCGGGACCGAGCCCAAGCGATTCCAGCACGGTCAGTCCGGTCGGCTGCAACATCAGCGCCGACCCGACTGGCGCCGGGTTGTCGAAACGCTCGATGATGTCCGTGGCATGACCCGCGCGGGTCAGGAAGAGGGAAGCGGCAAGACCGGCGGGGCCGGCGCCGACAACGGCGATCTTCAGAGGCTTCACGGCAAGGCTCAGTCCGGGGATTGATCGAATTGGGCGCGTGCAGCACGCACCGCCTCGTGATTGGCCTCAGCCCAATTCAGAAGCTGCGCCAGCGGATCGTAAAGCGAATAGCCGAGATCGGTCATGCGATATTCGACACTTGGCGGCTTGGTGGGAAACACCTCGCGGGCGATATAACCGTCGCGCTGCAGGTCACGCAGCGTCTGCGTCAGCATGCGTTGGGAAATATCAGGCACCATGCGTCGCAGTTCACCGAAGCGATAGGGCCGCTTTGCCAGCGTTTCCAGCAGCAGCACCGACCACTTTCCGCCAATCTGCGAGATCAGATCGCGCACAGGACAATTGCCGAAATCCAGATTGCTGAGATCGACATCGCGTAGCGGCGGGTCCACACTGCGCAGATTGACGACGGTACTGGCGCTCATGCTGGTTCCCTTTTGGTAACTTGGAGCCAAAAAACTGCCTCCTTTACACCGTGAAGTCAATTCCTATTCTAGTGCTAGTCTCTTTTTGAGAGCAGCACGGCCCCTGCAAATCCGCAGCGGTCAAACAAGGGAAAAGACAATGAGCAGCACTCTTCTCGTCACCGGCGCCGCCGGGCAGCTTGGCCAGCGCGTCATTCATCACCTGCTGGAGACTTACAAGATCGCGCCCGGCCGGATCATTGCCGCCACACGCAGCCCGGAGAAGCTTGCCGATCTCGCCGCCAAAGGCGTGGTGACCCGCAAAGCGGATTTCGATGATGCCGTCAACCTGCCCACAGCCTTTGCCGGCGTCGACCGACTGCTGATCATCAGCACCGATGCGCTCGCCGTCCCGGGCCTGCGCCTGAAGCAGCAGACGGCTGCCGTCGAGGCTGCCAAGAAGGCCGGCGTGAAGCACATTCTCTACACTTCCATGCCCGCTCCGGAAGACTCGCTCGTCACCTTCGCCCCTGACCACCTCGGCACGGAAAACGCCATCAAAGCCAGCGGCATCGGCTATACGATCCTGCGTGACGCCTGGTATTTCGACAACTATCTGCATGGCCTGCCGCATAGCCTCGAAACCGGCAAGTGGTATACCGCAACCGGCAACGGCCGCGTCAGCAATATCAGCCGCAACGATTGTGCGCTCGCCATCGCCGCAGCACTCGCTTCCGCCACCGCCGACAATGCCACCTATACGCTGACGGGCTCCACTGCCCTGACGATCGAGGACGTGGCAAACGTCGTCAGCAGGATCACCGACCGTCCGCTTGAAGTGGTGCAAGTCAATGACGAGCAGTTCGCCGCAGGTCTCGCCGGCGCCGGCCTGCCGCCATTCGTAGTCGATATGCTCGTTTCCGCCGACGCCAACACCCGCGCTGGCAGATTCGATATCCTGACCCACGATTTCCAAAAGCTGACCGGCAAGGAGCCGCAGACGCTGCGCAGCTTCATCGAGGAGCACAAGGCCGCATTGCTCGGCTGAGCTTGCGGGAGGTCAGGCGAGGTTCTCTTTGCCACACCTTCACGCGTGGCCCCTCACCCCAACCCTCTCCCCGCAAGCGGGGCGAGGGAATTTTCACACCTCACGCATGATCTCCCCAAAAGTGATGCAATCACTTGGCTTACGCAGCCGTGTCTTCTCTCCGCAGTGCGGGGAGAAGGCTTGGATAAAGGGCTAGACTGAGGGCACGGCAAAGATAGTTGCGCCTGACCAGCCGTAGAGAATCGCCTGACAGCCCAGCGAAGGCAAAGCATGGTGCAGTAAGCCTTGTTAACAAGGCACGGAAACAAAGGGCAAAACCGACAATCAAAGCAACGCTTTAGCTCGCCATTGGCGAGTTGTGGCCGATACGGCCTTCATCCGAGACGAAATCACTCGCATGATTGCGCGAATTGAGAATATGCATGCTGCCGCAATCACGGGCAAAAGCATTGAGTAGATGATCAGCATCGTGTTCGCCTTGTTGCAACGATTTCCGTCAGGACATTGCTCCAATCCGTCCATAAAAGCCGTATAACCGGCAAACCCAACGCCAACGGCGTCGATTAGACTCAACAAACAGAGCGCAACAAGAAGAGCTAATTTAACAGCGTTCATCGTACGCAATTCCCCGGTGTCGGACCTACGCCGGCCGCGACGGCGAGCCTCCGCAGCCTGAGGCTGGAAAAGCAAACCATTTCAGCACTCTCCATGCGTGCAAAATGCCTGCGAATAATACTGAAAACAAGAAGCGTTCTGTCGTTGTTTAGACCAGCGACAACAACGACATCGCGTACGTCAAACCAAGAATGTGCGCGCAGTTGCTAGTTCAAACCGTCTGGCCGCAAGCCCGGCGGAAACGGCGCACCGTTTCGGCCATGCCATATTCCAGCGCATCCGCCGTCAGCCCATGGCCGATGGAGGTTTCGGCAAGCTTCGGAATGCGCTTCATGAGATCAGGCAGGTTCGCGACTGTCAGGTCGTGACCGGCATTGACGTCGAGGCCGATGGCAAAGGCAGCATCGGCAGTCTTCCCCAGCGCTTCAAGGGTAATCGCGGCCTTCGCCGGATCATCATAGCAGCCGCCATACGGACCAGTATAAAGCTCGATGCGGTCGGCGCCGACCTCCTTGGCGATCTTCACCGCGTCGGCATCGCCGTCGCCATCCGCAAACAGCGAGACGCGGCAGCCGATCTTCTTGTACTTGGCGACGACATCGGCCAACAGCGCCCGGTTCTTGCGGAAATCCCAGCCGTGATCCGAAGTCGCCTGGGTGGGATCATCCGGCACGAGCGTCACCTGTTCGGGCTCGGCAGCGGCGCAGAGATCGAAGAACTCGTCGGTCGGATAACCCTCGATATTGAACTCCGCCTCCGGAAACTCGTCGTCGATCAGCGCACGGATGGCGGGGAGATCGGAAAAGCGGATATGCCGCTGATCGGGACGCGGATGAACCGTCAAACCGCTGGCGCCGGCGGCAAGCGCGATACGGCCAAGCCCGATAACGCTCGGCCAGGGAAGATCACGCCGATTGCGCAGCATCGCGATGGCATTGAGGTTCACGGAGAGCTTGGCAGGCATGATCGAAATCCCTGATTTTCAAAGCGGATGATATCAGCCGTTTTATGCCATTATGCCTAGCAAAACCAACGAGATTCCGACATCAACCCATGCAAAACTTTGATGGGCGGGCTCGCGCCAAGTCACCATACCGTGACGGCTCCAAGATTAGCTCTAGACGAGAAGTCAGCGGACGATGGTCAGCGTCTCGGCGGCGCGCGTGATGGCCGTGTAGAGCCAGCGCTCGCGGGTATCGCGAAACGCCCAGCTTTCATCGAACAGCACGACATTGTTCCACTGCGAGCCCTGCGCCTTGTGCACGGTCAGCGCGTAACCATAGTCGAATTCGTCGTATCGCTTGCGCGTCGACCATGGGATCTCGCCCTCAACGTCCTCGAAGGCTTGCTTCAGGAGCTTGATCTTGGCCGCGCCCCTGTCCATGTCGTCATCTTCCGGGCGGATCAAAAGGTTGATACCAGGCTTCGTCGTTTCCCTGGAAGAGGTCATGACCTGCCAGAGCGAGCCATTGAGCAGCCCCTTGGCGGGATCGTTGCGCAGGCAGACCAGCTTGTCGCCGGATTGCGGATAGTCGGCCGTAAAGCCTTTCAGCTCGCGCAGACGCTGATTGTAGCGCCGGCGCGTCCTGTTGGTACCGACCAGAACCTGATCGGCCTCCATCACGAGCGGCTGCGTGACCTCGTTCTTCGAGATCACCTGCGCGGCGCCATAATCGCCATGCATGATTTCCTTGCCCTCGCGCACCTGCATGGCGAGCTGGATAATCGGATTATCGCGGGCCTGACGATGAATATCCGTGAGCAGATAATCCGGCTCCTCGTTCGTGAAGAAACCGCCGCCGGAAACCGGCGGGAGCTGCCCCGGATCGCCGAGCACCAGAATCGGCGTGCCGAAGCTCATCAGATCCTTGCCGAGCGCTTCGTCCACCATCGAACATTCGTCGACGATGATCAGCGCGGCCTTGGCGACCGGGCTCTGGCGATTGATGGTGAACATCGGCGCGATCGACGTCTTGCCGGTCTCTTCATCCTCGACGGCCTCTTCGCCGCGCGGCCGATAGATCAGCGAATGGATGGTCTTGGCGTTCGAAGCACCGCGCGAGCGCAGCACCTGCGCCGCCTTGCCGGTAAAGGCCGCGAACAGCACATCCCCATCAACATGCTCGGCAAAATGCCGCGCAAGCGTCGTCTTGCCTGTGCCAGCATAGCCGAACAGGCGGAATAGCGGCGAGCGCCCCTCCTTCAGCCAGTTGGCAACGGCCTTGAGCGCTTCATCTTGTTGCGGCGCGAATTGCATGCGCCGAAATGGCAGGATTCGGCCGATGGAAGCAAGCAGTAAAAAATACCCGGCGAGCTGGGAATAAAGTCGGAGGCACCTGTGTCTCATGTCCGGCAACGCAAAAATGCGAGGCCTGGGCTACCATCGCCCACCACCCGAGGAGAGATATCATGAAGACCTTGTGTTTCCTGGCCGCCCTCGCTGCGGCATCGGCCCTTGCGACAGCCGCCTTCGCCGCAGCCCCCGTCAAGACGGTCGAAAGCGCCAAGGGCAAGGTCCTTGCCGGCGAAAACGGCAAGACGCTCTATACCTTCAAGAACGACAAGGCTGGCACGTCCAATTGTAACGGCGATTGCGAGAAAGCCTGGCCTCCGTTCATGGCCGATGGCAAAGCCAAGGCCGAGGGTGCATATTCTATCATTACCCGCAAGGACGGGATGAAACAGTGGGCAAAGGACGGGATGCCGCTCTACTTCTTCGTCAAGGACGCAAAGTCCGGTGATGTCGCCGGCGACGGCTTCAAGGGCCTCTGGAATGCCGCACGGCCCTGACCGGACCGAAAACGGCGCGGCGGGAGCCTCCCCCGCGCCCTATGATTTCGAGGCGGAGGTGCTGGCGCTCCTTCCCTCGTTGCGGCGCTATTCCCGCAGCCTCACCCGCTCGGATACCGATGGCGAAGACCTGCTCCAGGATTGCGTTGAAAAGGTTCTGACCCGCCGCAGCCAATGGCGCGGGCTGAACTTGCGCGGCTGGGTCCTCACCATCATGACCAATCTCTATCGCAACGGCCGGCGCCAGCAAGGCGGCCGCAGTTTCGTCGATATCGATGACAACAGCCATCTGGCCGCGGCTGAAACAGACAATGACCCGTTGCAACGGTCACGCCTGGAAACGGCGCTCAACAGCCTCGGCGAAGACTATCGCGCCGTGCTGATGCTCATCGTTATCGAAGGTTACAGCTATCAGGATGTCGCGGACATGCTCGATATCCCGATCGGCACAGTCATGTCGCGCCTGTCGCGCGCCCGCCAGAAGATGACCAGCCTGCTGGCCGCAGGCAACGTTGTCACGCTTCGGAGACCCAAATGAACGAACACAAACCGATCGTGACCGAAGCGGATCTTCACGCCTTTGCCGATGGCCTCCTGCCGCCGGAAAAGCATGAGGAACTGGAAATGTGGCTCACCGAGAATCCTGAGGACGCCGCCGCCATTACGGCTTGGCGTACCCAGAACGACGAAATCCGGGCGATGTTCGCTCCCTATGCCGTGTGGAAGGACAGCGACACCAACCTGATTTCGAGAATCCGGAGCACGCCTTCCGCACAAGCGCTCCCACCGCAGCGAAGCCGCAGGCTGATGATGCTTGCCGCCTCGCTGACGCTCTTCATCGCCGGCGCAGCGACAGGCCATTTCGGCCCGGATCTCCTGGCACCGCGCGAATTGCAACTGACATCGATCGAAGCCCTACCGCAGCAGGCGCGCTCGGCCTTCATCGTCTATGCCAGCGATGTCCGCCATCCCGTCGAAGTCGGCGCCGATCAGGAAGCGCATCTCGCCACATGGCTCGGCAAGCGCATGAACGTGGCCGGCCTCAAGGTGCCGAGCCTGCAGAAGCTGGGCTTCCAACTTGTCGGCGGCCGACTGCTGCCGATCAACGGCACGCCTGGAGCCCTGTTCATGTATGAAAATGCCAGCGGCCAGCGCCTGACCGTGCTGCTAGGGCGCAACAGCGGCAACACGACGACCAGCTTCCGTTTCGCCAGCGACAATGCCGTCGAAACCTTCTACTGGATCGACGGCAACCTCGGCTATGCAGTGACAGGTGAGATTTCACGCGACATGCTGCGGCAGGTGGCGGACGAATGCTACAGGCAATTTTCGTCCTAGCTTGCCCTCAGCAGTAAAGCCACCCTCGGATTGCCCTATCGTTGCGGATCGTTTTCGAGCGCGATCGGTTTGCCATGCGGCGTTGCTTCAGCCGCACGTTGCCAGCTTTGCTGCAGAGCCACGATCGCATCGGCATCCGCAATCCCCTTAGACACGAGCAAGCTAGACAGCGCCGCCACCCAGCAATCGAAATAGTCGCTGCCGTCAACGGCGCGGCCGGGCTTATGTAACTCGCCAGACAGCTGCTCTGCCCATTCGCTCCAGGCGAACAGGCCCTTCTCATACAAATGAACGGTCATCGCGAAAGCATCCGCCGCCCAGGGTTCCGGAAAGACTGGCTCGCCATCGGTTGATTTCGGCAAGCCCGGCGATTGCGCCAGAGGCGATACGATCTCACACGCGCTCAAGATAGCTCTCCCAAGCATCAATCGAAACGGTCAGCGAGGGATCTGCGCCCTCGCCCCAGATCTCGGCGCCATCGAAGACAACCGTATAGACCCATTGCGGATTCTCGCCGCGGCCATGGGCGTTGTCGTCCGGGAAGACGAACGAGCCCTGTACGGCCTCAACGATACCCACCTTGGCACGGGCATAGCGCGGCAATCTGGTATGGCCGGTTGGATTGAAGTTCTTCGTCCGCACATGATCGCCGGTGACAAAAAGAGGCGTGGTATCGAGTGGCCGGTCGCACGGACCGCCCTTGGCCAGAACGCCATCGACCATATCCGCCTTGAGCACCCGCTTCGGTGCTCTGCCCTGTTCGAGCGAGTGGCCGATGCGCAGCTCCTCGGCCGTTGCGAAGCCGTGCCGCTCGAGCAGCATGTCGATGCCCCGCGTCCAGACCTCGTAATAGCTGGCGGCAAGATAATCGGCCGGCGGAATATTTTCGCGCGCATGCCGGCTCTCGTCGATGCTCCAGGCGCCGAAAGCACCGCAGGAGAGCGTGATGCCGAGCGCGCGCTTTTCCCATTCGGCGTGGAAATAGGGGGCGTTCTGTTCAGGCGCAACAGGACCGAAGCCCATCTGGCCGCCGAGATCATGCGGGCCATTCATAGCGCAGCCTCTGGCGTTTTTGCGACTGCCGTTCCTATCATGGCGTCGCGGCTGACGAGATCAGCAAGCGCCCCTTCGTCCATCCCTTCGGAACCGACAGGACGCTCCGGGATCACCAGATAGCGAAGTTCGGCTGTAGAATCCCAGACGCGGATCTTCGTTTCCTGCGGCAAAGTCAGGCCGAACTCTGCGAGAACACCACGCGGATCGATGACAGCACGCGAGCGATAGGCGGGCGCCTTGTACCAGACCGGCGGCAGCCCGAGCACGGCCCAGGGATAGCAGGAGCAAAGCGTACAGACGATCAGATTATGCGTTTCCGGCGTGTTGAACACCGCACGCATGTGCTCGCCCTGTCGCCCGGTAAACCCAAGGCTTGCAATCGCCGCCGTCGCGTCGCTCCGCAGCCAGTCGGCAAAGTCGGGATCGCTCCAGGCCTTCGCCACCACCTGCGCGCCGTTGCGCGGCCCGACCTTCGTCTCATAGGTCTCGACGATACGGTCGATCGCCGACGGGTCGATCAAACCCTTTTCCGTCAGCAGCGTTTCGAGCGCCTTCACCCGCGCCTGCATGTCGGAATAGTGATTGTCGTGGTGATCGTGATGATCGTCGTCATCATGCGAGTGTGCGTGCGACATGGCTGCCTCCTGTCTCTTGCCCGTTACTTTAGCATCGGCCAGAGACTGAGCACCAGCAGGACGGCCATCGTTATGTTGAACCATTTGAGCCGGACGGGATCGGACAGCCAGTCGCGCAGCGCCGAGCCGAAGCCGGCCCAGGTCGAAACGCTCGGGAGATTGACCGCGGCAAAAGCCAGCCCGACGAGAAGGACGGTGACGAGGTAGAGCTGTTCATTGGTATAGGTCGCCATGGCGGTGACTGCCATCACCCAGGCTTTCGGATTGACCCATTGGAAGGCGGCGGCGCTCATGAAGCTCATCGGCTGCGCTGAGCCTTCGCTTTCACTGAGGCTGCGCGAGGTGCCGATCTTCCACGCGATCCAGACGAGATAGGCACCACCTGCAAATTTCAGCACGGTGTAGAGTATCGGCACGGTATGCAGCACGGCGCCAAGGCCCAGGCCGACGCCGAGCAGCAGCGACAGGAAGCCGACGCCGATGCCGAGCATGTGCGGAATGGTGCGGCGGAAACCGAAGTTCACACCGGATGCAAACAACATCATGTTGTTCGGCCCAGGCGTGATCGATGTGGTGAATGCAAAAAGTAAGAGTGCCAGAAATGTATCCAGCGCCATAATGCCTCCTTGGACACCGTATGTGACGAAGGGCGGTATCCAAAATTCTTCTCATGATGTGGTTCATCCCCGCAGACTGCGGCGACGCATGGTCGATCCGACATTAGTTCGCAGGCAATACTAAAGCCATAGGACGATTGTCACGGTGACATCAAGGTCGCAGATTGCAATCGCGCGGAATGAACCTATCCTTGCATCTGAAAACCGAGGACATGCCATGCGAGACCCTATCCCGACAGTCACCCTTCCCTCCGGCATTACCGTTCCCGCGCTTGGGCAAGGGACGTGGAACATGGGGGAGAGCGCCGCCAAGGCCAGAGACGAGATCACCAGCCTCAAGACCGGCCTCGACCTCGGTATGACGCTGATCGACACGGCAGAAATGTATGCCGATGGCGGCTCTGAGGAGATTGTCGGCAAAGCGATCGAAGGCCGTCGTGACGAGGTTTTCCTGGTCAGCAAGGTATATCCGGCCAATGCCAGCCGCAGGGGTGCCGTCGAAGCCTGCGAACGCAGCCTGAAGCGCCTGAACACCGACCGCTTGGACCTCTATCTGCTGCATTGGCGGGGGAACTACCCGCTTGAGGAGACGGTGGAGGCTTTCGAAGGATTGAAGGCAGCAGGCAAGATCGAGGCCTGGGGCGTCTCGAATTTCGACGTTGACGATATGGATGAGCTACTTTCCGTGCCGAACGGCGGCAATGTCGCGGCCAATCAGGTGCTCTACAATCTCGGACGGCGCGGCATCGAATACGACCTTCTGCCATGGTGCCAGGAGCGCAGCATTCCGATCATGGCCTATTCGCCGATCGAGCAAGGTCGCCTGCTTCATGATCACGAATTGATCCGCATCGCCAAGACCTATCAGGCCACGCCGGCCCAGATCGCCCTCGCCTTTCTCTTGGAACGCGACGGAGTGATCGCCATTCCGAAATCTTCAAACCCGCAGCGTATCGAGGAAAATCGCGACTGCATCGATATCGACATGACGGACGAGGATTGGGCAGTGCTCGACGCCGCTTTCCCGCCGCCATCGCGCAAGAAGTCGCTGGATATGCTGTAGGATTCAGGCAGCAGCCTTCTGTTGCGCGACGATCAGCTCAATTGCCTGGAAGACGTCGATCTCTCGCCAGTCGGCCGGATCGCGATAGGTCGGATAAAGCGAGAAGGCCGCAGCGGCGATCTGATCGACCGTCCGCAGCTTCGTCCGGCGCCCGGCAAGTGCAGCTTTGGTGTAGACGCCGAGACGATCTTCGGTCACACCCCAGCCGGCATAAAAGGGGGCGGCATA
Source organism: Rhizobium sp. BR 314 (assembly GCF_047445805.1). NCBI lineage: Bacteria > Pseudomonadati > Pseudomonadota > Alphaproteobacteria > Hyphomicrobiales > Rhizobiaceae > Rhizobium > Rhizobium sp. BR 314. The sequence goes on along the minus strand of NZ_JARWLA010000004.1, from coordinate 255,938 downwards.
GCAGCGAACCGGAATGCCACGCAGCAGCGCATCGAAGCCGAACTGGCTCGAGACCGTCCAGACCTCGTCGACAACGTCGAGAATGGACGCCACCGATACCGCATCGTCGAGCAGCACCGCATCGCCCTTGGCAACACCATCCGTAAGATATCCCTTACGGAGTCCGGCCATGACATCCGGATGAGTGCGAATGATACATTGCGCGCCACTCGCCAACCCATCGGCAAGCATCTTCTCGAAGGAAGTCTTGGAGCCGAGCGCCTTGCCAACCGAAACGTCACCAACGACCTGATCGACCATCAGGATGCGGCGCTTGCCGGTCCGCTCGATGTCGGGCGGTCGATGGGGAAGATGATTGTATTTGGACAGCTTGTTGAGAACGATCTGCTCACGAATGCTACGACCAAGCTCTCCCGCCTCTCCCGCACCTTCAATGAGGCGCTCAAGCCGTGACGGCCGCCCCGCATCGACCGGCAAGCCGAGATCGTCAATAACGATGGAAAGAGGAATGGCGCCGGATTTGCCGAGCCCCATGAACCGCAGGAAACCGTCTTCCAAATGCCAATGGCGCAATCGGCGAAACCGCGCAATCCTCGCCGCGATTTTCGCCGGCGCGCGGTCGCCCCAGGAAACGATGCCGCCTATACCAGGCGACAGCGCCGAGGCAAGTCTACGCGAACCGAAATAATGTCCGAGCCAGGGAAAGTCGCCGCGCACGAAAAACGCGGCGCCGAGAGGCATATCCGCCGGCGGATGCCACGGCTTTTCGCCTATATCAGGCAAAGTCTCGCAGGCAACGACTGCCACCTTCTACTCCCGCTGCAAACAGAGCCGACAATCCGGACCGGGCATCGCAGAAACTAAGCGACGTCTGCGAACCGGTCAACGATACAGGCTCTTACATCCCCTGTGGGCCGCGGTTCATCGCAGCGATGCCGGTGCGGCACACTTCGATGAGGCCAAGAGGCTTGATGATAGCGATGAACTGATCGATCTTCGAGGACTTGCCGGTAATTTCGAGGATGAAATGTTCGACGGTCGCGTCAACCACCTTGGCGTGGAAAGCGTCCGCCAGTCGCAGCGTCTCGGCGCGGGTCTCACCGCTTCCAATCACCTTCATCAGCGCCACTTCGCGCTCGATCGGCCGCTCCTGGCCTAGTTCGCGGGCACGTACGGTCAGATCGACGACGCGGTGAACGGGAACGATGCGCTCAAGCTGAGCCTTGATCTGTTCCAATACCTGCGGCGTGCCGCGCGTGACGATGGTAATGCGCGACAGATGGGCCTGATGCTCCGTCTCCGAGACGGTCAGGCTTTCGATGTTGTAGCCACGGCCGGAGAAGAGGCCGATGACGCGGGCGAGAACGCCGGGCTCGTTGTCGACCAGTACTGAAAGCGTATGGCTTTCGGCCGCCGCGGTTTCGGGCGAAATGAAGTAGGCGGAGCCCGTGGGTTGAAGGTGTGCGTTCATTATTCCTGTTCCGTTTCCTCGGTTCTTGTTCGATGGGCCAGCAAGATCGGCCCGTGCGCAGCATCAGCCGCGCCCGGTCTCTCGATCAAACCAGCGCGCGACCCTTGGCGTCGATGGCGTTGGCGACAGCCTCATCGGTCGCTTCATCAGGCAGAAGCATTTCGTTATGCGCCTTGCCGGAGGGGATCATCGGGAAGCAGTTGGCGAGATTGGCTACGCGGCAATCGAAAATGACGGGTTTCTTGACGTCGATCATCTCCTGAATGGCGGCATCGAGTTCGCCCGGCTTTTCGCAGCGCAGGCCAACGGCGCCATAGGCTTCGGCCAGCTTGACAAAATCAGGCATCGCTTCCGTATAGGAATTGGACAGGCGGTTGCCGTGCAGCAGTTGCTGCCACTGGCGAACCATGCCCATATATTGGTTGTTCAGGATGAAGATCTTGATCGGCGCGTCGTGCTGGATTGCCGCAGACATTTCCTGAATGCACATCTGGATCGAGGCGTCACCCGCAATATCGATAACCAGGCTTTCCGGATGGGCGATCTGAACGCCGAGCGCAGCCGGCAGGCCATAGCCCATGGTGCCGAGACCACCCGAGGTCATCCAGCGGTTCGGTTGCTCGAAGCCGTAGAACTGTGCTGCCCACATCTGATGCTGGCCGACTTCCGTCGTGATGTAGGTGTCGCGATGCTTGGTCAGCTCATAGAGACGCTGGATCGCATATTGCGGCATGATGACATCCTCGCTCGGCTTGTAGGCGAACGAATTGCGCGCGCGCCAGCGAGTGATGCTGGTCCACCAATCGCTGAGGCGGTCGGCGGCAGGCTTCTGCGGCAGGGCACGCCACAGACGAACCATATCTTCCAGAACATTGCCAACATCACCGAGAATGCCGATATCGACGTGAACATTCTTGTTGATCGACGACGGATCGATGTCGATATGGATTTTCTTCGAATTCGGCGAAAAGGCATTGAGGCGGCCGGTAATGCGGTCGTCGAAGCGCGCGCCGATACAGACCATGACATCGCAATCATGCATCGCCATATTGGCTTCGTAAGAACCATGCATGCCGAGCATGCCGAGCCAGTTCTTGCCCGAAGCCGGATAAGCGCCGAGGCCCATCAGCGTCGAAGTGATCGGGAAACCTGTCAGCTCGACGAGTTCGCGCAGCAGCCTGGAAGCTTCCGGACCGGAGTTGACGACACCGCCGCCGGAATAGATGACCGGCTGGCGTGCATTCTTCATCAGTTCGATCGCCTGGGTGATCTTGTTGAGATCGCCCTGAACCTTTGGCTGGTAGCTCTTCTGAGCGTCATGCGCTTCCGGCGGCGTATAGGTGCCGGTGGCGAACTGAACGTCCTTCGGAATATCGACGACAACAGGACCAGGACGGCCGGTCTGCGCGATGCGGAAGGCTTCATGAATAACGGCGGCCAGCTGGTTGACGTCCTTGACCAGCCAGTTGTGCTTGGTGCAGGGCCGTGTGATGCCGACCGTATCGCATTCCTGGAAAGCGTCCGAGCCGATCAGCGACGTCGGAACCTGGCCCGTCAGGCAGACGAGCGGGATGGAATCCATCAAGGCATCCTGCAGCGGCGTAACGGCATTCGTCGCGCCGGGGCCGGAGGTGACCAGCATGACGCCGACCTTGCCGGTGGAACGGGCATAGCCTTCGGCCGCATGGCCGGCGCCCTGCTCGTGTCGAACGAGAATATGCTTGATGTCGTCCTGCTGGAAAATCTCATCGTAGATCGGAAGCACGGCGCCGCCCGGATAACCGAAGATGTGTTCGACGCCGTTGTCCTTGAGCGCCTGCAACACGATCTCCGCGCCTGTCATTCGATTGCCGCTCGCCTGATTATCTGTGCCGGTCATACGTTTGTTCCGCTATCTGCTGGAGGTTTGGAAAGGTGAAATCTCGATTTCGGGCATAAAAAAAGGCCCCTTAGGGAGCCTGTCATCTAGCGCATGGGTGGCTATCGCCGGACGGTTACACCATCCTGCCCATGCGCCTTCCCACCACGATAAGAATAATCGAGTTTTTCATGGGCCGAATTGATAGACAGAAAATTTCGAAGCGTCAACGCGTGAAGCAATAAAAAATCGCGGCGCCACGCGAACCCTATAAAATGCGGGGCTGACCGACAGGATTTTGTTAAGCCACCGCCTCTATGCTCCAACATCTAGCGCTTGGGGTAACCTTTTGCTCAATAACGATCTGCAGACATCAGGCAAAGCGGGAGATTTTGATCGCCGCGATAAACTGACGCCGGGAAATCGATTCCTCGGCCGTGTCGTCGCGTGCAGCGGTTCCAAAGCGACGATTGCAGCTGTTGCAGAAGCGGGCGGTACCGACCTGACCGAACTCTGGTCAGTCGGAAAGCTGATTTCCATCAGCGTCGGGAAGAATCGCGTTGCTGCCCTGGTTTATTCGATGAACACAAACGGCGTCGGCTGGGGCGAAGGGCAAGATAACCTCTTCCGCATCGAGGTTGAGTTGCTGGGTGAAGTTCGCGTCGAGCCCGATGGCCGTGAGGAATTCTCCAGCGGCATCTCCGCCTACCCCTATCTCGGTGCCATCGCGCATCGCATCCGCGCCAGCGATCTGATGCGCATTTTCGATGCGGGCAAAAGCAATAGCTGCGTTGTCGGCAAGCTGACGCAAGACACAAGCATCGACGCGACCATCCATATTCCCTCCATGCTCTCGAAGCACTTTGCCGTCGTCGGTTCGACCGGCGTCGGCAAGTCGACAGCCGTCTCGTTGCTATTGCACAAGGCAATAAGCGCGGACCCGAAGCTACGGGTGCTGATCCTCGATCCGCATAATGAATTCGCCGCCGCTTTTCCCCGGCATGCAGTTGTCATCGATACAGATACGCTTGACCTGCCCTTCTGGCTGATGCGGCTGGAGGAATTCGGCGAAGTCGTCTTCCGCGGCCGCCCGGCAGTGCCGGAGGAGCTGGATGCGCTGCGCGATCTCATTCCGGAAGCAAAGCGCGCCTTTCGCGGAAGCGACTCGGGTGTCATGCGCCGCCAGGCAGATAAGGCGTCCGTGACCGCGGACACTCCGCTGCCCTATCGCATGGCCGATCTGCTGGCGCTGATCGACGAGCGCATCGGCCGGCTGGAAGGCCGCCAGGAAAAGCCGCATCTGCGCTCCTTGAAGATGCGCATCATCTCCGCGATCAACGATCCGCGCTACCACTTTATGTTCTCCAACAATACGATCACCGACACGATCATGGAGACCATCGCCAAGATTTTCCGCATTCCGGGCGATGGAAAGCCGATCTGCACCTTCCAGCTCGCCGGAATCCCGTCGGAAGTCATCAACTCCGTCGCCTCTGTGTTGTGCCGCATGGCATTCGAGTTGGCGCTTTGGAGCGACGGCGCGATCCATATGCTCGTCGTCTGCGAGGAGGCACACCGCTATATCCCGGCCGATCAGAGCCTCGGATTCTTCCCGACGCGTCAGGCCATTGCCCGCATCGCGAAGGAAGGACGCAAGTACGGCGTCTCGCTCGGCATCATCACCCAGCGTCCTGGCGAACTAGACCAGACGATCCTGTCGCAGTGCTCGACACTCTTCGCCATGCGCCTCGCGAACGACCACGACCAGGAAATCATCCGCTCGGCCATACCGAATTCGTCGATCTCGACGACCAGCTTCCTCTCATCGATCGGTAATGGCGAAGCGATCGCCTTCGGTGCGGCCATCGCCGTGCCGATGCGTATGCGCTTCTCCCGCGTCGACGAACAGCTGTTGCCGAAGGCCAGTGGCGCTCTGACCAAAATGAGCGAGGAATCGCCCGACACGGTCGACCTGCGCACCATCGTCAACCGCATGCGCGCCACGTCCGGTCCCGACATCAGCGCCCTGCAACAAAGCTACAGCACCGCAAGTGAATTCGCCGCCGATGTCAGGAGCAATCCCGGCGGCATGTCCGAGGAACAGGCTGGCTGGCGCACGGCGGACCCCGAGACATCTCTAAATGAACCCTATCGTCCGGATATGCTGCCCCGTGCCGCAAGCGCACAGCCTGCTGCATCGACACCGACATCACTCGACAGCAGGCTTGCGGAGCTGCGCCGGGAATTCCGCAGCGAGGATACGGCATCCATCGCGCGCCCCGCCCCGATCAGGGAAACATCGCCATCCCCGCGGCGAGAACCGGGCCTTTCACTTCGGGACAGTATCCTGAAGAAGCCGTTGAGCAGCCTCTACGAAAAGGACTGACCCCTCAAATCAAGGGCTGAGGCGCTCCCAACTCTCGTCCATCTGATTGCGAAACCACGTCATCTGCCGTTTGGCATATTGCCGCGTTGCCGCAGCTCCGGTTTCAAGAACGGCGGCGCGCGCCATCTCTCCCTTCAGCATGGCAGCGATCTGCGATACGCCGATCGCCTTCATCACCGGCATCTCAACTGACAATTCCAGCGCCAGAAGAGATCGGACTTCTTCCTCCGCGCCCATGGCAAGCATCTTCTCGAAACGGCCGTTGATCCGTTGATGCAACACCTCACGATCGGGCAGTACGACGATCTTCCGCGCACGCTCGGGATCAATCACGACAGGCCCCGCCTTGCCTTGAAAGGCGGCTATCGACTGGCCTGTCGCTTCAATGACTTCCAGAGCGCGGACGATGCGCTGACCGTCCTGAGGGTTGAGGCTCGCAGCCATGGGTTCGTCGCGACCTGAAAGCTCGCGGTGCAGGACCTCGGCTCCCTCCGTCAGCAATCGCGCGCGCAGACGACCGCGAATACCGGAGGGAATAGAAGGCATATCCGAAAGACCACCCGTCAGCGCCTTGAAGTAAAGCCCTGTTCCGCCGACGAAAACGGGCAATCGCCCCTCGCCGCGCAAGCGCTCCACCAATTCGGTCGCCTCGCGCAGCCAGACGCCCGTGGAATAGGCCTGTCCCGCCGGGACATGCCCGTAAAGATAATGCGGAATGCCTTGCATATCCTCTTCAGAGGGCCGCGCCGTCAGCACGCGCAAAGTGTCGTAGACTTGCATGCTGTCGGCATTAATGACGACGCCGTCATGCGAACGCGCCAATTCGACCGCAAGCGCGGACTTGCCGCTGGCGGTCGGCCCGGTTATCAGGATCGCGTCGATATTGCTCATAAGGTTTCTGCTCATGACCTTCGTTGCCACGCTTATTGCCAATCCGTCAAACCCCGTTCTCGTTCCGGCTATTGCCGAACAGGCGGCGGAAGCCGTGAAAGCCTCCGGGCTCTACTGGCTGGCGGATGGTATCGCTTGCGATATCGCCCTGCGTGACGGCACCGACCTCCAGGCAGCAGAAGCCAATATCCTGGCCGTGATTGGCAGCAAGCCGATCGATCTGGTGATTCAGGATGCCGAAACCCGCCGCAAAAAGCTGCTGATCGCCGATATGGACTCCACCATGATCGGCCAGGAATGCATCGATGAGCTCGCCGCCGAAGTCGGCCTCAAGGAGAAGGTTGCCGATATTACGGCACGTGCCATGAACGGCGAGATCGCCTTCGAACCGGCGCTGCGCGAGCGCGTAGCACTGCTCAAGGGACTGCCACTTTCCGTCGTCGACGAAGTCATCGCCAAACGCATCACCCTCACGCCGGGCGGTCCCGAGTTGATCGCCACCATGAAGACAAAGGGCTACTACACGGCACTCGTCTCCGGCGGCTTCACGGTCTTCACCAGCCGCATCGCGGCGACGCTGGGCTTTGATGAAAACCGCGCCAATATCCTGCTGGAAGAAAACGGCCTTTTGACCGGCTTCGTTGCGGAACCCATTCTCGGCAAGCAGGCCAAAGTCGATGCCCTGAACGAGATTGCAGAAGAACTCGGCATCTCCACCGACGACGCCATGGCCGTTGGCGACGGGGCAAACGATCTCGGCATGCTACAGCTTGCCGGCTCCGGGGTCGCGCTGCACGCCAAGCCGACCGTTTCCGCACAGGCCAGGATGCGCATCGACCATGGCGACCTGACCGCCCTGCTCTACATCCAGGGCTATCGGAAGACAGGCTTCGTCAAACCGTAACATCGGCAGACTGCTGAAATCGGAGGCACTGATGATCATCGCCGAAACCGAGCGCCTGATTATCCGTAACTGGCGCGAGACGGATCGCGATCTGGCCTACGAGATCAACTCCGATGAAGCCGTCATGGAGTTCTTCCCCTTCCGCCGCAACCGCGCGGAAGCCGACGCCTTCTTCGATCGTGTCCATTCCATGATCGCCGAAACCGGGCTTGGTCTCTACGTACTGGAGTTGAAGGCTACTGGCGAGACGATCGGCTATTGTGGTCTGATGCGGGCGGATCACCTGGAGCCATTCATTCCGGCTGGAACGGTCGAGATCGGCTGGCGGCTGGTGGCCCGGCAATGGGGCAAGGGCCTCGTCAGCGAAGCGGCGCGCGCTCTTCTGGCGCACGGCTTCGAAACGCTCGGCCTCGATCAGATCGTTTCCTTTGCAGTACATAACAACGTCAGATCGACCTCTGTGATGCAGAGGATCGGCTTGCATCGCGTCGCCGGCGGCGACTTCGATCATCCGGGCGTGCCCGACACCCATCCTCACCTCAAGCCTCACGTCCTCTATCGTCTGACGGCAACGGAGTGGCGTTCCGGGCGATGACCTTAATCGAAACATCACGGCTGGTATTGCGCCCCTGCCGCGAGGAAGATCGCGATCTGTTTTTCGAACTCAGTTCCGATTCCGAAGTCCTTGGATTTTTTCCGTTTCGCCGCAGCCGCGAAGATGCCGATGCGATCTTCACGATGATCAGGGATATGACGCCCGAAGCCGGTTTCGATCTTTTGGTGATGACCTTGAAAGGGAGTGGCGAGGCGATCGGATTATGCGGCCTCTCGAAGCCGCAGCTCGAACCCTATCTGCCCGCGGAAACGGTGGAGATCGGCTGGCGCATCGCGGCACGACATTGGGGCAAGGGTTATGCCACCGAAGCCGGCATCGCCTTGCTGCACTACGCCTTCAACACGTTGAAACTCAACGAGATGGTGGGGATCGCCGTGGAAAGCAATCTCGCGGTGCTGGCGGTCATGCGGAACATCGGCATGAAGTCGGATCCTGCCTGCGATTTCGACCATCCGCAGATTCCGGACACACATCCCCATTTAAAGCGGCACACGGTCTATCGCCTGAGCGCCGCCGAATGGCTTGCGCTACAGGCGGGGCAAGCGCCGCACTGAACCGCTATTCCAGTGCAACGGCAATGAACCGCAAGTCACCATTCGGAGACGCGATCATCAATTGGGCATTGCGTCGCCCTTCGCGCTTCAGCGAAGACACCTTGTCCGAAGCAGCACTTGGCGTCTGAACGAACTCCTGCGCCACCTCGACCACGACATCTCCCGCCTTCAAGCCCTTTTCGGCAGCCGCCGAACCCGGTGCAACTTCGGTGATGACCACACCATCGACGCTATCGGCGATGCCGAAGCTTTTGCGATTTTCGGCGGTCAGCTTTGCCAGCTTCATGCCAAGCACGGTCGAGCTTGCCTGTGCCGGCGGCTGGGCTTGCGGCGATTGCTGCGGATTGTCGCCCTGATCCTGGCCATCCATGCCGTCGTCATCGCCGTCATCGCTGCCGTTGGGATTGATGACCCCGTCGTGATTGCCGTTGCTGTCAGGCGCCAGCTGTGGCTTCTGTCCACCCTTGTCGCTGCTTGCAGCGGCGGCCTGGGTGCTGTCTTCCTGCCGGCCAAGCGTCACCTTGACGGTCTGCTCCTTGCCTTCACGGTAAATGACGACATCGACTTCCTTGCCGACCGGGCTTTCGGCAACGATGCGCAACAGGTCGCGCATCTCGTCGACTTCCTTACCATCGAATTTCAGGATGACGTCGCCAGCCTTGATGCTGCCATTGTCGACCGGGCCGCCCTTGATGATGCCAGCCACGAGCGCGCCCTTGGCGCTACCGAGACCAAGGCTGTTGGCGACATCGTCAGTGACCGGCTGAATGCGCACGCCAAGCCAGCCGCGACGCGTCTCGCCGAAATCCCTGAGCTGATTGACGACACCTTCGGCCAGCTCAGACGGAACGGCAAAGCCGATACCGATCGAACCGCCGCTCGGAGAGATAATGGCCGTGTTGATACCGATCACCTCACCCTTCATGTTGAAGAGCGGGCCGCCGGAGTTGCCCTTGTTGATCGCCGCATCGGTCTGGATGAAATTGTCGTAGGGGCCGGCATTGATATTACGACCGCGGGCAGAGACGATACCGATCGTCACGGAACCGCCAAGGCCGAACGGATTGCCGATCGCCATCACCCAGTCGCCGATCCGCATCTTGGAGGAATCGCCGAACTTGACCGCAGTCAACGGATGCTTCGGCTCCACCTTAAGCACGGAAAGATCGGTCTTCGTATCGGTTCCGATCAGTTTGGCCTTGAGCTTGGTACCGTTCGGGAAGATCGCTTCGATATCGTCGGCGCCTTCGATGACGTGGTTGTTGGTGACAATATATCCCGAAGGATCGATGACGAAGCCCGAGCCGAGCGAGCTCACCTTGCGGTTGCTGTCGTCGTCCTTCTTGTTGTTGAAGAGGTCATTGAATTCATTCTGGTAAGGCGAATTCTCCGGCAACTTCGGCGTCGCCGGACCGTTTCCCTCATCCTTCACTTTCTGCGAGGTGGAGATATTGACGACAGCATCGAGCAGACCGGCGGCCAGATCGGCAACGGAAGCTGGGCCGGCGTTCATTGCCGGGTTCATCGTCATCGTTGGTGCGGCCGCCTGCGTCGCTTGACTGCCGGCGGTTGCCGGCACCTGAGCGCCAGCCGGCGCACCGCTATTTTGCACCTGAGCGAAAGCCTGTTCCGCGCCGCCCGCAACCGGCCCGACAGTCAAGGCTATGCTGGCCAGCAAAGCAAACGAACGGCTGAAAGGCAGGCGATAGATCGGGGCCATCAGGCATCCTCATCAAAAAAGGGAAATCTTGAATAAGCATCAACATAAGGCGGAATGATGAAGCGTGAAATCACCTTTTTGCGATATCCCCGAACCTCAGTCCATTGCGCGGAAGCCATGGCAACGGCGGCACTGCGTCTAACGGAAAAGGGCCGCCGTGAGGCAGCCCTTCGAGTTCACTATGTTTGACGGGATCAATTCGCTGAAGCCGCCGGATTGGCCAGTGCCGGTGCACCTGTATTGGCCGGGGAGCCCGCGGGACTGTCAAAGAACTTGAAGAAGTCCGACTTGTTCGGCGGCAGGACCAGCGTCTTGCCTCCGGAGGCGAATGCCTTGTTGTAGGCCGCCATCGAGCGATAGAACTCGTAGAAGCCAGGGTCGCGCTTCGAAGCATCGGCGAAGATACCGTTGCGCTCGGCTTCACCCTGACCGCGCAGAACTTCCGACTCCTTTTGCGCATCCGCAACGATCTCGACGACCTGGCGGTCTGCAATCGCACGGCGGCGCTGGCCTTCTTCGTTACCCCGCGCACGGATCAGCTCAGCTTCAGCCAGACGCTCCGCCTTCATGCGGTCGAAGGTCTGCTGCGAGACCTCCTGCGTCAGGTCGGTCCGGCGGATACGAACGTCCTCGATATTGAGGCCGAGCGTTTCGGCATCGCGATGCAGGTCGTCGCGCACTTCCGTCATCATCGATGCACGTTCGCTGGATAGCGCAGCATCGAAACTGCGCAGACCGTAGACGCGGCGCAGCGAGGCATCGAGACGGGTTCTAAGCCGTGATTCCGCTGCATCGCGATCACCCGATACCGTTTCGCGGAACTTCCGCGCATCAGCGATCTTGTAGAGGACGAAAGCATCGACCTCGTAGAACTTACCACCCGAAACCTGAACGCGGATATTGTCCAGATCGAAGCGCAGTTCCTGCTGCTGAATATATTGAACCCGATCGGCGTCCATGAAGGCGAACGGCAGCTTGAAATACAGACCCGGCTCCGTCTTGACCGCACGAATCTGGCCGAAGCGAAGGACAATCGCCTGTTCGCGGGCATTGACCACGAACACCGACGAATAGATGAGTAGCAGCACCACCGCGAACGCGATGAGGATGGCTGGCAAACGGCTGGACGTCATTGTTTGGCCTCCGGCTGAGTTGCATTGGCAGGCTTGTTGACCTGCTTGCCGACTTCATTCAGAGGCAGATAGGGAACAACGCCCTGCTTGTCGTCGATGATGACGCTGTTGGAATTGCCGATAACGGCCTCCATGGTTTCAAGGAACAGACGCTTGCGGGTCACTTCCGGCGCCTTGGCGTATTCGTCGTAGATCGAGATGAAGCGCTGAGCCTCACCCTGTGCTTCCTTTACGATACGATCCTTGTAGGCGGCTGCCTCTTCGCGAATCTGCGCTGCACGACCACGCGCCTGACCGAGCTTCTGGTTGGCGTATTGGTTGGCCTCTTCCACCTGCTGGTCTTCGTTCTGCTCGGCGCGCTGCACCTCATCGAACGCGTCGGCGACTTCGCGCGGCGGAGAAACGTCTTCGATCGGCACGGCATTGATGGAAATGCCGGCATCGTAGCGATCCATCGTGTCCTGGATGATGTTTCTGACCTGAACGGCTATTTCCTGGCGGTTGTCGCGATAGATATCCTGCGCGGGACGGCGGCCGACAACTTCGCGCATGGCGCTTTCAGCCACCTGCTGCAGCGTCTCGTCGGGGCTCTCTATCTTGAACAGATAGGCCTGCGGGTTGGTTACCGCGTAGAGAACGGAAAACTGGACATTGACGATGTTCTGATCGCCGGTCAGCATCAGGCCGTTATTAGCCGAGCTGGCGCTCGAGCGGCTGCCGATGTTGCGCTGCTGCTCAGTCACCTTGACGAACTCGACGCGGTCGATCGGCCAGAAATGGAAATGAAGGCCAGGCATGGAGACTTCTTCGCGCGGCTTGCCGAAACGCAATTCCACGCCACGCTCGTCCGGCTGTACCGTATAGACGCACTGGATAAGCCAGAAAACACCGATAATTGCCGCAATAATGAGAAAGACGCCTGCATTGAAGCCACCGGGGACGAAACCCTTCAGACGATCCTGGCCGCGGCGAATAATATCCTCGAGATCCGGAGGTCCTCCGTTGCCGCTTCCGCGCGGCCGGTTTGGTCCTTGCCCCCAAGGTCCCTGGTTATTTCCACCGCCGCCACCGCCGCCCCATGGGCCACCGCCGCCGCCATTCTGATTGCTCCAAGGCATCAAAACCTCTTTGTTTGTTGACTCCCAGCATCGCGCCAAACCCACGAAATACGTGAGTGGCAGCGATTGCTTCCCGTTATAGGTATCGACGCACCTGCTTTCAACGCGACTTCAGGAACTTCGTCGGAATAACTGGAAAATATTTGATTTTTCGGGGCAGCTTTTACGCATTTCGCCTGAGATAAACGACGAAACGCGTCGGATATGTGTCTTTCTCGCCAGCCGGTACGGCAAGCTCGCTCTCGACCTGCCAGAGGACGGGATCGATCGTGGGAAAGGACGTATCCCCTTCCACTTCGGCCTCGACATGCGTAATCAGCAGACGGTCCGCCACTGCGATCGACTGCCGATAGATTTCTCCGCCGCCGAGAATGCAGATTTCGTCTGAACCGCTCTCCGCAGCGAGCAGCGACGCCATCTCTATGGCTTCGTCCAGTGAATGCGCCGCCGTCACCCCTTCAGCAGAAAAGCCTGCGTCGCGGGTGATGACGACATTCGGCCGGCCGGGCAGCGGCTTGCCGATCGACTCATAGGTCTTGCGTCCCATGATGACGGGTTTGCCGAGGGTCATGGCCTTGAAACGCTTGAGATCGGCCGAGAGCCGCCAGGGCATGTCGCCGTCACGCCCGATGATGCCATTGCGCGAAACGGCGACGACGATGGTTTTAATCGGTTGGCTCATGCTTTCCCCTCAGACGACAATCCATGCCAGTACGAATCGACCGACGATAGCGCCATACGATAGTCGCGACGGCGCAGAAAAAGCACCCCTTTCGATTTACCGTCCGCCATTGTTTAGTTTGTCGAGCTGCTCTGCCAGCAAGCCGCCATGTTCCCGGTCCTCTGCCATCTTTCGATAAAGACCGGCCATGCCCTTGAAGATCAAGGCGGCAGGATCGTCTTCACCGAGGAACTCCGAGATCTCTTCCATCTCGGCAACCCAACGATAGGCTTTAGGATACATGTCCGGAATGGCGCTTGCCAGTTTCGTATCAAGATCCGGTAAGCTCTCCTGCAGCTCGCGTTTCAGGGCCGCATCGGCTCCCGAACGGATCGCGGCAAGCAGCATGGCGGCGCCGAGACCGGTCACGCCCTTATTGATACCGGCATAGCACATTTTCAACGCCGACGCCGCGCCGATCGGTCCATCGATGCGGCGCACCTGGATGCCGTGTTCGGCGAGCACGGCGCTACTGTCGCCGGCATCGCCGCAAACATAGAGTTTGGGGCCTTTCTGCCCGGCTTTCGGCGGGCCACCGATAATGGAGCCATCAAGAACCGTACCGCAATCGCTGCCGAAAATTTCCGCGACCTGCTTCATCGTCTGCGGCGAAATCGCATTGCAGTCCATGAATGTGGTTTTCAAGCCGCGCCTGCGGATCGCAGCGGCGGTTTGTTCGGCAACAGCAATCGCCGTGGCAGGCGGTACAATGGAAAGGATGAGTCCTGCGCCCGCGACGGCGTCAAGATCGGCAGGCTGCATGCCGGCCATCTTCGCCCGCTTTATCGTCACTGCCGAGCGCCCTACCAGATAGGTCAGCACGCTTACGCCGTTTTCGACAAGGCGTTTCGCAATAGCGCTGCCCATCGCGCCCGCTCCGATGACTGCGATCTCCACGGCCGATCTCCTCGTTTGATATAGGGGAACGGCAGGAGCATAGCGCCTCTTGCTCGACCGAACGAGCGGAATGCCATGCAGTAACGGCAAGTTTAGCTCAGCGCAGATCGCTGGCGCTGCTGATCTACAGAGCCTTCTGCCAAGACATCTAAAGGCCTACGTACGACACCTCACGCGTTGCGAAGCACGAGAACGGCATAGATGCATGGCTTCCCGGTCTCGTTTCTGAAAACACAATCCGTCGGCGGACCAAGCTCTAGGCAATCTCCTTCCGACATAACGTGCCGGACATCCCCTTCAAGAAAAGTCAGCCGCCCTTCCAGCACCCATATGAGCTGCCGCATGAAGGCATAGGCCGATGCGGGCATCGGGACTTCAGCTCCCGCAGGTAACTCGATGCGAACCAGATCCAGCGGCAAATCGGACTTCGGGGAGACGTGCCGACGCTTGTAACCAGTCTGCGGATCGATCCAGACGGGTTGCTCCTCCTGGCGCAGAAACCGGCCCTGCTGCATCTCCGCACGCGCCATCAATGTCGACATGCTGAGGCTGAAGGCACCGGAGAGCTTACCGAGGAGGGTCGCCGTGGGGCTGCTCTCGCCACGCTCGATCTTATGGATCATGGCACGCGAAACGGCAGACCGTTCGGCAAGCTCCGTCAACGACCAGCCGCGGCTCTCGCGCTCGATGCGAATGCGGGCGCCGATGCGCCTTTCGATATCGTCATATTGAGACATATGTAAACTATAGTAGACAATCTCGGAGAGAGCAATCGGCACTGGATGACTTCCGCCGACTACATCACAGGAAGCCATCGACAATATAGTGGTCTCGACGCTTTGCGATTTCAGGCCACTTTCCGATTGATAATCAAATCGAATTTCATAAAACTCGTGGAAGCTGCGCCGCTTTTAGCCTTTGGATTTCCATAATAAGATAGTGGACAGACCTATAAATCGGTGTATGACAGCCTGAAACAACAGGATAGGTATCCGTCCAATTTAGTGGATGGCCAATGGGGTTGCCGATGCAAATTCGCGATGCAAGAGAAGAAGATCTCCCGGGGATTACCGCGATCTATAATGACGCCGTCGCCAATACCGCGGCGATCTGGAACGAGACGCAGGTCGACATCGCTAATCGCCGGCTATGGCTGCAGGATCGGCACAAGCTGGGCTATCCGGTGCTGGTGGCGACGAACGATCGAGGCGAAGTTATCGGCTATGCCTCCTTCGGCGACTGGCGCGCCTTCGACGGTTATCGGCACACAGTGGAGCATTCCGTCTATGTCCGAAACGATCAATATCGCGGCGGCATTGGCAAGGCACTGATGATCGAGCTGATCGAGCGTGCCCGCGCGATTGGAAAGCATGCGATGGTCGCAGGCATCGAAGCCGGCAATGTGGCTTCGATCAGGCTGCATGAAAAGCTCGGCTTCCAGCAGGTCGGCGTCCTGCCCGAAGTCGGAACCAAGTTCGGACGCTGGCTTGACCTCGCTTTCCTGCAACTGCTGCTCGACAAGCGCACGTATCCCGATAACGGGCCTGCTGCTTAAAGGCGCACACATCATGCCGATTACGGTGGCAACGCTCATTCTCGCCGGCATATCGCTGGTCTTGCAGAACGCATTGATGGTGCGGATCACCCAGTCGGCATCGACCGTGCTTATCGCGCTGGTCATCAATTCCTCGGTCGGGCTGACGACGCTGATGCTGATCCTGATTTCCCGCAACGGCCTTGCCGGCCTTGCGGAGGCCGTCGGAGCCATCAGGCCCTGGGCGCTGCTGCCCGGACTGCTGGGCTCGTTCTTCGTCTTTGCGGGTATCCTTGGCTATCAACGGCTCGGCGCCGCTCCCACCATAGCCGTGCTCGTCGCCAGCCAGTTGCTGGCCGGCCTGGCATTCGATGCCACCATCTCGGGAAAACTGACCAACCTCAGCGCATCGCAGCTTGTCGGAGCATTCCTGCTCGTGACCGGCGCCGTGCTCGTTGCCGGCCGAAATGCCTAAAGCGCTTCGCGATCTTTCAGATACGCTCTCCGCGCTTTAAGCCCTTATTTTGCTCATGTCGTTGTCGCAAAACCGCTGCACGCTTTTGTGCGGCACGCTTCAGACTGCAACTTCCGCTGCGATCGCAGCATGCGGCTCGTAGCCGGTGACCTCGAAATCCTCGATGCGGTAATCATCGATGCTGTCCGGCCGGCGAAGCAGACGCAAGGTCGGGAAAGGTTTGGGTTCACGGCTGAGCTGTTCGCGGATTGCATCCAGGTGGTTGAGATAGAGATGCACATCGCCGCCGGACCACACGAGCTCGCCCATATCCATATCGACCTGCTGCGCAACCATGGCCAGCAACGCCGCCTGCTGGCAGATATTGAAGGGATTGCCGAGGAAGAGGTCGCACGAGCGCTGGAAGACCATCAGGCTGAGGCGCGGACGCCGACCATCCGTGCCGGATATGTTCGAGACGTGGAACTGATAGACCATGTGGCAAGGGTGCAGCGCCATATCGGCCAGCTCCCCGACATTCCA
This sequence comes from Rhizobium sp. BR 314, assembly GCF_047445805.1. Taxonomy (NCBI): domain Bacteria; kingdom Pseudomonadati; phylum Pseudomonadota; class Alphaproteobacteria; order Hyphomicrobiales; family Rhizobiaceae; genus Rhizobium; species Rhizobium sp. BR 314. The sequence continues at coordinate 239,138 of NZ_JARWLA010000004.1, read as the reverse complement.
GGCGTGAAAGATCATCCGCCGGCTGCTCGGATTGGTCTTCAGATCATTGATGACCGTGGCGAGCTGGTCGTGCACCCGGCCCTCCGCATCGCGCCACTGCCGCCACTGCTTGCCGTAGACCGGGCCGAGATCGCCCCATTGCAGCGCGAAGGCCTCATCCTCCAAAATCCGCTTTTCAAAGGCGACCTGATCGATCTCTTCTCCGGTCGCCTTACGATATTTGGCGAGCGGCCAATCGGTCCAGATACGCACATTCTCCTTGAGGAGATTGCGGATATTCGTATCACCGGTCAGGAACCAAAGCATCTCCTTGACGGCAAGCTTCCAATAGACACGCTTGGTGGTGAAGATCGGGATCTGCCCCTTCGAAAGATCGAAGCGCATCATCGCACCGAGGCCACTCAACGTGCCGACACCGGTCCGATCAATCCGGCGGTCGCCATGTTCGAGCAGGTGCTCCATCAGGTCGAGATATTGATACTCTGGGTGACGAGCCATCTTCTGCTCCGAAATCGCTTGAATTTTGCGGACAGCCAAATGCACCGACGATTATCTACCGTCGCCTGCCCGGCCGATTCCCTTTTCGCGATTTTAGTGACAAGCGGGCATGAAACCAACCGCAACGCAAAGTAATTCAGGCAAATCTCGCCTGAGCCACCGCAAACCGATGTTTCGGCAAAGCATTTATGACAATTGCCCTTCCCTTCGCCTGCGGAAAACACTATATCACCCTTGCTGGTCTTCGGGCCGGCTATGGCGATAAATGAGCGGTGTAATAAACCTATTGGACCCGGGGGCGGTACCCGGCGCCTCCACCAAAAACCGGCCGGCAAGACTGGCGACAGACCGGCTTTTGATGGGGGCGAAACAGGATCGACAAGGGTGTAAAGATCGACTTTTTGCTCGGCATTGTACCGCCGTTATCGGGCTAAAATTGTAGTTGCAAACGACAACTATGCGGAAGCTCGTCTCGCTGCTTAATCGCGGTGTGACACTTCAAATAAAGTCCTAAGGGGTCGCACTCTTAGGCGGGGTCCGAAGGCACCTGGCAACAGAAGCCTTCACCTTATCTTTCATTGCTATATTATAGTAAGACCGAGCGATGACTCGCGCACGGGGCTTTCCCCTTGGCGTCGAGCGTGGCATAAGCCTTAGAAAAAGCATGGGCTAACGAAAGACAGGAAAGTATGGCGCAGGATCATATCCGCTACGATATTTTGGCACAGGACGCCCTGCGTGGAGTCATACGCAAGGTGTTGACCGAAGTCGGCGCGACCGGCCGTCTGCCCGGCGATCATCATTTCTTCATTACCTTCCTGACGGGCGCTCCCGGCGTGCGCATCTCGCAGCACCTGAAGTCGAAGTACCCGGAGCAGATGACCATCGTCATCCAGCACCAGTTCTGGGATCTTAAGGTCACTGAGAGCCTGTTCGAGATCGGCCTCTCCTTCTCCGACGTTCCGGAAAAGCTGGTTATCCCGTTCAATGCCGTTCGCGGTTTTTACGATCCATCCGTCAACTTCGAGCTCGAGTTCGACGTGCCGCTGGCCGATGACGAGGAAATCACCACCAGCGAGATCACCGCCTATCCGGTGCCTGCCGAGGGCACGGACGAGCCGGCCGCAGCTCCCAAGGATGGCGAGGAAAAGAAGCCCGGCTCCGTCGTCTCTCTCGACGCATTCCGCAAGAAGCAGTAGGCATATCCGGGGAAGCATCTGCTTCCCCTTTTCATATGGAAAAGGGATAGACCAATGAGCGCGGAAATCGTCAATCTGCGTCAGTTTCGCAAGAAGCAGGCCCGTTCCGAAAAGGAAAAGCAGGCGGAGCAGAACCGCATCAGCTTCGGCCGCACCAAGACGGAAAAGAACCTGACCAAGGCGCTTAACGAGAAGGCGGAAAAAGCCCACGAAGCCGGTCACATCGAGACGCCCAAGCCCGACAAGTGATCGTGCCAAGAGTATAAAAAACTTCCAAAATCAGTTGCTTACTTCAGCATTTTGAATCATTTTGAGAAATACCCCCATCTTTTCCGATTTGATCGATTCACCGATGATCCGTAAACATTCCGCGACGCTGCATGGCCATCGCACGAGCTTTTCCCTTGAGGATGCCTTCTGGACAGAACTGAAGGCAATTGCCAATGCGCGCGGCATCTCGCTTGCTGCGTTGATCTCCGAGATTGACGACGGGCGCGAGGCGGGCAGCAACCTCTCGTCGGCACTTCGCCTCTACGTTCTCAAGTGGCTGAAAGACCGCCATTAGGTCAGGGCTACAAGAAGCCAAAGAAGTTTTATCAAAGATGTTGTGCCGTGCGCGGCGTCGCGCTTATGCACGCCTTGGCCAAGTGCTGGGCAATTCAGGAACGCACCATCGGATGTAGCGCTCCGGTATCCCGTGACCAAGCTATGGTGCTATTGAATGCCGCCAGGCAGCTCGTTAAAATTCAAGGGAGCCGGGGCTTTCGGTGTCTGCACGTTGGGTGCCGGCTGAGCCTCAGCTTTGGCGCGCTGCTCCGCCGCAGCTTTTGCCTTCGCGTCCTCTGCCGCCTGCCTTGCCTTGGCTTCCTCCTCAGCCTGCCTGGCCTTGACGTCCTCTTCGGCCTGCTTTTCCGCAGCGGCTTGCCGAGCTATATCGCGCAGCCGCGTCTCTTCGGCGCGGCGCTGCTGCTCGATGGCCGCATCACGCTGGCGCTGGGCCTCGCGCACGGCAGCCGTATATTTGTAAAGCGACACCTCACGCCGAAGCCGCTGCTTCTCCAGCACATTGGCCTGTAAGCGCTCGACACGCCGCCGTTCGCGCTCGAAGGCCCGAACGGAGAGGAAGCTTGTAATGTCGGTCACATCCATCGTTCGCCCCGGCGTTGCAAGCGGCCCGGCGAAATCGAGGCGTAGAGCCGGCTCAGCGCCACTCTGCGCTTCGCTTCCGGCCTTAAAGCCAATCCCAAGAGATCCGCGCATCCGCTCGTCTGGCAGGCTGATTTCTGCATTGCCCGAAAGCTTCGCCGTGTCGTTGCTGACAACAATGTTGGTGGCGCGCGCGACACCCGCAGAAATATTGAAGGGGATGCTGGTCTGCGCCAACACCGCCTCGCCATTGTTGAGCAGCGTCTGCACGATCGGCAAAACCTTGTCGGCTGTGATCTCGCCCTGAATTTGATCCGTGGCCGACAGCAACGGCGACAGGACGGATAGGTTGAGGCCGCGCACATGCGCTTCGCCGAGCTTGATCTCGCCCGAGCCGCTGGCGTTTGCAGCAAGCTCGGCAATGCTCTTGCCGCTCGCCTCGACATTCATCCCCAAACCGAAACGACCGCTGGCAAGCGGCGCGCCATCGCGTTGCCAGACCACGGCGGCCAGATCTCCGTTGACGAGATTGAGCTTCGTCTGCATCAGGCCCGTGCCGTCGGAATTGGCGAGCATCAGGCTGCCGTTCAACGTGCCGCCATTCCAGCCGCCAGCCAGATCGTTCAGACGAAACTCCTCGCCCTTGTAGACCACATTGCCGGTGAAGTTCGAAATCCGTCCGAACATGCCGGGCCACACCTGCTTTGCTGAAAGCTTGACCCCAATATCGAGCCCTGTGAAGGCCGGCAGACCAAGCTTCTCCTTAGAGAGATTTCCCGTTTTGGGATCCTCCATCGGCCCGTAGATCGCCTCCGCGAGCCAGCCGAGATCCATCTTGTCTAGCGCCAGCTCGCCCGTCGCCTTGATATTGGCCGCCTTTCTGTCGAGCGTGAACACACCCGACACATTGTTGTCTGCAAGCAGCCCCTTCATGTCGGACAGCACGATCTTGTCCGGGCTTAGAGCTGCATTGGCCTGCAACTTGACGGGCAGTCCGCTGCCCATCTGCGGCACCCCAATGCCGTTCATCACGAAATAGGGATCGATATCGGCGCTTTCGAGAGACAAGGCGATATTGCCGTTGAGGAAACTGTCGGGGCGCACATCGACCTTGCCGTTCGCCGTAAACGACGTCTTGTCGGTGGCAAAAGTCAATGCGGCGTCAGCCGGATCCGTACCGCTGGCGGAAACCTTCAGCGTCAGGCGGCCATTGGCATCGGCTTCGACCGGCAGCGGATCAAGCCCGGCCTGGCCAAACACAATCGAGGTGATGGAGTTTTCGAGCGTCCCCTCTAGCGTCGTCGTTCCCTTGCCAGCGAAAGCCGAAAGGTCCGACATGCGGTAGTCGAAATTGACGCGGCTGCCGTTGGAAACGCCTGCCAAGGTCACGGTCAGCGCATTATCCTGATCGCCGCCAAGCGTTACCGCGCCTCGAAGGGCGGTATTTCCGTACCATGCAGCATTGCGCACCAACCGGTCCATCACCGGGTGATGCGGCAGATGCTGACGCAGCATCTCGAAGAACGGCCCAGGATCCGCGGCCTTGAAGGTGATTTCGCCTGATCCCTTGTAGTCTGACGGCGAGCCCTCTGCCCGCCCGGTCGCGGTGATCTCGGCGCCTGCAACGTTGCGGACAGTCAGCTTATCGAGTGTGAGCGAGCCGTCGGCAATTGAAAACGAGGTGTCGACATTGTCTGCCGGCACGCCGAAAGCCATGAACTTCCCGGCTTGCAGATGCGCAGTGATGTGGTGATCGAATAGAGATTCGTCGCTGTTCTGGCCAGTCATAAGCCCAGTCAACGCCCTTAGCGCGTCGAGATCGAGTGCGTCGCCCGAAAGGTCAACGGCAAGCTTCGGAGTGGTCTTGCCGCCCGGCGCCACGCGATCGAGCCTGCCCTTCAGCGTCGCAGCGCCGATCGCGATCTCCAGATTCTCAAAGCGCTGCGCGTCGTGGCGCAGGCTGACATCGGCGGAGAACCCGGCCTGCCGCAACTGGCGAATCGAGGGATCGACGGACCCTACCAGCCACGAAGCAAGGCCGGAGGGCTGGTTCGACGCAACAACCAGATTGCCGACGAAATTCGGCTCACCTTGCAGCACGAGACTCCCACGCGCTTCGACCTGTGTGCGACCCGGCAGCATGCCGATCGCATGATCGATCTTCCATCCCGTTCCCGCCGGCTCCAGATCGAGCTGAACGTCACGGATGGTCGTGTCGCCGGCAACGATCGCCGGCAGGCGGAATGTCGCCTTGCCCGGCACCTGCGGCACCGGAATCTCAGCCGCGATCGCGATCAGATTGTTGAGGCGCTGACGAGCCGAAACCGCCGGGTTTCTGTTGGTCTTGCCATTGGCACCCTTGCTGTTGCCAAGCCGATTGACGTCGATCTGCTGACCATCGGCGGTCAGCAAAAACTCGGGCTTGGAGCCGGTATCCAGCGTCGCCTCGCCCGTGACCACATAGGGATCATCATCTGCACCGACTTCGAGGCGGTATTCCGGCACGCGAATACGATCATTCGTCAGTTCGAAACGACCCTTGATGCGGGGCTGCGCCTTCTGATCGCCAGAATTGCGCGACTGCTTGTCGTTGACCCCCGCCGTAAAGGATCCCATGTAGTCGGGCTTGCTGTTGACCAGCTTCAACTCGCCGTCGAGATCGACATTGAGGGGATGACGGTCAGGCATCAATCGTGTGCGGACGCGCAGGACGCCATTATCATCCGGCTGGCTGCTCGAAACCGTGAAATTGCCGTGCTCGCTATCGAGTGCCGCATCCCCTTCGATGCGCCACGGGCCGGCAAGCGATCTCGCGGACATCTGGGCATTGAGGTTTGCCACGTGCCGGGTGCGGCCCGACTGCTCGTCGATAAAGACGATATCGCCGTTTTCGACATGCACGCTTTCAAGCACCACAGACTTTGCCGGGATCTCGGGCTGACTGCCGCGCATCCAGTCCAGGGTGCCGTCCTTCAGCAACCGCAGACGCACCTTGGGCTTCGATACACGCATGTCGAAGATCAGCGCCTCGCCGGAAAGGAAAGGCGCGAGCTCGGCATCCATGGAGAATTCGGCAATCTGCACCAGCGGCGTGCCATCGGCCTCCTGGCCGACTCGCAAATCATGCAACGTCACGGATGGAAACGGCAACAGTCGCGCGTCGACGGTGCCGTGAACGGTCACCTTCTTGCCGATAATGCGGCTCGCCTGATCCTCGAAATTCTTGCGAAAATCGGTCCAGTCTATGAAGAGCGGAGCAAGCAGTGCCAAAAACAGCACCACCACAAGCAATCCACCCAGAAAAACCAGGACCCTTCCCAACAACGCTAGCCGTCTCCAATCTTCATTCCGAATAGACGATGAATCTCAGTCTATCCAAGCACATACACTACATCGCCCCAGATACGCACTTCTCTATTGGCTCTCAACCAAGAATCGCACCCATTTCCCGAGGCTTGCCACATAATTCAGCCCTTCCTGGCCGCTTTCCATGACATAAGTTGGGAAAAGCCGCTGCAGCCTAGAACATGATGCCGAAAAGTGTAAGCGGTTTTCCAGCGGCATCATGCCCTACTCCCTTGATTCTAGAGCGAATTCGGATCTCAGGTCGGTGTGGCCTAAAATCGCCCGGCTCTAGCACCATTCCGGTGCATAGCAGGCCAGGATCATGGGAATGCTTCACTCTTCAATGCGGGTGGAAAATCTTTCCTGGGTTGAAGATGGAATCGGGATCGAGGGCTTCCTTGACCTGTCGCATCACGTCGACGGCATTGCCGAGTTCCTGCTCGAGAAACGCCATCTTACCCTGCCCTATGCCGTGCTCACCCGTGCAGGTGCCGTCCATGGCAAGCGCTCGGGCGTTGAGGCGCCCCACGAAATCCTCGACAACGGCAATGCCTTCCGCAGTCTTGTCGTCGAAGAGCACGAGCACATGGAAGTTGCCGTCGCCGGCGTGGCCGACAATAGGCGCCAGCAAACCATGTGCCTCGATATCGGCCTGTGTTTCCGCGACGCATTCCGCAAGCCGCGAGATCGGCACGCAGACATCCGTCGACAATGCAGCGAGTTCAGGCGCCAATGCGCGGCAGGCCCAGTAGGCATCATGACGCGCTTTCCAGAGCTTGTTGCGCTCTTCTGCATTGTCGGTCCAGAGAAACTCGCCGCCGCCACATTCCGCTGCGATCTCTCCAAATTGCGCCGATTGCAGCGCGACTGTCTCGTCCGTGCCATGGAATTCGAGGAAAAGCGTCGGCTTTTCTTCGTAGGTCAGGCCGGAATAGCGGTTGGAAGCGCGCATCTGCACGGCATCGAGCAACTCGATACGCGCGACCGGAATGCCCATCTGAATGGTCATAATGACGGCATCACAGGCAGCCTTGATATCCGGGAACGCGCAGGCGCCACCGGCAATCTTTTGAGGAATGCCCTGCAGCCGCAGCGTAACGGACGTCAACACGCCAAGCGTGCCCTCGGCGCCGACGAAAAGCCGCGTCAGGTCATAGCCGGCGGAAGATTTCTTGGCGCGGCGTGCGGTGCGGATTTCCTCGCCATTGGCGGTGACGACGGTCACGGACAGCACATTGTCCTTCATCGTGCCATAACGCACGGCATTGGTGCCAGAAGCGCGCGTCGACGTCATGCCGCCGATCGAGGCATTGGCACCCGGATCGATCGGAAAAAACAATCCGGTGTCGCGCAGATAGACGTTGAGCTGCTCGCGCGTCACCCCAGGCTCGACCGTGCAATCCAGATCCTCGGCATTGACTTCGAGAATGCGGTTCATGCGGCTGAAATCGATGGAGATTCCACCACTCGGAGCGTTCACTTGCCCTTCGAGCGAAGAGCCCGTGCCAAACGGGATGATCGGAACCCGATGCTCGGCACAAGCCTTGACGACGGCCTGCACGTCATCGCGCGTCTCGGCGAAAACGACGCCGTCTGGAAGCTGCGGAGGGATGTAGGTGGTGGTATGGGCGTGCTGTGCACGAAAACTTTCACCGGTCTGGAAACGCTCCCCGAAAGCCTGCTTCAAGACGCCGAGAACGGCTGATATCCCAGCCTCGTTACGTTTTCCCGCCTTCGCATCAGCCAGAACCATAGTCCGAATCTCCCATCGCGAGCACAAAGGACGTTAACCTTTTGCGGTTCTATGGGACATAGAAACAGCCGTGTCCAGCCATGAAAAGGGCGAAACCGACCTCCCTTCCTCAGAGGGGTTGATGATGGCTTCAAACCGCTTGAAGGCGCACCGCCAAAGCCGGTCAGCCGGGCGTTCCCGCCGCGCGAACCATGCTGCTCCAGGCGCCTGGCGCAATACCGAATGCCTTCTTGAAATGCCGGGTCAAATGGCTCTGATCGGCAAAGCCGGTCGCAGCGGCAACTTCGGCAATCGGTTCGCCCTCGACAATCAACGCCTTTGCCTGCCGCAGCCGGCGCATCAGCAGAAATCGATGCGGGCTGGTGGCGAAAGCGGCTCGGAAATGCCGAGCAAGCGCAAACCGGTCGAGGCCAGTGATCTGCTCCAGCTCCTGGGAGCGAACACCGCGTGTGACGTGCGCTTCCAGATATTCCCGCGCCGCTTTCGCCTGCCCCCAAGCAATGCTGCCCAACGGCCGCTGCGGCAGGCGCGCATGCTGCACGAGACCATCGGCCAGGCGAGAAACGAAGTCGTCGACGAATAGCTCGTCCAATTCGCGATCAAGCTCGCCCAGCGCCGCCAGCAGCAAACCGGCAAGCCGATCGTCTTCAACGATCGGGTCATCGACGAAAGGCAGGCCGATGCGCGCGGCCTCCAGACACTGGAAGAGCACCGAAGGCTCCAGATAGAGCATGCGATAGACGAGCCCGTCCTCTGTCGCAGCGCCGCCGTCGTGCAACTCGTCTGGATGAAGGATGATCACCCGCCCCGGCTGGCTATAGCGCCGCTCGCCGCGATAGCGGAACGTCTGCACGCCTCGCATGGTGACGCCAAGCGCATAGGTATCGTGTCGATGCAGATCGAACGCATCGCCTCGAAATTGCGCCTGGATTCGTTCGATACCTGGATAGGCTGGCGCCGATAGGATGCGGTTGGCATCCGGCGTCACGCACAAACGTTCAAGACCCTCGAAGATCTGTCCCGCTACATCGTCGCGCAATGTCCCATTTCCAGGCTGCATGAAAGTGACCATCGATGTTCGATACTAAAATCGCGATCGTTCTGCGGAGCGATCTTCAATCCTGGCAGAAGCTGAACGTGACTGCCTTCCTGTCGACAGGCATCGCCGGGCAACATCCCGATATCATCGGCGAAGCCTATCGCGATCGCACCGGCAACGTCTACCATGCTTTGTCGATCCAGCCGATCATTGTCCTTTCAGCCGACCAAGACAAGATCTCCGCCATCCATCGCCGCGCGCTGGAACGCGGCGTCACCTCTTCCGTCTTCATCGAAGAAATGTTTTCAACCGGCCATGACGTGGCCAATCGTGCAGTCTTTTCCGAGTTCACCCCTGAAGACGCCAAGGTCGTCGGCATCGCCTTGCGCGCGGAAAAGAAGATCGTCGACAAGATCACCAAGGGTGCAAGCATGCATGCGTGACCGTGCGAGTAAAAAGAACGGCCGGATCGTGAGACCCGGCCGTTTCATTGAACAGGTTAGCCGTTCTGCGTGATCGGCGCGATCTGGATCTCGACGCGGCGGTTCTGGGCGCGGCCAGCCTCGTTCGCATTCGTTGCAACCGGCTGCGAAGGGCCGAAGCCGATCGCCGACATGCGACGCTGATCGATACCCTGGCTGCTGAGATAGGAAGCAACCGAGCCGGCACGGCGTTCGGACAGATCCTGGTTATGCTGCAGACTTCCGGTCGAATCGGTGTGGCCGTTGACGTCGATGAGGGTGCGGTTGAATTTGCGCAGAACGATTGCGACGGAATTGAGCGTCGCGAAGAATTCCGGCTTGATCGCATCCCTGTCGATGTCGAAAGTGATGGCCGACGGCATGTTGAGGATGATGCGGTCGCCGACGCGGGTAACCGAGACCCCGGTGCCCTGCAACTGCGCACGCAGCTCGGATTCCTGCTGGTCCATGTAGTTGCCGATACCGGCACCTGCTAGCGCACCGACGCCTGCACCGATCAGCGCGGCATTGCGGCGCGACGATGGCGAATGACCAATGAGAAGACCGGCGACCGCGCCGACGCCGGCGCCGATCGCCGCACCGCCGGCCGTGTTGGACACCTTCTGCTCGCCCGTATAGGGATCAGTCGTGGTGCACGCGTTCAAAAAGGCTGCCGCTAGGGCAAGAATGGCAATTTTCTTGATCATAGAATCGTCGCTCTCCGGTTCGATGTCCGCAGCAGATATGAAACATTGCGGCAAGATGATGAAGAGAAATATTCACCAATTCTCTGTTCCCTGTGTATAGAGCATATGCACAACTCCTGCGGAAAGCGCGGGATACCGGCGCTCTACGGGGTCGATGGTAACCCCGCCCCACCTTGCTTGCGGCGCCGATTGGCGATCAGGCGGCGTGGAAAAGCTGAAGTACGGCATTGAAGCTTGCATTGGCGATCGACAAAGACTGCAGGCCGAGCTGCTGCTGTGCCTGCAGCGCCAATACTCTGCTCGACTGTTGCTCCATGTCAGCGTCCACGAGTTTGCCCACACCGGTCGTGAGGGAATCGTTGAGATTTTTGGCGAACTCAGTCTGAAGACTGATGCGGGACTCGAGCGAGCCGAAAGCAGATCCGATCGTATTGAGCTGCTTCAACATCCCCGTCACCGTGTTGACCATGTCGGTGATCGCCCCCTTCGTCGTATTTGCATCAAGGGAGATTTCGGTCTGGCCGCTGGTGCTGCCGTTTTTGCTGCTGATCAGGACGTAGTTCTTGGCCGCGCCGGCCGCCGTCGCAAAGGCGGTCGATGTCAGCACGCCGTATCCGCCCGAACCACTCGATTGATCGTCGATCAGATATCGGGCATCGGCGGGAACGATGGGGCCGCCGGTCGAGGTCACGCCTTCGTAGTTCAGCATGCCGATCGAGATGCTTCCATTGGTGTTGCGGATAAAGGACCCGGGAATCTGATGCGGCTTTGTCGGATCCGTACCGTCTTGCAACACAGTCCAATTGACGCCGTTGAAGGTTGCCGATTCACCGACGCTGCGCAGTTGCTGCTTGAGCTGGGTGATTTCGTCGTTGAGCTTGGTTTTGTCGACGCTCGTCTCATAGGCGCTGACAAGCTTCGTACGGATCTGCGTCACGACATCGATCGCGCCCTCCACGCCTGTGGAGGCCGTGTTGACGGTCGAGGCAGCAAGACCGAGTGCATCCTGCACCGACGATATCGCGCCGACGTCGGTGCGCGTCAAAGCGGAGATTCTCCAATAGGTGGCGTTGTCCTTGACCGTCTGCACTCGCAGCCCGGACGACATCTGCCGCTCCGCATTGGCCAATTTGGTCTGGGTGTCCCTCAGCACTTCCAGTGCTGTAGTCATAGAGGGAGTGACCCTGATGAAGGTCGAAAAAATACTCACGGCACACGAACTCCGGACGCAACAATACGCAACAAATACAAGGAAACATTGCAACCCTGCCGCGGGCAATCATGCACACGGGCCGATCGTGTCGGCGCACGGGGAACCAGGCAAAAACAACGCCAAAGTTCCAGCGGTTACTCCCCGCTATGATTAGCAAACACACTTAAAAAAGCGCTAAGCCACACGCATAATTTACCATAACTCAGCGTGCACCCTTAAATCTGCGCAATTTATCCGTGTCGACTTCATTCAGCCGCGCGAAGATTGGCCAGCTTTGCGCGCAGCACCGCATCGGACATTTCTTCGTGCAGACGCTGCTCTTCATGCGTCTGCGGCTTGGCGAAACGGGCGATGAGGAGATAGGCGACCGGCGTAATGTAGAGAGTGACCAGGGTCGCGAAACCGAGGCCGCCCACGATCACCCAGCCGAGCGCGATACGGGCTTCGGCGCCTGCTCCTTCAGCGAACACAAGCGGCACGCCGCCGAGAATGGTTGCGATCATCGTCATCATGACGGGGCGCAGCCGCAGCGCACAGGCCTGCTCGATCGCCTCTCGAACCCCCTCGCCCTTGTCGCGAAGCTGGTTGGCAAATTCGACGATCAGAATGCCGTTCTTGGCCATGACGCCGACAAGCAGCACCAATCCGATCTGGCTATAGATGTTCAGGCTCGAACCGGTGACAACGAGCGCAAACACGGCGCAAGCGAGACCGAGCGGCACGGTGGACATGGTGATTAGCGACGACAGCACGCTTTCAAACTGGGCTGCCAGGATCAGGAAAATGATGACGATGGCGAAGCCAAAGGTCAGCGCCATGCCGCTGGAGTTTTCCTCCAGCGTCGCGGCTTCCGCGAGCGGCATCAAACGCGAACCCGGTGGCAGCAGAGGTGTAGCTACTCTCGTCACCTCCTCCACGGCCTGTCCGAGTGACATGCCATCTTTGAGGCCGGCGGTGATCGCCACAGACGCCAGCTGCTGATCGCGGGTAAGCTGCGGCGCGACGGCATTCTCTTTAAGCGACGCGATGACGGACATCGGCACGATCTTACCGTCGCCGGTCTTCAGAAAGACGTTTTCAAGATCCGTGGGATCGTCGATCGGACGCATCGTTGACGTCAGCAGAACCGGATAGGATTCGCCCGCGACGAAGACATCGACCACGGAGCGTCCCTCAAGCAGGGACTGGAGCGCCGTCGACAGTCCGGATATGTCGATGCCGAGATCGGACGCCCGCTCCCGGTCGATATTGACGGAGACCTGCGCCTGCGTCGGTTCGCTATTGAGCCGCGGCGTATCGAAGCGACCGGTCGCATCGAGCGCGTGAACCAGCTTCAAGGCCGCTTCGGTCAACGCTTCGTGATTGCTGCCGATAATGGCCATCTGCACACCGCTACCGGCGCCGCGAATGCGAAGGCTGTTGGCCTGAATGACATTGCCGCGCAGAGCCGGAACATCAGCCATGACGCGGTTGATATCGGCGACAATCTCTTGTTGCGTGCGATGCCGCTCATCCCAGGGCGCCAGCGTTAGCACCATGAAACCGGTGTTCTTCTGGCTGTTCAGGCCGGAAATCGCATAAATATTGCGAAGATCGCCGCTATCCATCAGTGGCTGCAGCCGCTCCTCCACACGCTGCAGCTGATCCTTGGTGTAGTCGAGGCCAGCCCCTTGCGGCGTGGTCAGCCGCAGCATCACCATTGCCCGATCTTCATTGGGCGTGAGCTCGCTTTTGACATTCGTGAAGGCGAAGATGGCGGCGGCCGAAAACAGGGAGCAGAAGACGATGACCACGAGCGGCGCATTGAGACAGGCAAGCAGCGTGCGGCGATAGACATCGGCAAACAGCTCGCCGAAACGGCCGAGCATGCCGTGATCCTCGCGCATCTCCTTGGTCAGCATTCTCGAGGCGAGCATCGGACAAAGCGTCAGCGCCACGATCGACGACAGGCCCACAGAGAAGGCCAGCACGAATCCGAACTCACGGAACAGGCCACCTACCTGCCCCGGCAGGAATGACAGCGGAATGAACACGGCGGCAAGCGTCGCCGTCGTGGCGATAACGGCAAAAAAGACCTCACGCGTCCCAAGCACCGCGGCGGCCCGTGGTCCGATCTTCTCGGCACGGCGACGAACGATGTTTTCCAGCACCACGATGGCGTCATCGACCACAAGGCCTGTGGCAAGCACGATCGCCAGCAGCGTCAGGATGTTGATCGAGAATCCGACTATATAGAGGGCGGCAAGGGTGCCCGTCAGCGCCACCGGCATGGTGACGACGGGGATCAGCGTTGCCCGCCAGTCCCGCAGAAACAGATAGATGACGATGGTGACGATGACAGCCGAAAGGACGAGCGCCAGCATCACCTCATGGATGGCGCCTTGAATGAACACGGCATCGTCGTTGGTAACGACGATACGCGTCCCCTCCGGCAGCGATTTCGAAAGCTGCGCGACGACCGCCTTGATACCCTTCGAAATATTCAGCGTATTCGACTGTGCCTGGCGGATGACGCCAAGCCCAACGCCCTGCACGCCATTGGAGCGCAACACGGTCGTCCCGTCGCGCGGGCCGAGCGTGACGGTCGCGACATCGGAAAGCCGAACGCGATCCTTGATGATGAGCCGCGAGAAATCCTCCGCCGTCTGCAGCGCGGCCGTAGCGCGCACCACGATATCCTGGCGCACGCTCTTCAGCGATCCCGCCGGCACATCGAGCGCCGCAGTGGCAAGCGCCTTCGTGAGGTCGCCGATCGTCAGACCTCGCCCTGCAAGCGCGGCCTGATCGACATCGATGCGAAAGACCTTTTCCTGCGAACCGTAAAGCTCGACATCGGCTACACCGTCAACCGAGGCGAGCCGGCTGACGATTTCCTTGTCCGCAAGCTGGGTCAGGTCGTCCATCGTCATCGTGCTGGAGGTGACCGCAAGGCGCATGATCGGCTGCGAATCCGAATCCGCCTTGACGATCTGCGGCGCATCCGCCTGATCGGGCAGCTGTTCGGAGATGCGGCCAATGGCATCGCGGACATCGTTGGCGGCAACCGAAAGATCGGTGGCGTCAGAAAACTCCAGCGTCACCCGGCTCTGTCCGAAGGACGAGCTTGATGATACCGATTTCAGACCGCTGACGCGGGCAACCGCTCCTTCGATGACCTTGGTCAGTTCCTGATTGACAGTCTGCGGCGACGCGCCTTCGAAGGTGGTTCGCACGGTAACGACGGGCCGATCGACATCCGGCAGTTCACGCACCTCGACGCCGAAATAGGCGGCAAGGCCAGCAACGACTAACAGCGTATTGAAGACCAGTGCCAGAATAGGCCGCCGTACGAAAAGTGCGGTGAAGGACTGCTTGCCCGGGCTCGCACCGGTTTCGTTCATATCGCCGCCGTGCCTTGTCCCATGCCCCATCATTGCGTCATGACCTCCGCCGCCTGGGCGACATCACGGGCGAAACGAACCGAGCCACCCTCTGTCACGCGCTGCAATCCTTCGACGACGATGAGATCGCCGTCGCGAAGATCGCCCTTCACCAACACGGCATCCGGATTGCGCTGCACGATGCTGACGCGCACCTTCGAGGACTTGCCGTCGGCAACGCGCCAGACATGCGCGCCCTCCCCATCCCATTGGACTGCGAGCGGATCGACGGAGGGATAGGAATTGCCGGCAAAGCGCATGGCGACATTGAAAGACATGCCGGCACGCAGTTCGTCGGAAGCATTGTCGATGCGCGCACGCACGCGCAGCGTCCGGCTCGCGCCATCGACGCGATTGTCCACGGCTTCGACGGCACCGGTGAAAATCCGCCCCGGCAGCGCGACCGATGTCGCCTCGACAGGCTGATCGACCTTGACCGTATTGGCAAAACGCTCGGGCACCCAATAGTCCACCAGAATCTCGGAGCGGTCGTCCAACATGACGATGTTGGTCGACGTCGTGACGTTATCGCCGACGACGACGGGAACGATGCCGACGATCCCGTCGATCGGAGCGACGATCTCGCGGCGCTTCAGGGCGAGTTCAGCCGATTGCAGCGCGAGCTTCGCCCCCTGCTCGACGATCTCAGCATCGAAGACATCCATGCGCGACACGGTAGATTTGATGTTGCGATAAAGCTGGAATTTCTCCGTCGCACTCTTCAGCGCCACTTCAGCCTGCCCGCGGGCAATGATCTGTTCGTCGTCATCGAGACGCGCCAGCACCTGCCCCTGCTTCACCCTGTCGCCCGATTTGATGAGGATCTCCCGGATGGTCCCTGCTGCCTGCGGCATGACCACGACCGAGCGGATGGCATCACCGGTGCCGATCGCGCTGAGACGGTCATTGACGATGCCGCCCTTGACCGGTTGCGTGACGACGAGCGGCGTATTCTGACCGCGCCGGGCGCCGCCATTTGCAACCTTGCCGGCCTGACCATCCTTTGCGGCATCGCTGGCCCCAAGCATCGCAACGACAGAGCCGGGAATACCAGCTTTCTGTAATAGGCCGGCCGCACCGGGCACGAATGCCACGGCAGCTGCAAAGCCTGCTACCAGTAAGAGCAAACATAAGGAAAGCTGCTTCCAGGCGGTCATGCACGTCTCCGGCTTGTTGTGTCAGAGGCGATGAAATCGCGTCGTCGGTTTGATATGGCCTCGTCTCTTCAGGAGCATGTGTTGAGGCCGGCTTCGGGTTGGTGGCGATATAACGCACGATTGTGCCCGATTTGCTGCAATATCGTTTTTTTGAGCATGAGCGGCAAGATTTGCCGCGCATTATGACAAAGTTGTAATCTTTGCGTGGACAACGATGCGTTTTATCAACGGCCTGACGCGCCGCTTGCGGCACAAAAATCCGCCTTCCCGATGACTTCCTCACCTGTGAATGTGCACTTTTTGTTCTAGTTTCGGCCCGTTTCTTTTGCCTTTCGGGGTAGAATCATTACATTGGGCCGCATGACCATCGGACACGACGACATTCCCTTCTTTGACGAGGAGCCGGAGCACCTGGCGCCGCGCCGCGCTGCGCCGGCTGCCGGCAGCGTTGGCGGCATCGCCGCCCGCGCCATGGCTGCACGCGACAGCGGCCGCCGGCCAGACTATCTTTCGGGCCTCAACCTGGAACAGGCTGAAGCGGTCGAGACGCTCGACGGCCCCGTTCTGGTGCTTGCAGGCGCCGGCACAGGCAAGACGCGAGTGCTGACGACTCGCATCGCCCATATCCTCTCCACCAACCGCGCCTTCCCCAGCCAGATCCTTGCCGTCACCTTCACCAACAAGGCGGCCCGCGAGATGAAGGAACGTATCGCGCTGCTCGTCGGCGGTGCGGTCGAAGGCATGCCCTGGCTCGGCACGTTCCACTCGATCGGCGTCAAGCTGTTGCGCCGTCATGCCGAACTGGTCGGCCTCACCTCCAGCTTCACCATTCTCGACACCGACGACGTGATCCGGCTTATCAAGCAGCTGATTCAGGCCGAAGGGCTCGACGACAAGCGCTGGCCGGCCAAGCAGTTCGCCGGCATGATCGATACGTGGAAGAACAAGGGTCTCAGTCCCGCTGATATTCCGGAGGGCGATGCCCGCGCCTTTGCCAATGGCAAGGGCCGCGAGCTCTATGTCGCCTACCAGAACCGCCTGAAGACGCTGAATGCCTGCGACTTCGGCGATCTGCTGCTGCATCCGATCAATCTGTTCCGGCGCAATCCGGACATCCTGAAAGATTATCACCAGCGCTTCCGCTACATCCTGGTCGACGAGTATCAGGACACCAACACGGCGCAGTACATGTGGTTGCGTCTGCTGGCACAGCGGCAGAAGGGCGAACCGCAGAACGTCTGCTGCGTCGGCGACGACGACCAGTCGATCTACGGCTGGCGCGGCGCCGAAGTGGACAATATCCTGCGCTTCGAGAAGGATTTTCCCGGTGCCAAGGTCATCAAGCTCGAGCGCAACTATCGCTCGACGGAGCATATTCTCGGTGCCGCTGCGCATCTGATCGCCCATAACGAGGGCCGGCTCGGCAAGACGCTGTTCACCGATCGCTCCGATCCCGACGACATCAAGGTGCAGGTGCACGCCTCCTGGGATTCCGAGGAAGAAGCCCGCGCCATCGGCGAGGAGATCGAGCAGCTTCAGCGCAACAAGCACAATCTCAACGACATCGCCATCCTCGTGCGCGCCTCCTTCCAGATGCGCGAATTCGAAGACCGTTTCGTCACGCTTGGCTTGAACTACCGCGTCGTCGGCGGCCCTCGCTTCTACGAGCGCCTCGAAATCCGCGATGCCATGGCCTATTTCCGCCTCGTCTGCCAGCCGGCCGACGATCTTGCCTTCGAGCGCATCGTCAACACGCCGAAGCGCGGTCTCGGCGACACCACCGTGCGTGCGCTGCATGACTACGCCCGCGTTCGCAATGTCCCGATGCTGGCGGCAGCGGCCGATATCATCGAAACGGACGAGATGAAGCCGAAGGCGCGCAAGGCGCTGTTCGACGTCGTGCAATCCTTCCGCCGCTGGCAGGGCCTGCTCGAAAATACGCCGCATACCGAGCTTGCCGAACAGATCCTCGAAGAGTCCGGCTATACGGACATGTGGAAGAACGACAAATCGGCGGAAGCGCCGGGACGCCTGGAAAACCTGAAAGAACTCATCCGCTCCATGGATAGTTTCGAATCCATGCGCGGCTTCCTCGAGCATGTTGCCCTCGTCATGGACACCGAGCAGAACGAGAATCTCGACGCCGTCTCCATCATGACGCTACACTCGGCCAAGGGTCTCGAATTCGAAACCGTGTTCCTGCCCGGCTGGGAAGAAGGCCTGTTTCCGCACCAGCGCTCGCTCGACGAAAGCGGCCGCGCCGGCCTCGAGGAAGAGCGCCGCCTCGCCTATGTCGGCATCACCCGCGCCAAACGCCGCTGCCACATCTGGTTCGTCTCCAACCGCCGCATTCACGGCCTCTGGCAATCCACAATCCCCTCCCGCTTCCTCGACGAGTTGCCGGAAACGCATGTTCAGGTCGCCGAAGTCGAGCAGTCCTATGGTGGGTATGGCCGCGGCGGCTACGGCCAGTCGCGCTTCGACAAGGCCGACCCTTTCGCCAACTCCTATTCCACGCCCGGCTGGAAACGTGCCCAGGCAAACCGCAATGACGCGACCCGCGACAACTGGGGCAGCCGCTCCGGCCATGCCGTCGAACGCATCGGCTACGGCGAAAGCGGCCCGAAGGTGCGCACCATCGACGGCGAGCTGGTGGCCAAATCCACATCCTCCGAACCCTCGAAATTCATGGTCGGCGACCGCGTCTTCCACATCAAATTCGGCAACGGCAATGTTTCCGAGATCGAAGGCAACAAGCTGACGATCGAATTCGATCGAGCCGGGCAGAAGCGCGTGCTGGACGGGTTTGTTGAGCGGGTGTGATTCGACTAAGCAGACCCTCTGGTTTGGGACCAGAGGGAGGCGCATTGATGCGATGGCAAAGATCAAGCAGACCGACAAGACAAACCCCGATTGGCGGGATTTATACCACGAGTTCTGGTGAAGCCGCCTCTGCGTCCGCTATCTGCGCATCCCGGTCCTTCAACCACAGCCCGAATTCCTTCACGATGGCCACCACCTTCTCCAGCCGGGTCCCATCCTCCGTCAGCGAATGTTCGACCTTCACAGGAACCGTCGGATAGACCGTCCGCTTGATGAGACCCGCCTCCTCCAGCGCCCGCAGATCAAGCGTCAGCATTCGCTGCGAGATCCCCTGCATCAGCCGCCGCAACTCATTGAAGCGCTGTGGCCCATCGACCAGATACGACACAATCAGCAGCCGCCAGCGGCCTCCCAGCAAATGCATTGCCTCCTCGACGGAGCAGCCCGTCACGGTCTTTTTCATCGCGTGCACCTCATGCCCGAGGCGGTATAATTTTTGTACCTAGATGTCAAACTTTTCCGTTCTTACTATTCCATACCAAGGGGACTACTTGGTTCAGCGACAGCCTTTCCACGTGAAGGCTGACACTGGAAAACACCATGGAGACCCCTCGTGAAACTGTATTACTTGCCCGCAAGCTGCTCACTCTCCCCGCATATCGTCATCAATGAACTCGGCCTCGACGTCGAACTGATCAGAGTGGATCACACCACGCACAAGACCGAAGCGGGATTGGATTTCCATGACATCAATCCGCACGGTTATGTCCCTCTACTCGAACTCCGCAACGGTGATCGCCTGCGGGAGGGGCCGGCCATCGTGCAATATCTGGCCGACCTGAAACCCGAGGCCGGACTGGCCGCGCCGGCTGGCACGATGGAGCGATACCGATTGCAAGAAATGCTCGGCTTCCTATCCACGGAAATCCACAAGGGCTTCATTCCGCTCCTCTATGCGCGATTGGCTGGAAACTATGTCGAGGCGGCAAGGCCGAAGCTTGAAAAGCGTTTTCAATGGATCGATGCACATCTCGCCGATCGCCCCTTCCTGATGAGGGATCGTTTCACGGTTGCTGACGCCTATCTATTCGCCCTGACAGGATGGGGCCAGGCCGTCTGGCTCAAGTCCTATTACAAAGCCGACATCCATTTCGACGAATTACACAATCTCGAGGCCTGGTATGCCCGCATAAGACAGCGCGATGCGGTTCGAAAGTCGATCGAAGAAGAAGGCCTAGCCTTCTAGGTGCCTCCCCGTTCGGCTTACCGGGGCGCTCTCAACTTGCAGGAGATCCAAATCCGGAGTGACCTCGCCTCGGGCCATGGGTTTTGCAGTTCAATCCCGACGTGCGCCGGAAACGCCAGATTTACCCCATCGAATGGATGCGAAATTTCTACTGGAGATGGAAAAATGATTTGCACGACGCAATCCTGCTTTCGCTGCGACGGCGTCCCGCCATATACATTGCTGCATTGCAAAATCCGCATCGCTAGCACGCTACCAATATAGCTCTAATCGATTATATCGACCTTAGTGGCTTCGAGGTTTCGCGTCTCCCGTGACACCTCGGCAAGCCGCTGCCAGCTCGTATCTCGGTCCGCTCCCGGTTCGAATATCGCAGCCCGGCAACAACAATAACCGAGGATAAGAAAGTGGCTGGACCAGTAACAAGCTCTGCGACCACCAGCGCCCGTGCATCCGCACATCATGGCCAGGGCAATTATCAATTCGCGCTTATCGCACTCACCTCACTCTTTTTCATGTGGGGCTTCATCACCTGCCTGAACGACATTCTGGTCCCGCACCTGAAAAGCGTCTTTCAGCTCAACTACACGCAAGCGATGCTTGTCCAGCTCTGCTTTTTCGGCGCGTATTTCATCGTGTCGCTGCCGGCTGGCGCACTCGTAAAACGCATCACCTATAAATGGGGCATCGTTGTCGGCCTCTCGATTGCGGCGGTCGGCTGCGCCCTTTTCATTCCGGCCGCCAGCTATCGCGTCTACGCGCTTTTCTTGGGCGCACTCTTCGTGCTCGCTACCGGCATCACGATCCTGCAGGTCGCCGCCAATCCCTATGTCACCGTATTGGGCCCCCCCGATACCGCCGCCAGCCGCCTCAATCTAACACAGGCGTTCAATTCGCTTGGCACGACGATAGCACCTTACTTCGGGGCGCTGCTGATCCTGTCCGCTGCGACGGTCGCAGCCGCCAACGCCACCCCTGAACAGATCGACGCCATGCGACTCACGGAAGCAGGCGCAGTCAAATTCCCCTATCTGCTGCTCGCCGTGGCCTTCCTTGTACTTGCCGCCATCTTCGCAGCATTGAAACTGCCCGAAGTCGAGGATGAGGAAACCGTCGAGCCCATGCGCGGCGGCGGCTCGGCCTGGCGGTATCGTCATCTCGTGCTCGGCGCAGTCGGCATCTTCCTCTATGTCGGCGCAGAAGTCAGTGTCGGCAGTTTCCTCGTTAACTTTCTCAGCCAGCCCGATATCGCCCATCTTTCCGAGGCCGATGCCGCCCACTACGTTTCCTATTTCTGGGGTGGCGCAATGGTCGGCCGTTTTGTCGGCTCGGTGATCATGCGTCAGATAGACGATGGCAAGGCACTTGCCTTCAACGCTGCTATTGTCATCATCCTGCTAGTGGTAACCGTGCTCACCACGGGCCACGTCGCCATGTGGTCGGTGCTGGCAATCGGCCTGTTCAACTCGATCATGTTCCCGACGATCTTCAGCCTGGCGCTGCATGGGCTCGGCAAATATACGAGCCAGGGATCCGGTATTCTTTGCCTCGCCATCGTCGGCGGCGCCGTTCTGCCCGTTATCCAGGGCGGCCTTGCCGATACGATCGGCATCCACCTCGCCTTCCTCATGCCGATCATTTGCTACGTCTATATCGCCTTCTACGGGCTGAAGGGCCACAAGCCTGCGTAAGGCTTTGCCAACCATTGTGCCTCGACGCATCATCGGCGGGGCGCATGGGGCTTGATCCGAACCGCGCCGCTTGGCATCGTGCAGTGCAACAAGACGGAAGGACAGGCCTCATGAAAGCACTGCTGCTCATCGACATCCAGAACGGCTTCTGCCCGGGTGGCAACCTGCCCGTCCCGGAAGGAGATCAGGTGGTGCAAGTTGCCAACAAGCTGATCGACAGCGGCAAATATGACCTCATCGTCGCATCGCAGGACTGGCATCCGGCCGGCCACGGCAGCTTCGCATCGGCCCATCCTGGCAAGAAACCTTTCGAAATGGGCACGCTCTCCGGCAAGCCGCAAATGATGTGGCCCGAGCATTGCGTGCAGAATACCGAAGACGCTCGTCTCCATCCCGGTCTCCATATCGATGCCGTCGACTTCATTCAACAAAAGGGTCAGAATCCGGCAGTCGACAGCTATTCGGCTTTCCGCGACAACGATCAGGCAGCGCTCACGGGCCTGGCCGCCTATCTGCGCGGCAAGAGCGTGACCGAGCTCGACCTTTGCGGGCTCGCGACCGACTACTGCGTCAAATTTTCTGCAATCGATGCGGTCGAGATGCTTCCAGGCGTCAGCGTCCGCTTTATCGAGGATGCAAGCCGCGGCATCGATCCCGCCGGCGTCAAGGCTGCGATCGAGGAGATGCGGGCGCGGGGCGTCGCCGCGATCGACAGCAGGGACGCGCTTGCCTAATATCAGGCACGCGGAGCTAAACCTTCTCTAAGGAAAATGATGCAGACTGCTCCCGATTAATGAAATACCGGGGCGTTCGCGTGCAATCGATTACCATCAACGGGCGGTTTCTTGCCCAGCCATTATCCGGCGTGCAGCGCTTTGCACGCGAATTGACGCTGGCGCTCGATAGAAAGGTCGCTGCGGGTGCAGTGCCGGCCGCATTGCAGGGCGCGAAATGGCGCTTGGCCGTGCCGCGCAATACGCGCGTCGACATCGATCTTTCAACCATAGAAGTCGATTCCTTCGGCTCTGGCCCCGGTCATATATGGGAGCAGACATCGCTGCTTTCGCGCTCACGCGGCAGCCGGCTGATCGGCTTCGGCGGCAGTGGCCCTCTCCTGCATCGCCGCCAAGTGGTGGTCATTCATGACGTGACCATCTTCCGGCACCCACAATCCTTCAAGCGCAGCTACCGTCTTCTTCATGGCGCGCTCGGCACGGTGCTCACCCGCACTGCGAAGATCGGCACGGTTTCGGAATTTTCGCGCGACGAACTCGCCTCCGTTTTCCGGGTTCCCGCGGGCGGCATCGATGTTGTCTACAACGCCGTCGATCATTTCGCCGCCATTGAACCCGATCAAGTCATCATCCAGCGCCTCGGATTGCAAACCAACGGCTTCTTCCTTCTTGTTGGCACGATGAAGCCGAACAAGAATCTCGATTTCGCCATCCGGGCTTTCGAGGCGCTCGGCGACGAAAATCAAAAGCTCGT
Organism: Rhizobium sp. BR 314; assembly: GCF_047445805.1. Lineage (NCBI taxonomy): Bacteria > Pseudomonadati > Pseudomonadota > Alphaproteobacteria > Hyphomicrobiales > Rhizobiaceae > Rhizobium > Rhizobium sp. BR 314. The sequence goes on along the minus strand of NZ_JARWLA010000004.1, from coordinate 215,953 downwards.
GGTGGTCGGCGGCACCGCACCAACCGTATTCAAATCGGAAGGTCCGCAATCCAACGACCGGCTCCTCTTTCCCGGTCGCCTTACGGATGCTGAGATCGCCGCCTTGGAACGGCACGCCACTGCCTTCGTCTTCCCAAGCCTCTATGAAGGTTTCGGCATCCCGCCGTTGGAAGCCATGACGCAGGGCTGCCCGGTTCTGGCGGCTGATATCCCCGCAGTCCGCGAAGCCTCGGGCGATGCGGCACTTTACTTCGATCCCACCCAACAGAGCGAGCTTGTCGCCGCTATGCAGAAGATTGCCGCAGATGGCGCCTTGCGTGACGATCTACGCCGACGCGGCCACGAGAATGTCAGGCGATTTTCCTGGGACGGCAGCGCGGAGCGCGTGCTGTCCATGCTGGCAGCGCTTTGACGGATCTAGGTTCGGGCCTGCGGCCGAAACATCGTGACGAAATAGCAGTGAAGGCCGAGCAGGCAAAACAGAGCGCCGCCGCCGACGCCGATCGCCACCGAGATCCATAGCGAATACGTGAATCCGATCGTCGCAAGCACCGGCACAGCAAGACCAATTGCGGAGAAAATGACTGGCCGCCAGTTGAAGTTGAAGGGCAGTAAGGCGAGTATCCTCACCCCGATCACCAGTGTCACCAGCGCCCCGATCATGCCACCGCACATGAGGGCGCCATCGTCGAATGAGCCGAAATAGCCGCCGAGCAGCGTCCCGGCGTTCAGCAGCACGCAATCGATCAGCGCCAACAGGAAAATCGCCAGCAATCGGCGCTGAAGATGCGCAGGTGTCGGCAACATGTTCAACGTCAGCGCGCGACACACCGAAAGGCCGATGATAAAAGGTGCACTCGCAAGAAATCCGTCGCGCAAGCCCGCTGAAATGGCCAATTGCGCTATGGGTTGCAACAAGGCGAAAATCCCTGCTGCGGTCATCAAGGTCAGACCGGTCAGTAGCGAGTAATAATCTCCAAGCAGCTTCCTGAACGCAAGAGTTACCCCTTCGCGATCGTGGGAGGCAACCACATCCGGATATTGGATGGCCTGCAGTGCGGAAACGATCAGCACGAACGGACGCTGCAGCAAATCGAGTGCCAGCAGTGCGCCTGCAGCCCCTCCTGCCCCCAAAGCGGCCGTCAGAATCGACTTCAAACCCAATGGTGCGAGTAGGCCGAGCACCGAGGCGCTGGCCGCAACGCTGCCATAGACAAAATGCTTGCGGATCAGCGGCGGCTCCAGACGCGCTGCCTCGCGCAGACTGTCCCTGGTCAGAAACACCGCCCATAGACCGTAAGCAAGATAGCCGGCGAGCAGTCCGACGATGGTGCTTGTGAAGTTCGGAGCTGCGATTGCTCCTGCAAGCGTACCAACAGCAAGAATGGTGGCGCGCGATCCTTGCAGTCGTGAAAAGGCACGAAACTCCTGGCGAAAGCGCAGCATGGTGAGATGAAGATCGCTTCCGCCCTGCAGAACCGCAACAACGCCGCCAAGCATCGCAGTCTCGGCAGGAACCGAAAAGAAGATCGATGCGGATGCGGCGACCAGGCAAATCACTGCGCATGCAGCGAACTCTACCATCAGCGCCTTTCGCTCCGGGGCTTCGCTCCCGGGCTCAGAGCCCGGATAGAACCGGCTGCAGGCATGGCGGATCCACTCGAAGCAAAAGATCGCGGCGAACTGGCTGATGGTGATGAAAAGCGAATAGGCCGCATAATCCGCTGGCGTAAGCAAATGCGCGACCGCGATCAGCAGCCCGAATGCCACTGCCGCCTGATAGAAATATGCTGCCAACGCTACGATCTTTGCCATGCGGGCAGCTAACAGTAAAAGATTGAGAAAAGCGCTAATCCGGAACGGAAGAGTCCGCAGCTGGGAGATCATCGCGTCGGCTGAACCCGACCAGGAAAGCGGCGCAGCCAGCGTCGGCACAGGCTACCCTATTTCCGTCTTGCCTCCTCGCCCACCCAGGCAATGACCGTTTCCAAGGCTGCCGATTTCCGGTAGCGCGGCCACACGAGGTAGAAATCGGAAGGGCCGCTCAGCGACCCCTCGATGATCTGCATCAGGCGCCCCTCAGCCAAATCTCGCGCAACGAAATCGCGATTGGCAAGGACGATCCCCTGCCCGGCAATGGCCGCCTCGATGGCGTGCGACGTCTGATTGAAGCTGATGCCCTTATAAGGCGCCTGTGCCGCGCCGCCCAAATGCCTGTCGATGAATTCCGGCCAGGAATTATGCGCGTCATGGAGAAGTACGTAGGCCGCGAGTTCCTCAGATGTCCTGGGCGACTTCCGATCCCGCAGCAGCACAGGGCTGCAGACAGCGATGATCTCCTGCTCGAAGAGTAGCTCTACCGCCAGTCCCGGGCCGAATGGCGGCCGTCCATAACGCACGGCAAGATCGACTCCATCGGCCTGAAAGCTGGACATGCGCTCGGTCGCGAGGATGTGAAGATCGAGGTCGGGGTGACGGGCCGTAAAGTCCGGCAGGCGCGGGATCAGCCATTTCGACGCAAAAGTCGGCGTCGTGCTGATGGTAAGCCTGACGGGTTGCGGCCTGAGATCGCCGGTCGCTTGCGCGATAATTTCAAAGGCGCGCCTGATGTCGGCGAAATAGCCGCGCCCCTCGCCCGTCAGGACCAGGCTTCGCGGCATTCGCTCGAACAGTTTGACGCCGAGCTCCGCTTCAAGCCCTCGCACCTGCTGAGCCACCGCCCCTTGCGTGACCCCGAGTTCCTCGGCGGCAAGCCTGAAGCTATGATGCCGCGCCGACACCTCGAACGCCTTGAGGCCATTGAGAGAGGGAAGTTTACCGACCGAGTCATCCATATGATAGTTTTTCTACTGTCAAATAAGAACGCAACTGCTTCGCTCACGCGTGAGAAAGATGATATTCCACCGGTAATTTTGAAGCAATCAACTCTACCGTAACGAGACAACGGAGGAACCGAAAATGTCGATAGAAAAAGTGGCTGTTATTACCGCAGGCGGCAGCGGCATGGGTGCCGAAAGCGCCAGACGTCTTGCGGCCGATGGCTTCAAGGTGGCGATTTTGTCGTCCTCCGGAAAAGGCGAAGCGCTGGCGCAAGAGCTCGGCGGCCTCGGCATCACCGGCTCCAACCAGTCCAACGACGATCTCAAGCGGCTGGTCGATGCGACCATGGAAAAATGGGGAAGAATCGATGTGCTCGTCAACAGCGCCGGCCACGGCCCGCGCGCGCCGATCCTGGAGATCACCGACGAACAATGGCACATCGGCCTCGACGTCTATCTGATGAATGTCATCCGTCCGACACGCCTCGTGGCCCCCATCATGCAGAAGCAGAAGTCCGGCGTCATCGTCAATATCTCTACCGCCTGGGCCTTTGAACCCTCGCCGATGTTCCCGACCTCCGCGGTCTTCCGCGCGGGCCTTGCCTCCTACACGAAGATTTTCGCCGACACCTATGCCGCCGACAATGTGCGGATGAACAATGTCCTGCCCGGCTGGATCGACAGCCTGCCGGCCACCGAGGAGCGCCGCGAGAGCGTGCCGATGCAGCGCTACGGCACCAGCGCCGAAATCGCCGCCACGGTCGCCTTCCTCGCCTCCGACGGAGCCGGCTACATCACCGGTCAGAACCTAAAGGTCGACGGCGGGTTGACCCGCTCGGTATAGTCTCCTTGAGACATGACACCATTTCGCTTTCGCTCCCCTTTTGGGGAGCGTTTTTATGAGGAAGGGATGACCGAACTAGGTCGTTTCGGATCGAAGGCATGCCATCGCTCCGAAACCCTTGCAGCGCACCATTTGCTCGCCGGATGACAGCTAACGGTCCCGATAGTTTCTCTAGAATTCAGCGCTGTAAGGTGCGAAAATGGGAACAAACACCCGGTCCGTGATAGTTTGACGTCCCCAGAATTTGCTTTTTTGCACTGCACACGTTAGAAGGCCCCCGCGAATTCGAGGGACGGAAACGGGTGGTGTGAGGCGGCACTGCTTGGGAGGAGGGTCACTATGGATGTCATCAGCACGATAGCCACCTTGCGCGAACGGCTTGCCGAGCATCGCAGATCCGGTCGCCGGATTGGCCTGGTACCGACCATGGGTTATCTGCATGGCGGGCATATGGAACTCGTTTCCCGCGCTAAGGCAGAGAACGACGTTGTCGTCACCTCGATCTTCGTCAATCCCTTGCAATTCGGTGCCAATGAGGATCTGGCGAAATATCCGCGCGATCTTGAACGCGACAGCGCCATGCTGCGCCAGGCCGGCGTCGATTTCCTCTTCGCGCCCGAAGTTGCGGACATGTATCCACGCCCAATGGAAACCGCGGTCGACGTGCCCACTCTCGGTGCAGAGCTGGAAGGCGCGGTGCGCCCCGGGCATTTTGCCGGTGTCGCAACCGTCGTCACCAAGCTCTTCAACATCGTCCAGCCCGATAGTGCCTATTTCGGCGAAAAAGACTATCAGCAGGTGGCGATCATCCGCCGCATGGTCGAGGATCTTGCGCAGCCGGTGCGTGTCGTGCCCGTGCCAACCGTCCGCGATGCGGATGGTTTGGCTCTGTCCTCGCGCAACGTCTACCTCTCGAAGGAAGAGCGTGCCGCCGCTGTCATCGTGCCAAAGGCGCTTGCGGAAGCCGAGAGGCTCTACGCTCTGGGTGCAGACGATCCGGAAGCTTTCGAGAATGCTCTGCGCGGTTTCATCGAGAGCGAGCCGCTCGCGACTGCCGAGGTCGCCGCTGTCCGTGATCCCGACACGCTGGAGCTCTTGACGAAACTTCAGGGGAATCCGGTCCTCGTCGCGCTTTTCGTGCGCATCGGCACCACCCGCCTGCTCGACAATAGCGTCATCGGCCGCAAGCCGTCCGCCAACGAAGGGACTGCCTGAGATGAGCACGGTCGGACATACCAGACGCCGGACGCCCGCCGCCATTGCAGCCATGAAAGGCACGCGTCCCATCGTCAGCCTGACGGCTTACACGACGCCGATTGCCCGCCTCCTCGATCCCCATTGCGATCTCCTTCTGGTCGGCGATTCCCTCGGCATGGTGCTCTACGGCATGGAGACGACCGTCGGCGTCACGATGGAAATGATGATCGGCCACGGCCAGGCTGTCATGCGCGGCACCAAGCACGCCTGCGTCATCGTCGACCTGCCGTTCGGCTCCTATCAGGAATCGAAGGAACAAGCCTTCCGCAGTGCCGCACGCATTCTGAAGGAAACGGGCTGCGATGGCGTGAAGCTGGAGGGCGGCGAGGAAATGGCCGAAACTGTTTCCTTCCTTACCTCGCGCGGTATTCCGGTCTTCGGCCATGTCGGCTTGATGCCGCAGCAGGTCAATATGACCGGTGGCTACCGGTCTCTTGGACGCTCGGATGAGGAAGCGGACAAGATTCGCCGCGATGCCAGAGCAATCTCCGAAGCAGGCGCTTTTGCAATGGTGATCGAAGGTACAATCGAGCCGCTGGCACGCGAAATCACTGCCGCCGTCGCGATTCCCACCATCGGCATCGGCGCATCCGCCGCCTGCGACGGGCAGATTCTCGTTTCGGACGACATGCTCGGCTTGTTCAACGATTTCAAACCGCGCTTCGTCAAGCATTTTGCCGAGCTGGCACCCTTGGTTTCGAAAGCCGCCGAAGCCTACGCCGAGGAAGTAAGGGCACGCACCTTCCCGGCCACGGAGCACACTTTCCAGCCGAAGAAATGAGATCAGGTCAGCCCTTTGCAGGCTCCTTCTCCAGCAGATAGATCGCCTCGCCGAAGTCTTCCATCTTGCTCAAGAACGCCGCGTGAGCGTCGCGCAGGCCCTTGTTGTAATAGTATGGTCCGATCTCCGCTGTGAGGAAATCAAGCAGGAATTCGGCCGGCAGCGCGCCGAGCGTCTGGTCGAGTTCTTCCGAAAAATAGCGCTGCAGGCGCCCGGTGATAACAAGCTTCTCTTCCTTCGTGAAGGTGATCTTCTTCATGCTTCGTATCTCCTATTTCACAAGCAGGTTCAGGGAACTGCTTCAAGAAAATCAATTAATCCATCAAGTAAATTGAATTGCTGCTTCCACTCGCACGGCTTACAGCTCCCGCCATGGAACAGCGCTCGGGGGCAGATTCGCAAGGGGCGAGGCATTTCACCTGGCGCTTGATCTGCGGGCCGGACTGCAAATGCGGCATCCGGGCGAAAGCACCGGGTTTTCCACAAAGGATAGAGCGGACGATGAGTCGCGCGGATTTTCTCGAAGGCATGAAGGGCGGCATCGCCGTCGGTCTTGCTGCGGCGCCCTTCGGTGCTTTGTTTGGCGCATTGGCGCGCGACCAGGGCATGTCGCTCGGCGAACTGACGCTGATGAGCGGCACCGTCTATGCCGGCGCCAGCCAGATGGTGGGCCTCGACCTCTTCGGCCATAATGTCGAGGCTTGGCTCATCGTGCTGTCGATCCTGGCCGTGAACTTCCGCCATGTGCTCTATTCGGCTGCCATCGCGCGCTATATCAGGCACTTCTCGGTGGTGGAAAAGTTCTTCACCTTCTTCCTGCTCGTCGATCCGCAATTTGCCGAAACGATCAAGCGGCATGAAAGCGGCAAGGCAGTGACCTTCGCCTGGTACATGGGCTTTGCCGCGATGGTCTATATTCCCTGGGTGGTGATCAGCTTCATCGGCGGTCTGCTCGGCAGCCTGATCGGCGATCCGAAAGCCATCGGCCTCGATATCCTTTTGCCGATCTATTTCCTCGGCATCGTCATGGGCTTCCGCAAGCGGGACAACTTCCTGCCCGTCGTGGCCGCCAGCGCCGTGGCGTCCGCCATCGCCTATCGCTATGTCGGCTCGCCCTGGCATGTCAGCCTCGGTGCACTGGCAGGCGTTGCTCTTGCCGCAGTGCTGCCGCCGGTGAAGGCGAACCGCAAACCTGATATCGCCCACGAAAACCACGAGGTCTGACCATGTTCGATTTCAATTCGCATATGGTCCTGCTGATCGCAGCCGCGGCCGTCGTGACCTTCCTGACGCGAATCGGCGGCTACATCCTGATCGTCAAGATGACCCGCATTCCGCCGCGTGTTGAAGCGGCGCTGAACGCTGTTCCTGCAGCCGTCCTGACGACCCTCGTCGCGCCCGCCTTCTTCATAGGCGGTTGGGATACGAAAGTGGCCATGCTAGCAGCCCTTCTTGTCGGCCTGCGCTTTCCCTCGACCTATATGCTGGTCGCAGGTTGGATCATCGTGATGGCATGGCGCCATTCTATCGGCGCCTGAGACGTTAAAAAGCCCCATCTCGCCTTGTGCCGGGATGGGGCCAGCGCCTTTTAGTGCTTCAACTCGAGCGTGGCATTTTCAAGCCATGCGCGGATGTCGTGATCGTGAATCAACGGCATCAAGGCCTCACGCGTCCGCGCGTGATATTCATTCAACCAATGCAGTTCCTCATGCGTCAGCAATTCGACGAGCACCAGGCTGCGGTCGATCGGGCAGAAGGTCAGCGTTTCAAAGCCCAGCATCGGTATGTCGCCACCTTCGATCTCCTCCGGATCGCGGATGTAGATCAGGTTTTCGATACGGATGCCGAAATGACCCGGGCGATAGTAGCCGGGTTCGTTGGACAGGATCATGCCGGGCAGCAGTTCCTGAACGGCAAGCCGAGCGATGCGCTGCGGCCCTTCATGCACGGAAAGATAGGAACCGACGCCATGGCCAGTTCCATGGGCATAATCGACGCCCGCCTTCCAGAGCGCGATGCGCGCCAGCGGATCGAGATCACAGCCGCGCGTGCCCTTCGGGAACCGCGCCATGCTGATGGCGATCATCCCCTTCAGCACCAGCGTGAAGAAGCGCTTCTGCTCTTCAGGGACTGCGCCGATACCGACTGTGCGCGTGATATCGGTGGTGCCGTTGATGTATTGCGCGCCTGAATCGATCAGAAACAATTCGCCCGCCTCGATCAGCCGGTCGCTCGCCGTCGTCACGCGGTAGTGGATGACGGCGCCATGCTCGCCAGCGCCTGAAATCGTATCGAAGGAAATATCCTTCAGCGGGTTCTGCATGCTCTCGCCGACGCGGGCGCGGCAGGCTTCCAAGCGTTCGGCAGCGGCAATTTCCGTCACCGTTCCCGGCTTGCTCGTCTCCAGCCAATAGAGGAACTCGACCATGGCGGCGCCGTCTTGCAGATGCGCCGCGGCAGAGCCGTTGATTTCGGCAGCATTCTTGCAGGCGCGCGGCAATTTGGCGGGATCGCTGCCTTCGACAATCTCGCCGCCCTCGCGGCGGATGATGTCCGTGAGAGCATAAGGAGCCAGATCCGGATCGACGAGAATGCGTCCGCCATTGGCCGCAGCCGCGGCGAGGCGTTTGGTGAGTTCAGCAGGCGGCAGCTGCTTGCATATCTGCGCAAGATAGGCTTCGGCTTCGACCTTGGTCTTGCGCTTGTCGAGAAAGAGTTCCGCTGCGCCCTCGGCATGGATGATGGCACGCGCCAGCGGATGCGGCGTATGCGGCACGTCGCTACCGCGGATATTGAAAATCCACGCGACCGACGACGGATCGGTGATCAATACCGCCTTGAGGTTCTTTTCTTTGAGATTGGCCGCGATCGTCGCGAGCTTGTCCTTGGCGAGAACGCCCGCCTGACCGATATCCTGAATGATGACGCCACCGAGCGGCTCTGCGGGACGATCCGACCAGAGCTTATCGAGCGGATTATGAGGGAGAAACACCAGCTTGCCATCGATCTCGGCTAGAGCCTTTTCCAACCGCCGCACTTCCGCGCCGGTATGCAGCCAAGGATCGATCCCCAGGCGGAATCCCTTCTTGCCATGTCGCGGCAGCCAGACATGCGGCGGCTCGTTCACCAGATCGCCGCCTGTGAAGACGCTTCCATCGACCTGCTCAGCAAGCTGGGTGACATAGCGGCCGTCCACGAAAACCACCGCCTGGCTATGTGTCACAAGCGCAACACCTGCCGAACCAGTGAAGCCGGTCAGCCATGCCAGGCGCTCCGAGCATTGGGGTACATACTCGCCTTGATATTCATCGGCACGCGGCACCAGGAAGCCGTCAATACCGAGATCGCCGAAAGCGGCACGCAGGCCGGCAACGCGCTCGCGGCCGAACTGCGGGGTGGAGGTGACGTCAAAAGACTGAAACATGGCTTGATCCGAGACTGATGGAGAATCCGTGAAACTGAATGGTGCCAGTATGTTAGAGCATCAATGCTCGAAGTGCGACGTGATTTTCCTCGCTCTGCGAAAACTATCGATGCGGTGGCTATTCGGCAGCCCTGCCCGCTCGTATCCTTCACGATGCCGTTAACGAATCCGCCCATTTCATGAGCATCGCCGTCTGATTGTGACATCTTCACGGCAGACAATATGCATATGGCGCATAGCTCCCATGAAGCCTCCCCCCTGCCACTCAGAGGAACGAGTCGCTATATCGGCCGCATCAAACGGGGTTCACGAAGAACCAGCTCGAACTAAGGACTAAAGACAATGCCTATCACTCGCTCCGCATATGTTAGCCCGGCGCTGGCTGGCGAGCGTCGCACCGTACGCCACTCCGTCGGCGCACTTCGTCAGCTCGAAGTCGAAACCGCACGGGCAATCGGCGCAAGCCGCGGCGACCGCCGCTAAGAGTTTATGCGCTAGGCGTTCTAAGCAGATCGCGGTCCGGTTCTCCTCCTCCCTCCCGGATCATGATCAGAACGCTAGAGCCCGCTTGAGCACTCCTCCACACACGCTCGCGGGCAAGATCGGCGAAAGCCGATCTGAAGGCGGTGCTTCGGCACCGCCTTTTATGTTTCCTCTGGCCAGAATCACGTCACGTCAGGAAAAAGCCGACCGGCTCAGGGTCGGTCGAGATGAATGGTGACCCAGCCGTTGCGCCAGATCGTCCGGACGTGACGCAGCTTCGCGCCGTTGTAGGCGGCAAGCACCTTCCAACGCTGCTCAGCCAGGATGCCCGAAAGAATGACCGAGCCGCCCGGCGCCAGATGCGCGACCAGCTGCGGTGCCATCTTGATCAACGGACGCGCCAGAATGTTGGCTATGATCAGATCGAAAGGCCCATGACGCGAGAAAGCCGTGGAATGAAAGCCCGGCGCAGTCTCTAGCGTAACGCCTGAGGCAATCCCGTTGCCGCGGACATTTTCCCGGGCGACGCGAACGGCAATCGGATCGATATCGGTCGCCAGGACCGGAATATTGCGCAGCTTGCGCACGGCGATTGCCAGAACGCCGCTACCGGTGCCGAGATCGAGCGCGTTGCGTACGCGACGGCTGGCAAGAACCTTCTCGATCGTTTCGAGGCAGCCGGCCGTGGTCCCATGATGGCCTGTTCCGAACGCCTGTCCGGCTTCGATCTCAATCGCGATATCGCTCGCGCCGACCTTGTCGCGATCATGCGAACCATGAACGAGGAAGCGCCCGGCACGGACGGGCTTCAATCCCTCAAGCGATTTTGCGATCCAGTCGATATCGGGAATGACTTCCTTTTGAACGGATAAACCCGGAAACGTTGGCTTCAGGAGCGCTTCAAAACGGCTGCGGACGTCTTCTTCCTCGTCAGCATAGAGATAGATGGAGGCTTCCCAAATATCTTTCTTCTCGTCGATCTCGGTCGTCGCGATCGGCAGTTCCTCATCCTCGAAAACCGGCGTCATCAGGTCGAGGATCTCTCCTGCCTCTTTCTCGGTCGTCGTCACATAAAGGCGGATTTCGCTCAACTCGTCGTTCTTTCTCGTTCTTACTCGGCCCAGTCGATCCACGGCGGCCTTGGCGTATCGTAACCGGCTATGCTCCGAAGCAGGGCTCGTCGCACTGGTCCGAAGCCCAAAAGCAGCGGCGCAAGGAGATTGCGCGCCGCAATTGCCAGCGGATTTGTCATGGTGATCAGTCGCGTCAGGCCATAAGTCTGCTTCAACACTTGTTTTACGGCGGGAATTCTCAAGGCCGAATACTCTTGTTCGCGGCCTTCCGCAATGAGCCAGGCAAGCCAGCAGGCATCTTCGATACCGAGATTCATGCCGCGGGCGCCGGCGGGCGAATGAATATGAGCGGCATCACCTGCCAAAAACACGTTGCCTTTGGCCATCGGTTCGACATGGCGAAAATGAATGCGAAACTGCGAGGCCCAGATCCTTTCGGCAATCGCGGCCGGATGAACGATCCGGTTTTCGAAATCCTCCAGCGTCGAAATATAGCGAATGACATCAGATGCCACCGGCAAGCGACCGATCATGCCAGGATCCAACACGGAGACATCACCGAAATGGGTATCGACGGGCTCCGCATAGCGAAAATCGACAAGATAGAAATAGGCCTCCAGCGCCTCGCCCGGAAAGCCTGCGCCCATGGCCTTCCGCACGGCGGAATGGGCGCCATCGGCACCGACCAGAATATCCGGGCGAACCGTCTGCATTGTACCGTCCGGATGCCGAAGCGTAACCTCCGGCCTCTGCAAATCGGCGATCTCGCCTGCAACGATCGCCGTTTGCCATTCAGGCGCGATGCCGTAGCTCGCAAGCGCTGCCATCAGCAGGCGCTCCGTATGCCCTTGGGCCAGGCCGCGAATGGCGCTGAAGCGGCCGCTCACCTGCCTTGGATCCAGCTCGAAAAGCGTCTTTTCGCCGGAATGGAAACGGAAACGATCGATGGATTGGGCAGCTTCGATAATGCGCTCCGCGACACCGGAGGGAGAAAGCAAAGTCAGCGTGCGGGCGTTGACCCCAAGAGCGCGGCTCTCTTCGGCGGGCGTGGGGCCGGAGCTATCATCGACGATGCGTGGCGCAAAGCCGCGCCGGGCAAGCTCGAGCGCCGCGGTGAGACCGGCAGGCCCCGCCCCTGCAATCAGAATGGATCTTCTTTCCTTGCTAGCCCCGTTTCCCATCCAAGCTCCTATCCCTTCTTGATCAACTTCTCCAGCTTCTTCACTGCCACATCCGGATCTTCCTGATAGGCGATGGTTCCGGCAAAGCCGCCGGAAGCATCGAGAAGGAAGACCGAGGCCGTGTGATCCATCGTATATTCACCGTTCGGCTGCTTCTCATCCGCCGGCACCTTCTTAGCATAAACGCGGAAGCCCTTGACCATGTCCATCACCTTGGCCGGATCGCCGGAAATACCTGTGATACGCTTCGAAACGTTGGAAACATATTGGTTCATGATTTCGGGCGTATCGCGCTCGGGATCCACGGTGATGAAATAGGCGTTGAGCTTGCTGCCATCCGGATCGACCTTCTCCAGCCAGCCGTTCAGCTCGAACAAGGTCGTTGGGCAGACATCCGGACAATGCGTATAGCCGAAGAATACGGCCGAAGGCTTGCCGCGAAACGCCTGCTCGCTGATCGGCTGCCCACTCTGCGAAACCAGGGTAAAGGGCACGCCGTACGGCCCTGTTGCAGCGACATTCGGCGCCTTGCCGCCCCCGAAGCTCAGCCAGCCCAATATGCCGGCGACGATCAATACGGCCACCCAGACACCAATTCGCACGCTTCTCATGACGGCCATTCCTCATCCAACCTCGGCGACGGCACCCGAATGAGGGTACGGCCGATATACCAATCGGTGTAGCCGCTCGAAGTTGAGGACGCAATTCAAGAAGATGTGCCGAACACGCCGAAATTGCCGCAGCAGGCAGCCTTACCCCTACCGTTGCATCCCGGCACCCGCGTTCGCCTCCCCGCCAGGCTAGCACAGATAAATTCCGTTTCAGTGTTAAAGCAATCCTAACCTGTCCACGCGAACATCTACGGCAGATGTCGCGTTCGACTTCGGCCATGCCGAAATACGCGGCAAGTCGATTTACGTCAGAAGGGCATGACGCCCGCCGGAACAGCCAGGCGTTTCCCGCCGACGCACCGGACGCTGTCGCTGCTCAAGCCGCTCCAGCCGATCTTTCTTTTCAATTGCCAGCGCCTCCTGCCAGCGGCGCCAAACGGGAAACCCTCAATCATGACGAACGCCATCAAACAAGCCGGCGCTTATCTGGAAATCGTCTCCTTCCACCTCGGCGATCAGGAGTTCTGCATCGACATCATGGCCATCCGCGAAATTCGCGGCTGGGCGCCGGTGACGCCGATGCCGCACACGCCACCCTACGTGCTCGGCCTGATCAATCTGCGTGGCGCGGTGATCCCGGTCATCGACATGGCCTGCCGTCTCGGCATGAAGATGACTGAGCCGTCCGAGCGCTCTGCCATCATCGTGACCGATATCGCCGGCAAGCTTGTTGGCCTTCTGGTCGAACAGGTTTCCGACATGATGACCATCAAGAGCGAGGATCTGCAGCCGGCACCGGAAATCATTCCCGAAACGCAGCGCGCCTTCTGCCGCGGCATTGTGGCTCTGGAAAAGTCGATGGTCTGCTTCCTCAACCTCGACACGATCATTGCCGACCAGCTGGCACAAGCTGCATAACTTCAATAAGTTAGCGCAAACAAAAATCGCCCTGGAGCCTCGCTTCAGGGCGATCGATTTTTGTGTGACCAGCATTGGCAGGGGTGTAGCCAATGCGCCAGTCATGCAGGCCGTGAACAAGCGGAAGAGTCACCTCCCTTGTTCGTCTTCGAAAATGCATCAAAAAAGTGCAAACCGAAAGCAACCAGAAGGAATTCGGCAACCCAAGAGTAAGACTTTTTTTGGTATTTATCGCCCTGTCTGCCACGACCGAGATGCTCGGGCGGCTCTATTTCGGCTTGCCATTCTTCCAGTTCACGTTCTGACCGAAGAGCGGTATGGTCGAGATAGCCATCTTGGCCGACCCGTCCGCCAACTGGCGCGAATGGATGAGATAGACCAGCGTATCGTTCTTCTTGTCATAGATGCGGGTGACGACCAGCTTCTTCCAGATCAGCGACAATCCGGCGCGAAACACCTCTTCGCCACTCTGCGACAGATTGATATTGCCGATCTCGATCGGTCCGGTTTGGCGGCAGGCGATGGAGTTGTTCGAAGGATCCTCGAACCAGTTGCCCTTTCGCAACCTGTCGATAACGCTGCGGTCGAAATAGGTCACGTGACAGGTGATGCCTGAAACTTCCGGATCCGGCACGGCGTCGACCAGAATATCATTACCAGTCCAGTCCACGCCGACCTTGCCGACAACCTCGGCGGACGCGGAAAAGGGAGCAAGGGCTAGGAACGACGCAGCAATGGCGGCACAGAACTTCAGTGGGATCATCGATCATCCTCCATCATCAGCCGCCGGGAGCTTGCGCGGCACCGCTAACGTAAGATGGCAAATGACCGATGCAAGGGACCCCGGCTCACAAGCGGGCTTGTCAATGGGCAGCGACGGCAGTTGCGGTCATGAAGCGCCGTCACTCAATATATTCAATACGGAACTTTACAGTGGCTTTGAACCAACGACACGCGTGAAATCGAAAGCCTAAAGCGCCGGAAGCGAATCTCACAGAGATCGCGATGCGCTTTAGACAAAGTTGCGCTTCTCGACATGCGAGGATGACTCTCACTTGTGCGCGATGGCAACCTTTCCGGTCTCCAGCAGCGACTTGAGATTGGATAGTATCTTCGGCCAACCGCCGGAAACGGCTTCAATGAACTTGGAGTTCTCGACGTCGATCGTGTGAGTAACGGTCAGCTTGACGGCGTCGTCCGCCGGCTCCAGCTCCAAAATACAACGAGACCAACCTTCGACCTTCAAATCTGAACGCCATTCGTTCCGCCATTTGAAAGCGAGGCGCTTGGGCGGATCAAATTCCGAGATTTCTCCAAGATCGGCAACGCGGCCATCAGGGAAAAGCATCTTCCAGGGCGAGCCAACTTTCCAATCGGTCTCATGCGTCATGTCGAACCAATATTGCCTGATGAATTCCGGCGTCGTCAGCGCCGACCAGAGTTTCTCCGGCGAAGTGCGGATGAATGTGACGTAGACGAACTTACTTCCAGTCATGTCATTTCTCCTTGATTCACTATTCTTGCTTTGGTGGTTACGAACCGCTCTCGCTTTCGAGAGCCCGTTTCAAGGCCGAAAGCGCGCTTAGCTGCCGGTGCTCGAACTTGTTGATCCAGCGCTCGGCAATCTCGTTGATCGGCACCGAATTGATGAAATGCAGCTTCTCCCGCCCCTGCTTCTCCGTCGACACCAGATTGGCCTCCTCCAGAATGGCGAGGTGCTTTGCCACCGCTTGTCGGGTCATAGCGAGATCCTCGCAAAGCGCGTTCAGCGTCTGGCCGTTTTGCTCATAGAGCCGGTCCAGCAACTGCCGCCTGCTGGCATCCGCCAGAGCTTTGAACACTGCATCGTCATTCATAGAAATACGGAACCATTTGGTTGCCTGTTTTCTTCTTATAAGTAGCCAAATGGTTGCCTGTCAAGATGTCATCCAGGGACACTCTTGCGAACGGCGGGAGCAAAATTGACGAGATGCAATTGACAATAGTGGCATAGCGTCGGATCATCGCCTCATGATCGCACTTCTCGCCACAGTCATGCATCTTATCACCATCTCTCCCCTTGCAGGGCGAGTGGAAGCTATGTTGCGCTGAGCTGACTGCGATCCATCTCAACCCTGCCGAGGCGAGCAGGGTTGACGCTCCCTAGCTCTCCTCTCCAAAACCAAGGAGAGCCAATGTCTTTTGAACAGCAAGAGCCCGTAAAGCGACGATCCAGCACAGTGCGTCCGGTCACGATCCGCGCGACCCGGATGTCCGATGCCGAAGCAATTGCGGCAATCGCCAATCTTCCCGGCTTTCGCGCCGGCACCCTGCGCCTGCCGTTCCAAAACATCGAGGAAACCCGGCAATGGCTGGAGAAGCCGTCACCCAACTCGACCGGCATCGTCGCTGAAGTCGATGGACAAGTCGTCGGCAGCGCGGGCCTGACACGGCTCTCCGGCCGCCGCATTCACATCGGCCAGATCGGTATGGGCGTGCACGACGATTTCACGGGCAGCGGCATCGGTTCAGCGCTTCTGAGCGCGCTGATTGACACCGCCGACAACTGGCTGGCGATCAAGCGCCTGGAATTGACCGTCTATGCGGACAACCTCCCGGCGATCGGCCTCTATGAAAAGTTCGGCTTCGAAACAGAAGGGCGGCTGCGTGCCTTTGCGTTCCGCAACGGCGAGTATGTCGATGCGCTCACAATGGCACGGTTGAGATTCTGATCGATCAAGGGCGGCAGGATATGATCACGCCGCCCTACCGCCTATCCGCCGATCAGATCCAGCCACTCGTCCTCGGTCAAAACCTGGACGTTGAATTCCCGAGCCTTGTCGAGCTTCGAGCCGGCCCCCGGGCCGGCCACGACGATGTCGGTCTTCTTTGACACGGAGCCGGAAACCTTTGCGCCGAGGCTCTCCGCCTTGGCCTTGGCCTCGTCGCGCGTGAACTTCTCCAGCGAGCCGGTGAAAACCACCGTCTTGCCGGTCACGGGACTGCCCGAAGTCACCGGCTGTTCGGCTTCCTGCGGCTGCACCTGCTCCAGAAGCTTTGCAATCACCTCGGTATTGCGCGGCTCCTTGTAGAATTCGACGATGGCGCACGCCACCACCTCACCAATGCCCTCGATATTGTTGAGGTCGTTCCATGCATCGCCTGAAAGCGGAGCCGCTTCCTTCATGCCGGCTTCGAAAGCAGCGTAGGTGCCGTATGAGCGCGCCAGCAACTTGGCCGTGGTCTCGCCGACATGGCGGATACCGAGCGCGAAAATGAAGCGATGTAAGGCAATCTGGCGCCGCTCATTGATGGCCGCGTAAAGCTTGCCGACGCTGACTTTGCCGAAACCGTCGATATTTTCCAGCTTCGCAAGCGAAGCCTGCTGACGCTTCTCGAGAGTGAAGATATCGGGCGCGGTCCTGATCTGCAGCGCCGGATCCTCGCTCTCGAAGAAGAAGTCGATCTGCTTCGAACCGAGGCCTTCGATATCGTAGGCATTGCGCGAAACGAAGTGCTTGAGATGCTCGGTCGCCTGCGCACGACAGATGAAGCCGCCGGTGCAGCGCGTGACAGCATCCACCTTGCCGGTCTTTTCATTGATATCCCGCACTGCATGGCTGCCGCAGACCGGGCAAACCTTCGGAAACTCGTAGGACACGCTCGACGGCTCGCGTTTCTCCATCACGACATCGACGATCTGTGGAATGACGTCGCCTGCCCGTTGAACGATGACCATGTCGCCGACACGAATATCGCGGCCATCGCGGATCGGCTCGCCCTTGTTGCCGATGCCCTTGATGTAGTCGGCATTGTGCAACGTCGCATTGGTCACGACCACGCCGCCAACGGTAATCGGCTCTAGGCGCGCAACCGGTGTCAGCGCGCCCGTGCGGCCGACCTGGATATCGATACCCACAAGCCGCGTAAATGCCTGTTCCGCCGGGAACTTATGCGCCGTCGCCCAGCGCGGTGAGCGCGAACGGAAGCCGAGGCGCGCCTGCAGTTCCAGGCTGTCCACCTTGTAGACAACACCGTCGATATCGTAGTCGAGGTCCGGCCGCTGAAGACCGATCTGCTCGTAGTGGCCGAGAATATCGGCTACGGAATTCAATCGCGCCATGAGTGGATTGACCGGGAAGCCCCAGGATTTGAAGACCTGCACCATGCCATATTGCGTATCGGCCGGCATGTCCGACATCTCGCCCCAAGCATAGGCGAAGAATTTCAGCTTGCGGCTGGCCGTCACCTTCGCATCGAGCTGGCGCAAGGACCCTGCCGCCGTGTTGCGCGGGTTGACATAGGTCTGCTTGCCCTCTGCCTCCATCTGCGCATTGAGCGCGAGAAAGTCGCTCTTTGCCATATAGACCTCGCCGCGCACCTCGACGATAGCAGGCGCGTCTGCGGGCAGCGTCTGGGGGATTTCAATGATGGTTCTGATATTCGCGGTAACATTTTCCCCGGTCGTGCCGTCGCCGCGTGTTGCCGCGCTCACCATGCGGCCGTTCTCGTAGCGGATTGACATGGAGAGGCCATCAATCTTCGGCTCAGCTGTAAAGGCGATGGAGTTGTCCGGCAGGCGGCCGAGGAAGCGATAGACGCTGGCAACGAAATCCTCGACATCCTCCTGCGAAAACGTGTTGTCGAGCGACAGCATTGGCCTTGCATGCACAACGGGTGCGAAGGTCTCCGACGGTGCCGCACCAACCCGGCGCGACGGGCTGTCGGCACGAATCAAGACCGGGAAACGCGCCTCGATGGCATCGTTGCGCCGCTTCAGCGCATCATAGTCGGCGTCCGAAATCTCCGGCGCGTCCTTGCCATGATAGAGCGCATCGTTGCGCGCGATCTCGGCGGCCAGATAGGCCAGCGCCGCAGCCGCTTCCTCTTCGGTCAAATTCTCGACGGGCTTCTGTTCGGTGCTCATGAATCTACACTCCCCGATTTCGAAGATGTTTTAGAGCACTTCGAGAAAAAGTGCGAAGCGGTTTTCCGTTCGCAGCGCGCAAATACAACGGGAAAATTCAGATTGGAAAACCTGCTTGGAGATCAACCGTTACCAGAAAGCAAGCGCTTGGCGGCGGCCCTCGCCTCTTCCGTTACCGAAGCACCTGCGAGCATGCGGGCGATTTCCTCGGTGCGGTCCTTTGGTTCCATCGTCGCAACACGCGTCGAAATCTTTTCTGAGCCGTCCGCGACAGGCCCCTTGGAGATCAGCAGATGCGTCGCGGCACGCGCGGCGACCTGCGGTGCGTGGGTGACGGAAAGCACCTGCACGCGATCGGACAGGCGCTTCAGCCGCTGGCCGATAGCATCCGCAACGGCGCCGCCGACGCCGGTGTCGATTTCGTCGAAGACGAGAGTTGGCGCCGAGCCGCGATCGGCAAGCGCTACCTTCAATGCAAGCAGGAAGCGCGAGAGTTCGCCACCGGAGGCAACCTTGGTGATCGGACCTGGGCGCGTGCCCGGATTCGTCTGAACGTGGAATTCAACGACGTCGATACCGTCTGCGGTGCCCGCTTCCGGATCGGTCGTGATCTCCACCATGAAGCGTGCCCGCTCGAGCTTCAATGCCGGCAATTCCGCCATGACGGCGCTAGCAAGCGCCTCGCCCGCGTGGCGGCGCTTCTCCGAAAGGCTGCGCGCTGCAACATCATATTCCGCCTTGGCGGCTACAAGCTCGGCGTCGAGCTTTGCAAGCCTTTCCTCGCCGGCGTCGACATCGGCTAGATCCGAGACCATGCGCTCTGCGAGAGCCGGCAGCTCGCTGACCGGCACCGAATATTTGCGGGAAGCGCCGCGTAGTGCAAACAGACGCTCCTCGACCCGCTCCAATTCGCGGGGATCGTATTCTGTCTTGCGCAATGCGGCTTCGACTTCCATCTGCGCATTGGAAAGCTGGTCGAGGGCAGCATCGAGCAGCGCCACGGTGTCTTCCAGCAAGCCGGGCGCTTCATGGCTCTTGCGCTCAAGGCGTCGAACCAGCGACGCAATATGTGGCACGGGCGAGGCATTGCCGTTCAGGAATTCCGACGCTTCGGCGATATCGCCGGCAATACGCTCAGCCTTCATCATTCGCGAGCGCTTTTCCGCAAGCTCGTCTTCTTCGCCGTCTTGCGGTGAGAGTTTCTGCAATTCTTCGACGGATGCACGAAGGTAATCCGCCTCGCGTGCCGCCTTCTCCACCTGCTCCCTGTGCTTCTTCAGAGCGCGCTCGTTGTCGCGCCAGACCTTGTAAAGTCTCCCCGCCCCTTGAGCCTCTTCAGCAAGACCGGCGAACGCATCGAGCAACATGCGATGCGCATCCGTGTCGACCAGAGCCCGGTCGTCGTGCTGTCCATGAATTTCGACGAGGTGCTGCCCGATCTGGCGCATGAGCTGAACGCTGAGCGCCTGATCGTTGATGAATGCCTTGGTGCGGCCGTCAGCCGACTGGACGCGGCGGAAAATCAGATCGCCGTCGTCATCGATGCCGTTTTCGCGCAGAAGCTTGCGGGCAGGATGTTGCGTGCCGACATCGAAGACCGCAGTCACCTGGCCGCGATCTTCCCCATGACGCACGAGCCCTCCATCGCCGCGCCCGCCGAGGGCCAACGACAAACTGTCAAGCAGGATGGATTTGCCTGCGCCCGTCTCACCGGTCAGCACCGAAAGCCCGGACTCGAAGGCAAGATCCAGCCGCTCGATCAGAACGATATCGCGGATCGAAAGCTGGATCAGCATCTGCGCTCAATCTCACGTCCCAAGAAGAAGTTTCTTGCCTGCTCTGGAAATCCACGAGCCGGAGTTTTCGCTCGGATCCACGCCGCCTTTTTTCAGCAACTGATAAGAATCCTTGTACCAGCGGCTGTCCGGATAGTTGTGGCCGAGAACAGCGGCTGCCGTCTGCGCTTCCGGCACGATGCCCATCGCGTAGTAGGCCTCGACGAGACGTGCCAGAGCTTCTTCGATCTGGTTGGTCGTCGGATACTGTTCCACGACGATGCGGAAGCGGGAGATGGCGGCAAGATAGTCCTTGCGCTCAAGATAATAACGCCCAACCTGCATTTCCTTGCCGGCCAGCTGATCCTTGGCGAAACGGATCTTTTCCTGCGCGTCGCTGACATATTGCGACTTCGGATAGTTGTTGACGAGCTTGGTCATCGCCTCGATCGTCTGCTGCGCGGCGCGCTGATCCTGCGTGACGTCGACGATCTGCTTCGCATAGGAAGAGCCGACCAGATACTGGACGTAGTCTGCGTCTTCTGAGCCCGGATACTGCTTCAGATAACTGTTGCCCGTCTGCACGGCATCGTCGTAGCGACCCGTGCGGTACTTGACGAAGGTGCTCATCACCATGGCCTTGCGCGCCCATTCTGAGAAGGGCTGCTGCTGGTTGATGGCGTCGAACTTCTTGCCGGCTTCGGTCATGTTGCCGGCTTTGATGTTGGCAAGGCCCTGGTTGTAGAGCAATTCCGGCGGATCCGTATCGACACCGAGCTTGGTGATGTCGATATCCTTCTTCGTATTACAACCCGTCACCACAGCACTGGTACCGGCCAGAAGGAGCGATACGAGCAAAACCCGCGCTGCGACATTCATGCTTTCAGACCTTGCAAAACTCATCGGATCACTGTCCCACTAGCCGTCGTTGCGAAGACGGCGTTCTCTCGCTGGCGTTTCTAGCCGCAAAAACACCATCAGGGCAACGCATTGATGATGCATTAACGCATTTTTGTGGCAAAGACCGGATTTCAGCAGGCTTAATCACTGTTTTGACAGGGAATTCTTTGCGGGCTGCCGGATTTTCACGTCTTGCAACAACCGCAGGCAAAGCTGCGAATCGCCGGTCAAAAAAAGAGCCGCCCCTCATCGGAGCGGCACTCTCATCTTGCTTCGATTCCGAAAGTTCACGCCGACCAGGGCGCGAATTCCGGAGCGTTCACCGGGACGAATTCGCGGCCATGAGCGCGCTGACGCTGCGCCGGTGCTTCGACGACATCATAAGCTTTCGGATCGCTCAGCAGTGCCTTCAGGGCGTTTGCATTCATGCGATGACCACCCCGATAGGAACGATAATGGCCGATGAACTGCGCGCCTGCGAGCGCGAGATCGCCAACTGCATCCAGCGTCTTGTGACGAACGAACTCGTCCTCGGGATAACGCAGGCCCTCAACGTTGATAACCGTGTTGTCGTCCGAGATGACGACGGAATTTTCGAGCGATGAACCCAATGCATGGCCGGAAGCCCAGAGCGGCTCGACGTCGCGCATGAAACCGAAGGTACGCGCGCGCGACAATTCGGTCTTGAAGGTCTCGGCAGTCAGATCGCCTTCCCACTTCTGGCGGCCGATCAGCGGGCAGGCAAAATCGATCTCGACTTCGAACCGTGTGCCGTCATAGGGGCGGAACTCCGACCAGGAACCGCCGGATTCGATGCGAACCGGCTTGGTCACGCGGATGTAGCGGCGCTTGACGCCGAGCGACACGATACCGACCTGCTCGATCGCTTCGATGAAAGGATAGGAACTGCCGTCCATGATCGGCATCTCGGCGCCCGTTACTTCGATCACGACGTTATCGAGGCCAATTGCATAGATCGCAGCCATCACGTGCTCCACGGTCGCGATGGAGCGTGCCGGCGAGAAGCCGAGAACGGTGCAAAGATCAGTGTTGCCAACCTGCGAGGAAACGGCGCGCAGCTCGGTCACTTCGCCATTGCCGTGAATGCGCTGGAAAACCACGCCGGTGCCGGCCTCGGCCGGATATAGAGTAATAGACACATTGGCGCCGGAATGAACGCCGATACCCGAAAGTGTCACAGGGTTTGCAATAGTGGTCTGAAAACCCAGCAATCCGATCGCCATATAATTCTGCCTTCGTCTGTCTGATCCATGCCGGGCGGTCATCTTCGAACACTTACCCTTATCGCCGGTCCAGTCTGTTAACTATGCCGCGCATGCCACATACGTTCATTGCCGAATGTGATTCCGCAACCTTGCTTGCTATCTACATACGCGCCGAGGCACCGCATTCCAAATCACTGTTTCTTTCGCATTGTTACGAAAGCAGATGATTGAATTTGTTGGGTAATTCCAGATATGACAACAAGTCTAAAATAAGGAAATCCGGAGCTTTTCAGCCCCGGATTTCATCAGGATGGTTAGCAACCTATTAAAAAGTTGCCCGATACTAGGTCAGTTCGACTGGCGGCGCAGGAAGGCCGGAATTTCGAGCTGATCGTCTTCATGGCTCGCCATGCGGGCCTGCGGAACCTGACGGCCCTGGTCGTCGAGGTTGCCGCGACGCGGAGCGTAGAGGCTTGCTTCCGGCGACGGCGCGCGGCGCTGCTGCGGAGCCGCAGCCTGGGTCGGAGCCATCATGTCGTCGAAAGCCGGGTCTTCTTCGCGACGTCCGAGCGAGTTGGTGATGCGCTTCAGCAGGCCCATCGGGCCACGCTCTTCAGCGGCCTGCGGAGCAGCCGGCTGTGCGCGATGTTCCATCTCTGCCTTAACCACCGGCGGGAAGTCTTCCACCTTCGGCATACGAACCTGCTCGGGAGCCTGACGGATGATCGGTTGCTGATGCATGACCGGAGCCGGCTGAGGCTGAACCGGGGCCTGACGGATCGGCTGAGCTTCCGGCGCTGCCGCGAAGATGCGGCTCTGCGGACGGAAGCTTTCTTCCTGCGCTACAGGCTGCTGCTGTACATGAGCCTGACGGGCCATCTGGATTTCGAGTTCACGTTCCAGATCGGCTTCTGCTGCACGAATGGTCTGGGCGACCGGATCGACAGTGCGAGGAGCCGGAGCTGCAGCCTGTGCGGTATGGGCCTGCGCGACATGGACAGGCTGAGCTGCGGCCGCTACCGGAGCGGCGGCCGCGGACGGACGGATAGCCGGCTTCGCGACCGGGCGGAATTCCATACCGCGGTCGGCTGCTTCGTTCATCGCACGGTCGATGCCGGTTGCGACGACGGAGACGCGGATGATGCCTTCGAGCGATTCGTCGAAAGTAGCGCCGAGGATGATGTTGGCGTCCGGATCGACTTCTTCACGAATACGCGTCGCAGCTTCGTCGACTTCGAACAGGGTGAGGTCACGGCCGCCGGTGATCGAGATCAGCAGGCCCTGCGCACCCTTCATCGAGGTTTCATCGAGCAGCGGATTGGCAATAGCGGCCTCAGCAGCCTGCATTGCACGGCCCTGGCCGGAAGCCTCACCGGTACCCATCATTGCGCGGCCCATTTCGCGCATGACCGAGCGAACGTCGGCGAAGTCGAGGTTGATAAGACCTTCCTTCACCATCAGGTCGGTGATGCAGGCAACGCCCGAGTAGAGAACCTGGTCGGCCATCGAGAACGCGTCGGCGAAAGTCGTCTTGTCGTTGGCGATACGGAAGAGGTTCTGGTTCGGAATGACGATCAGCGTGTCGACCGACTTTTGCAGTTCCTGGATGCCCTGCTCGGCGAGACGCATGCGGCGGCCGCCTTCGAAGTGGAACGGCTTGGTGACGACGCCGACGGTCAGGATGCCCTTGTTGCGAGCGGCCTGCGCGACGACCGGAGCAGCACCCGTACCCGTGCCGCCGCCCATGCCGGCGGTGACGAAGCACATATGCGTGCCATTGAGATGGTCGATGATTTCGTCGATGCACTCTTCGGCAGCTGCACGGCCGACTTCCGGCTGCGAACCGGCGCCGAGACCTTCCGTGACGTTGACGCCGAGCTGGATGATCCGCTCCGCCTTTGTCATGGTCAGTGCCTGTGCATCGGTGTTGGCGACGACGAAATCGACGCCCTGCAAGCCTGCCGTGATCATGTTGTTGACGGCATTGCCGCCACCGCCACCAACACCGAACACGGTGATACGCGGCTTAAGCTCGGTGATATCTGGCTTATGCAGCTTGATAGTCATTGTACCCGTTCCTTCTCTTTATGGCCGCATCGCCACGCCGGCCAATTCACTGATTTCACTTGCCTGACGCTTACCCCGGAAGATTTTTCCGGGGTCAGGCACTCAAAAACTCTCTTTCAGCCACTGGCCGACACGACCGATCCGGCTGTTGTTACCTCCAAGCGACGAGAGCAGGCCGCTACTCGGCGCATGTGTCTCCATGTCCGCGACCTGCGGATAGATCATCAGACCAACCGCGGTCGAGAAGGCCGGCCCCTTGGCCGCCGTCGGCAAGCCGGATACACCCATCGGGCGACCGATGCGGACGTTTCGGGCAAGAACCCGGCGCGCCACGTCAGGCAGGCCGGTCAGCTGGCTGGCACCGCCCGTCAGGACGACGCGCTTGCCGACGATCGGGCTGAAGCCCGAACGCTGGATGCGATCGCGAATGAGTTCGAGGGTCTCCTCGATACGAGCCTTGACGATGCGCGACACCAGTGCCTTCGGCACCTGTGTCGGCTGGTCACGCTCGTCTTCGCCGATCGGCGGGATGGAAATCAGTTCGCGCTCTTCCGAAGAATTTGCGAGCGCAGAAGCATGAACGACCTTTAGACGTTCCGCATCCTCGATGCGGGTGGAAAGGCCGCGTGCAAGGTCGGTGGTGACGTGATGGCCACCAAGGCTGACAGCATCGGTGTGCACCAGCTTGCCTTCGGCAAAGACCGAGATCGTCGTCGTACCGCCACCCATGTCGATCGCTGCGCAGCCGAGTTCGACTTCGTCATCGACGAGAGCGGCGAGACCGCTGGCATAAGGCGTTGCCACCATGCCTTCGACCGAAAGATGAGCGCGATTGATGCAAAGTTCGAGATTGCGAAGCGCAGCGCGCTCAGCCGTCACCACATGCATGTCGACACCAAGCGCATCGCCGAACATCGCCAGCGGATCGCGGATACCGCGCTCGCCATCGAGCGAATAGCCTGTCGCCAGCGAGTGCAGCACAGCACGTTCTTGACGGACCGACTGCTGGCAAGCGGCGGCCAGCACCTTCTTGAGGTCGTTGGATTCGACTTCCTGCCCGCCGAGATCGATGGTCGCGGTATAGATGTCGCTGCCCAGCCTTCCGGCGGAGACGTTGACGATCAGGCTGTCCACGGTGAGGCCGGCCATGCGCTCGGCCGCATCGACGGAAAGCCGGACGACCCCTTCCAGTGCGTCGAGGTCGGCGATCACGCCGGTCTTGATACCGCGAGAGCGCTGATGGCCGATACCGATAATTTCGATGTTATGCGTGCGGTTCGGGAGAACCTGGCTCTCCTCGCGCGGCGTCAGCCTGCCGATCATGCAGACGACCTTCGTCGAGCCGATATCCAGAACCGACACGATGTGCGACCGCTTGGAGGACAGCGGCTTCAACCGCGGCAGGCCGAAATGAGACGAACCGAATAAGCTCATGTATCCTGCCCTGCTTTCTTCAAAGCCTTGTTTCTTGCATCCACCGCGGCCTGGCGGCGAAGCGTTGCGTCCGGGGTCAATTCTATTGCTGTGCGATCCGCAAGACGAAGATCCACCGCGGCGATATCGCGCTGCAGGAGATTCTGATCCTTGTCTAGATTGGTAAGACGTGCCAGCGCGCCATCGATATTGTCTTCCGGCAACCGGACGATCACACCGTTGTCAAGATAGAGATCCCAGCGGCGACCGGCGACGCGAACGAATGCCTTCACGTGATTGCGGACATCCGGCCACTTGGCGAATGCATCATCGATGGAGGCGGCTGCCGTCTCGGCGTCGCGACCAACGAACAGCGGCAGCTTCGCAAACTTGTTGTCGCGCAGCGGCGCAATCACGCTGCCATCCTTCTGGATCAGCGAGAGCTCGGCGCCGTGCTGCCAGATGGCGTAGGCCTTGCGTTCCTTCAGCTTCACTTCGACGGTCTTCGGATAGACCTTGCGAACCTCGACATTCTGAACCCAGGGCAGATTGGCGATCTTCTGGCGAGCGGCATCCGCATTGAGCGCGACAAGCGAAGTCGTCCCATCAAGGCCAAGCAACTGCAGGATCTCGATTTCGGAAGTCTCATCGTTGCCGGAGACTTTGACGTCTTCGATTGCAAACCCGACAGCTGACGTCGTCGCCTCAGCGACTGCCTGGCTGTGACCGCCGACCGACATGCCATAGAGAGCGGTCGCACCAAAGAGCATGAACGTCGCGACCGTGCCGGTATGCGCAGGGATGTTGATGCGACCGGAGCCGAGGCTCACCAGGAAGCGCACTGCGCGACGCAGAGGGCGCGGCAACACGAACGCGTCCTCCACATCGTCAATAGCGAGCGGGACGCGATGACGGGACCGCCTCATATTTTTGACCGTCAACGCAAACAAGACGCGTCCTCCACCATCCACCGGAGAAATTCACCAAACGAGTAGCCGGCATGAGCGGCCATTTCGGGCACCAGCGAGGTAGGGGTCATACCGGGCTGAGTATTAACCTCCAGCCAGACAAGCTCACCTTCTTCGGAAAAGCGATCATCGAAGCGGAAGTCAGATCGACTGACGCCGCGGCAGCCGATAGCTTCATGCGCCCTTAACGATAATGTTTGTATCTTTTGGTAAAGATTCGGTGAAATTTCCGCCGGA
This sequence comes from Rhizobium sp. BR 314, assembly GCF_047445805.1. Lineage (NCBI taxonomy): Bacteria > Pseudomonadati > Pseudomonadota > Alphaproteobacteria > Hyphomicrobiales > Rhizobiaceae > Rhizobium > Rhizobium sp. BR 314. Next base: position 189,070 of record NZ_JARWLA010000004.1, on the reverse strand, counting down.
AGGACGTGTTTTGATCCACCTTTGGCATACTTGGCGTCATAGTCGTAGAAGCTGTGGCCGAGCGGCACGATCTCGGTAACCCCAAGAACCTTGCCACCCATGACCCCGCAGGTCAGTTCGCGACCGTGGATGTAACACTCAACCAGAACCTCATCGCCATAGCGCCACTCCGAGGACGTAACGATCTGCGGCGGGTGCGCCTGGTCTTCCTTGACGATGACGACACCGAAGCTCGACCCCTCGCGCACCGGCTTGACGACATAAGGCGGCTTCATTGGATGCTCGCCGACGATGCCGAAGCGATCCATGACGAGCGAGGTTGCGACCGGAATACCTGCGGCAGCCGCAACCGTCTTCGCTCGCGCTTTATCCATCGCAAGGGCAGAAGCAAGCACGCCGGAATGGGTATAGGGAATCTGCAGATATTCGAGGATACCTTGAATGGTGCCGTCCTCGCCGAACGGACCATGCAGCGCATTGAAGACGACATCCGGCTTCAACTCAGTCAGGCAGCTGGCGACATCGTGATCGACATCGACGCGGGTAATCCGGAAGCCTTCTGCTTCGAGAGCGTCAGCGCATGCCTTTCCCGAGGAAAGGCTGACGGGCCTTTCCGAGGAAAATCCGCCCATAAGGACAGCCACATGCTTGGCACCCATTAATACCCCCGACCTCTCGGTCTCTGCTCTGCTTTTGCGAGGCCTCGCCTAACAGCGATTCTCGCCCCTCTTTCAATAGGTCGATTAGAACGACATTAAGGTTAATGAAGCGTTTACTTTCGTTAACTTTCGGCCGCTCCGCCAACGCTCGAACCATTCGAATCAAATGGATACAAAGAATTCTGCCATTAGATTCAGAGAGTTGCTACTTTTGAAATCGCTACATTTAGTTTTTTTAAACAAAGAGACCCGTACCGGATTCTCCGATACGGGCCAGAACCCCTTAAAAACGCAGGCTGATTTTATTCGCTGTCGTCGACCAGCTTCCAGACGAATCCGCCCAGCGCTCCGCCCACGATCGGGGCGACCCAGAACAGCCAAAGCTGCTGCAACGCCCAACCACCGACGAATAGGGCCTGCCCTGTCGAACGGGCAGGATTGACCGACGTGTTGGTGATCGGGATCGAAATCAAGTGGATCAACGTCAAGCCCAAGCCGATCGCGATCGGCGCAAAGCCGGCAGGCACCTTGCCGCTCGTCGATCCGAGAATCACGACGAGGAAGAACAAGGTCAGCACTATTTCGGCCACCAGGGCCGAGACCATGGAGTAGCCGCCGGGTGAGTGCTCGCCATAGCCATTGGCAGCAAAACCGCCGAGCTGGAAATCTGCCTTACCGCTGGCGATCAGATAGAGCACGGCCGCTGCGGCGATGGCACCGATAACCTGCGCGATGATGTAGGGAATGAGCTGTCCGCCCGGAAAGCGGCCAGCCACAGTCAGGCCAACCGACACGGCTGGATTGAAATGCCCCCCGGATATGCCGCCGACCGCAAAAGCCATGGTCAGCACGGTCAGACCGAACGCAAAAGCGACACCAAGAAAACCGATACCGAGGCTCGGAAATGCCGCGGCGAAAATTGCACTGCCGCAGCCGCCAAATACGAGCCAGAATGTTCCAAGAAACTCAGCTATAAGCTTTTTCTGCATGAAGACTTCCCCTTTGCCCCCAATCGCAACGAAAATCAGCCGTCTATAAAAAGATTCCGGGAGGACTCGTCGGAAACACGCTTACGCCGTGGCAGACAATCGCTCAATTGCTCGCGAATCAACAATTACGGCTAAATAATAGCATACAACCATTGATTTCTTGCGTAGTTGGCGTTTGCGTCGAACAAAAATTACGCTAGGACACGATTTGTCCGCTAAGCAGCCCTTAGCATCGTCCAAATTTGGTGGGATCATGACTGACGCGATATCTCCTTTATCGCCGACCCCCTCGTCGTCGAACAACAACGTTGCCAATTCCCCGGCACGTGTTCTGATCGCGAGCCTCATCGGCACAACGATCGAATTTTTCGATTTCTACGTTTATGCGACGGCGGCGGTTATCGTCTTCCCGAAGCTGTTCTTCCCTGCAAGCGACCCGACATCTGCAACGCTGCAGTCCTTCGCAACCTTCTCCATCGCCTTTTTCGCACGCCCGATCGGCGCGATGATCTTCGGCCATTTCGGTGACCGGATCGGCCGCAAGGCAACCCTGGTCGCCGCTCTCATGACCATGGGCCTGTCGACCGTCGTGATCGGCCTGCTGCCGACCTTCGCATCCATCGGCGTTCTCGCCCCGATCCTGCTCGCGCTGTGCCGTCTCGGCCAGGGCCTGGGCCTGGGCGGCGAATGGGGCGGCGCCGTGCTGCTCGCCACGGAAAATGCTCCGGAAGGCAAGCGCAGCTGGTACGCCATGTTCCCGCAGCTCGGTGCGCCGATCGGCTTTATCCTGTCGGCAGGTCTCTTCCTGATCCTGCGCGAAAGCATGACCGACGCGGACTTCCTCAACTTTGGCTGGCGCGTTCCCTTCCTGATCAGCATCGTGCTCGTCGCTGTCGGCCTCTATGTCCGCCTGAAGATCACGGAAACTCCGGAATTCCAGCGTGCCATCGAAAAGGAAGAACGGGTTTCCGTTCCGATCGCGGTCATCTTCCGCTCACACTTCCGCAGCCTCATCCTCGGCACGATCATCGCCGTCGCGACCTTCGTGCTGTTCTATCTGATGACGGCCTTCACGCTGAGCTGGGGAACCCGCGCTCCTGGCACCGGCCCATTGCCGGCGGGCCTTGGTTACACGCAGGGGCAGTTCCTCGTCGTTCAGCTCGTAGGCGTCGTGTTCTTCGGCCTGATGATCCCTATTTCGGGTCTGTTGTCGGATCGCTATTCGCGCCGGCTGGTCCTGATCCTGACGACGATCGGCATCCTGATCTTCGGTCTATTCTATTCGTCGCTGCTGACCGCCGGCCTTGCTGGCGCTTTCGCCTGCTCGATCATCGGCCTGGCATTGATGGGCTTCACCTATGGTCCGATCGGCGCTGCACTCGCAGCCCCCTTCCCGACCACCGTGCGCTATACCGGCGCTTCGATGACCTTCAATCTCGGCGGCATCGTCGGCGCCTCGCTGGCGCCTTACATCGCCACTTGGCTCGCGACGACCTATGGCCTCGTCTATGTCGGTTACTACCTGGCAGCAGCGGCCCTTCTCTCGCTGATCGGCATCCTGCTTTCTGGCAATAACGAGATCTGAGAATTTCGATGCAACCAATTGAAAAGGCCGGGTGAAAACCCGGCCTTTTCTTGATTCGCTTTATGAAGTCTGCGTCAGTCGCAGCGCCTATCTACTCGGTCGTGACACCCTGGAACGGACGCACTTCGCGGCCGGGCATAAAATGACCGAGGCGCTTGATTTCCCATTCCAGCTTGACGCCGGAATTCTCGAAAACCTGACGACGTACCTGCTCGCCGAGATACTCCAAATCGTAGCCCGTCGCCTGCTCCATGTTAATCATGAAGTTGCAGTGCAACGACGACATCTGCGCACCGCCGATGACAAGTCCGCGGCAACCGGCTTCGTCGATCAGCTTCCAGGCGGAAAGACCCTCGGGGTTCTTGAAGGTCGAGCCGCCGGTCTTCTCGCGGATCGGCTGGACGGTTTCGCGGTGTGCACGTACGGCGTCCATTTCGGCGCGAATCTTGGCGCGATCTTCCGGATAGCCTTCAAACAGAACATGCGTGAAGATCAGCTCTTCGGAAGCATCCGAATGCCGATAGCTATAGCCCATCTCGGCATTGGTAAGCACATGTTTGTCGCCCTTGCGGTCGACCGCATGCACTTCGACAACGCGCTCGCGGGTCTCTGCGCCATTGGCACCCGCGTTCATGCGTGCAGCACCGCCGATGCTGCCGGGAATGCCGTAGAAGAAATGGAAACCGCCGATGCTGTTATCCATGGCCATCGCCGCGACATGCTTGTCCGGGCAGATGGCGCCGGCCAGAATGCGGTTTTCGCCCGCAAGCTCGACCGCGCCGAAGCCCTTGGCCGAAAGCCTGAGCACGACGCCCGGAATACCGCCGTCGCGCACCAATATGTTCGATCCCACGCCGACGACCGTCAGCGGCACCTCTTCCGGCAAGATCTTCAGAAATGCGATCAGATCGTCGGTATCGTGCGGCTGGAACATGAGTTCCGCCAATCCGCCGGCACGGAACCACGTGACGCGATCCATCGGCGCGTCCGGCGTGAGCCGTCCCCTGATATCCTTGACGCTGTCGCCGAGCGACGCCAGAAGCTTTTCTCCGTTAACCTGTTTCATGCGGACTTACCCGATAGGCCTTCCAATTCCTTTGGCAATGACGCTGCCCAGTATGTGATGCTGCCAGCCCCCAACAAAACCACAAAATCACCCGGTCGCGCAATCTCTGCAACCATCGCGGCAAGATCTTCCTGCGACGGCAGATAACGCGCGTCACGGTGACCGCCCGCCTTGATACGCGAAACCAGCGTCTGCGAATCCGCGCCCTCGATGGGATCTTCACCGGCCGCATAGACCGGAGCGAGGAAGATGCTGTCAGCATCGTTGAAGCACGCGGCGAATTCTTCGAAGAGGCTCGACAGGCGTGTATAGCGATGCGGCTGGTGCACGGCGATGACGCGGCCCTTGCAAGCCTCGCGCGCAGCCTTCAGCACAGCCTTGATCTCGACGGGATGATGACCGTAATCGTCGAAAACCTTCACCCCGTTCCATTCGCCGGTCAGCGTGAAGCGGCGCTTGACGCCGCCGAAAGACGCCAGCCCCTTGGCAATCGCGTCGCTGGAAATGCCAAGCCGGTTGGCAACAGCAACGGCTGCCGTCGCATTCGAAATATTGTGGCGCCCGGGCATCGGCATCACGAGATCCTTGATATGGATCACCTTGCCGGTGCGGCGCCTGCGGATTTCGACATCGAACAGCGATCGCGTGCCATCGATGCGCACGTTCATGAAGCGCACGTCTGCCTGCGGGTTCTCGCCATAGGTGATGACCTTGCGGTCCTCGATACGCCCGACGAGTGCCTGCACTTCCGGATGGTCGATGCACATGACGCCGAAGCCGTAGAACGGCACGTTCTCGACGAACTGCCGGAAAGCGGCGCGGACGGCATCGAAATTGCCGTAATGGTCCAGATGCTCCGGATCGATATTGGTAACGACCGCCACGTCGGCAGGCAGTTTCAGGAAGGTGCCGTCGGATTCATCGGCCTCGACTACCATCCACTCGCCCTCGCCCATGCGCGCGTTGGTGCCATAGGCGTTGATGATCCCGCCGTTGATGACGGTGGGATCAAGCCCGCCGGCTTCCAGCAGCGTCGCCACGAGCGACGTCGTCGTCGTCTTGCCATGCGTGCCGCCAATGGCGATCGCATTGCGGAAGCGCATCAGCTCGGCCAACATTTCGGCGCGGCGCACCACCGGCAGCAGCTTTTCGCGCGCAGCGACGAGCTCCGGATTGCTCTTCTTGATGGCGGTGGAAACGACCACGACTTCGGCGTCGCCGAGGTTTTCCGCCTTGTGACCGATATGAACCGGAATACCCTTGTCGCGCAGCCGTTGCACGTTGGCACTTTCCGACTGGTCGGATCCCTGCACGCGATGGCCGAGGTTATGCAAAACCTCGGCTATGCCGCTCATCCCGATACCACCGATACCGATAAAATGCACAAGGCCGATTGCCTTCGGCAGCTTCATACGCCTGCCCCCTTGAATTGCTGAATTGAACGTCCCCCGGCAATAGCTTCAACCATGTCGGCGAGCAAGTTTGCCGCATCAGGCTTGCCGGCCTGCTTGGCTGCTGCCGCCATCTTGGCGAGCTTTTCCGGCATTGTCATGGAACCGCGCAGGATCGTGGAGAGCTTCTCCGGCGTCAGCTCGGATTGTGCGATCACCTTGACGCCACCTGTTGCGGCAAGTGCGGCTGCATTGGCAGCCTGATCATGATCGAGCGCATGCGGATAGGGCACCAGGATTGCCGGACGGCCGATCACCGCGAGTTCGGAAACCGTGGAAGCACCGGAGCGGCAGAGAACCAGATGTGCAGCACCGATACGCTCGGCCATGTCCGTGAAGAAGGGCGCGACATCGGCACCCATCTCCAGCCGCCTGGTGCAGCTGTTGACCGTCTCCATATCCTCCGGGCGCACCTGCTGCGTGATACGCAGCCGCTTACGCAGGGGCTCTTCCAGCAAACTGATCGCTGTCGGAACCGCCTTCGAGAAATATTGCGCACCCTGGCTGCCGCCAAACACGACTAGATTGAACGGATCGTCAGGAACAGAAGGAACATAGGGCTGTTTCGCAGCCTCTACGACAGCGGGACGCACTGGGTTGCCTGTCGTGACAGTCTTTCCCCCAAACGGTCCCTCTTCCGAAAGGAAGCCGCCTGCGATGGCACGCACGCGCGGCGCCAGCATCTTGTTGGCGCGGCCCATGACGGCATTCTGTTCATGCAGCATTGAAGGCACGCCCAAACGTGTCGCAGCGAGCAGCGGCGGCACCGTGGGATAGCCGCCAAAGCCGACGACGCAGACGGGCTTGATTTTCTGGATCAGCTTGCGCGCAGCGCGCATACCCTTCCACAGCGTCCAAAGCGCGCTTGCAACCTTCAGCGGGCTCTTCGAGCCAATCGTTGCCGACGGCACGACATGGATTTCGTCGGCCGGGAATTTGCCGGCATAGCGTTCAGCACGGCTGTCCGTGACGAGGTGCACGGAATAGCCGCGCTCCTTCAGCTTATAGGCCAGCGCCTCAGCCGGAAATACGTGACCGCCGGTTCCGCCGGCGGCAAGAAGGACAATGCCTTTACTCATAATCTTCGCTCCCGCGAACAGCCCAATACTCGAGGCATCCCCTTAATATAGGAGGTCGCCCCGACCGCGTCATCGGCGCGGACCAAAGCTCCTCATAGCCCGCCGCCTTTGGAAAAGCGACCGGAGAATGAACAGGGAAAACGAGAGGGGGTAAAGGCAAATCCAAGACGATTACTCCGCAGGCAGCCCATGCGTCACGCGGAACTGGCTGCGATCCTGCGCTCGTTTTTCCGGGCGATGACGCGTCAGTGCCAGAATGAAGCCAGCCGTCACACAGATCGCCGTCATCGAGGAACCACCGTAGGAAATCAGCGGCAGAGTCATGCCCTTGGCGGGCAGAAGCTGTAGGTTGACGCCGATGTTGATGATCGACTGAATGCCGATCTGCAGCACCAGGCCCGCAACCGCAAAGCGGTTGAAGTCGTTCTTCTCCTTGTAGGCATGCGACAGGCCGCGCAGCACGAGGAAGGCAAAGATGCAGACGAGCACCATGCAGAAGATCACACCGAATTCTTCAGCCGCGACGGAGAAGATGAAGTCCGTGTGGGCGTCGGGGATGATGCGCTTGACGACGCCCTCGCCCGGGCCGACGCCGAACCAGTTACCATGGACGATCGCCTGCTTGGCGGTGTCGACCTGGAATGTGTCGCCCTCACCGGTCATGAACTTATTGACGCGTTGCGCCACGTGATCGAAGACATAGTAGGCGGCGACGAAGCCACCGGCGCCGAGGCCGCCAAGGACAATGATCCAGAGCCAGGGCATGCCCGCCATAAAGAACATGCCGCCCCAGACGGCCGTCGTCAGGATCGTCTGCCCAAGGTCAGGCTGGGCGACCAGCAGCGCGACGACGATGCCGAAGAGAATGATGGCAAAGAGGTTTCCGGGAATTTCCGGTTGGCGTGCGTGCTCGGCAAACAGCCAAGCGCAGACGACCACAAAAGCCGGTTTCATGAACTCCGACGGCTGAATGGACAGTGCTGCGATGTTGACCCAGCGTCGCGAGCCCTTGACCTCAATACCGAAGAACAGCGCGAAAAGCATCATCGCCAGCGAAACGATCAGCAAGATCACCGCCGTGCGCCGTACTTGACGGGGCGTCATGAAGGAAATGCCGATCATCGCCGCGATCGCCGGAACGAGAAACAAGGCGTGACGCTTGACGAAGTGGAACGGCTCCAGCCCGATGCGTTCCGCCACCGCCGGCGACGCCGCAAAGGACAACATGAAACCAATACCGATCAACAGGATGAAAAGGGCAAGGAATACGCGGTCGATGGTCCAGAACCATTCGGCCAAGGCCCCACGTTCAACGCGGCTTACCATATTATTTGCCTCCAGTTGCTGAACCGATCAGCATGGTAACGCCCTCGATCGCTGCCACATGGCTGACGAACGCGTCACCCCTGACCTCGAAATTCTTATACTGATCGAAGCTTGCGCAAGCCGGGGATAACATCACAGCTGCGGATTCATGCTCATCCCCAGCCGCATCTTCGGCGGCATGAGCAACGGCGCGCTCCAGCGTACCCGAGATCTCATAAGGCACCTGCTCACCGAGCGTCGCGGCAAAAGCCGGTGCTGCCTCGCCGATCAGATAGGCCTTCGTGATGCGCGGAAAGAGCGGCGAAAGGGTCGTGATGCCACCCTCTTTCGGCAGGCCGCCGGCAATCCAGTAGATGTTCTCGTAGCTCGAAAGCGCCGGTGCTGCCGCATCGGCATTCGTAGCCTTGGAGTCGTTGACGAAAACGACGCGGCCACGCCGCCCGACCGGCTGCATGCGATGCTTGAGGCCTGGGAAGGACTTCAAGCCGGATCGAATCTCATCGGCCGTGACGCCGACCGCAAGGCAAGCGGCAATCGCAGCCGCTGCATTTTGCGCATTATGGCCGCCCCGCAAAGTCTGGATACCATCCAGGTCGGCAATCTCGCTCGCTGCACCGTTGGATGCATGCAGGATGCGGCTCCCCTCGGCATAAAGACCGTCCGCCAGAGCATGGCGGCGCGATATCCGCACCACCTTGGTACCTGCCCGTTCGATGCGATCGGCAATCAGGGACGAATGGCTGTCGTCGACACCGACGACAGCAACGCCGCTGCCTGCAACAAGCCGTTCCTTGATATCGGCATAATGCTGCATCGTGCCGTGCCGATCGAGATGATCGGGCGTCAGGTTCAGCAAAATACCCGCCGACGGGTTGAGCGTCGGTGCGAGATCGATCTGGTAGGACGAGCATTCGACGACATAAAAGCGACCGGCCTTCGGCGGGTCGAGCGTCAGAATAGCCGTGCCGATATTCCCGCCGAGCTGCGTATCGCGTCCGCTCGACTGCAGTAGATGAGCGATGAGCGCCGTCGTGGTCGATTTGCCGTTGGTGCCGGTGATGGCAATGAACGGGCAATCCGGCGCATGCGCCCGGCGCTCTCTGACGAACAGCTCGACATCGCCGATGATCTCGACGCCTGCAGCATGTGCAAGATCGACGGTCCAATGCGACTTCGGATGCGTCAAAGGCACACCCGGAGACAGGACGAAGACCGACAGAGCATTCCAGTCGATCGTCCTGAGATCCACGACCGGTATTCCCTCGGCACCCGCCTTGACCACGCTGTCGGGATTGTCATCCCAGGCCATGACGTCGGCACCGCCTGCAACGAGCGCATGCGCCGTGGCAAAGCCTGAACCGCCAAGGCCGAAGAGAGCGACTTTCTTTCCTTTCAGCGTGGTGACGGGGATCATCGGCGCCTCACCGCAGCTTCAGGGTGGAGAGACCGATCATCGCCAGGATGACCGCGACAATCCAGAACCGCACGACCACCTGGCTCTCCGTCCAACCCTTCTTTTCGAAATGGTGATGAATCGGAGCCATGAGGAAAACGCGGCGCTTCGTCAGTTTGAAGAAACCGACCTGAATGATGACCGAAAGCGCTTCCAGCACGAACAGACCGCCGATAATCGCCATAACGATCTCATGCTTGGTCGCAACCGCGACCGAGCCGATCATGCCGCCGAGCGCCAAAGAACCCGTGTCGCCCATGAAAATGGCGGCTGGCGGCGCATTGAACCAGAGAAAGCCAAGGCCCGCCCCAATGACCGCGCCGAGAACGACGGCCAGTTCACCTGTGCCCGGCACGAAATTGATTGCCAGGTAGTCGGCAAACACGAAGTTACCGGCAAGATAGGCGATGACGCCGAAGGAGGCAGCCGCGATCATGACCGGCACGATAGCAAGTCCGTCGAGACCGTCGGTAAGGTTGACGGCATTGCCGGCAGCCACGATGACGAAAGCACCGAAGAAGACGAAGAACATGCCAAGATTGAGCAGCAGGCTCTTGAAGAAGGGGAACGCGACCGACGAGCCGAAGGTCGAACCGGCGGGGCCGGACGACAGCGCCGTGGTCATCATGAAGTAAACGGCGATGGCCGCAATGATGAACTCGATGCCGAGGCGCGCGCGACCGGAAAACCCCTTGTCGCTCTGCTTCGTCACCTTGAGATAATCGTCATAAAAGCCGATCGCGCCGAAGCCGAGGGTGACGAGCAGCGTCGCGACCACGTAGACATTGGCCAGATCAGCCCATAGCAGCGACGACACGACGATGCCGGCAAGGATCATCAGGCCGCCCATGGTCGGTGTGCCGGCCTTTTTGAAGTGCGTCTGCGGACCATCGGCACGAATCGGCTGCCCCTTGCCCTGACGCACGCGCAGCGATGAGATGATTCGCGGTCCGAACAGGAAAACGATCAACGCAGACGTGAAGAGCGAGCCGCCGGTGCGAAACGTGATGTATCTGAACAGATTGAGGAATCTGAAATGGGTACTGAAAAATTGAATATGGTCCGACAGTTCGGCTAGCCAGATCAGCATAAGAGCCCTTTCTAAAGCCCCTGATGGGTGTGGGGGCCCGTGTCGGAAAATGCGGGAAACTTGTCAAGCAAGCCGGCCACGATCTTTCCAAACTTCATCCCCAACGACGATTTCACCATCAACACGTCGCCCAGGGCGACCGAGTTGAGCGCGAATTCCGAGAGTTCCTCCGTCGTCTCACGATATTCGACATGAACACTTTCCGGCAGCTCATCCCTCAAAGCCGCCATCTCCGGACCCGCCAGCCAGACATGCTCGATGCCGGCCGCCAGAAGCGGTCCTGCAAGGTTCGCATGCACTTGCTGGGCATAATCCCCCATTTCCAACATGTCGCCGAGAACGGCGATCCGCCTACCCGTCCGGCCGCCGACGCCCGAATTCGGCGAGGTCGTCGCAAGCAGCCCGATGGCCGCGCGCATGGATGCGGGATTGGCATTGTAACTTTCGTCGATCAGCGTGAAGTAGCCGTTGCCGATCGCCCGCTTGTGACGCTGCCCACGGCCCTTTTCCGGCTGCAGATCGGCCAGCGCCGCGACGGCCTTGTCGAGATCCGCCTCGACCAGCATGACCGCACCGAGCACGGCAAGCGCGTTTTCGGCGATGTGACGCCCGGGCGCACCGATCGCCACTTCCAGCGTCTCGCCACCGATGGTCAGCCATAGGGTCGAATTCTCTTCCGACGCATTGAATTCGGCTAGGCGCACATCGGCCTTGGCATGCTGACCGAAGCTATGGATATGCTCGATGCCGGCCGCCGTTGCAGCACGCTCCAGCATCTCGAACTGGTCATTGTCGTGATTGAGGATGGCATGGCCGCCTGGCACGACACCCTCGAAAATCTCAGCCTTGGCTGCGGCAATCTCGCCGATACTATTGAAGTTGCCGAGATGCGCCGGCGCAATGGTCGTGATGATGGCGACGTCCGGCTGCACCATCTTGACCAGCGGCCTGATCTCTCCCGAATGGTTCATGCCGACTTCGAAAACGCCGAAATCCGTATCCTGAGGCATGCGGGCAAGCGTTAGCGGCACACCCCAATGATTGTTGAAGGAAGCGACGGAAGCATGCACCTTGCCTGAAGGCGACAGCGCCCGGCGCAGCATCTCCTTGGTGGTCGTCTTGCCGACCGAACCAGTCACGGCGATGATCTTGCCTTGCGTACGCCGGCGCGCGGCAACACCCAATCGCGCCAGCGCGGCCAAGACGTCATCCACCACCACCTTCGGCACGGTCAGGCTGCCCATTGCCGGCAGACGCGCCTCGCTGATCACGATAAAGGCGGCACCGTTCGCCATGGCGACATTGGCATAGTCATGACCGTCGACACGATCGCCCTTGATGGCGAAAAAAGCCTCGCCGGGCTGGATGGAACGACTGTCTATGGAAATGCCCGTAATGCCGGCGGGCAGCGTTCCGACGAAGCGGCCCGAGATTGCAGCGATCAGTTCCTCAGTTGTCCATAGCCAATTCAAGACTTCAATTCCTCCAATGCTTTGCGCAGTTCGGCGTGATCGGAGAAAGGCAACGTCACGCCGCCGATTGTCTGGCCTTCCTCATGCCCCTTGCCCGCAACGATCAGCGTATCGCCGGATTTCAGCATGCCGACGCCCTTGCGGATTGCTTCCGCACGGTCACCGACTTCCGTGGCGCAGGTAGCTGCTGCCATGATCTCCGAGCGGATCGTCGCCGGATCCTCCGAACGCGGGTTGTCGTCAGTCACAACAACCACATCGGCGAGACGGCAGGCGATTTCGCCCATGATCGGGCGCTTGCCGCGATCGCGGTCGCCCCCACAGCCGAAGACCACAATGACACGGCCGGTCGTAAATGGCCGGACCGAATTCAGTACGTTTTCCAACGCGTCGGGTTTGTGCGCGTAGTCAACATAGGCGAGCGCACCGTCATGGGTGTGACCGACAAGCTCAAGGCGACCGGATGCGCCGACTAGCTTTTCGAGCGCTGCCATCGCGACAGACACCGCAACTCCCGTCGAAATCGCAAGGCCGGCAGCGACGAGCGTATTGGCAACCTGGAAATCGCCAGCGAGCGGAATGTGAATCTCGAAGATCTCGTCGCCGACGTGAACCTCGGCGATCTGCTTGTGGCGAAAATGCTCGACACGCTTCAGCGTCAGAAAATCGCCCTTGCGTCCCACGGTCCGGACATCGTGACCGGCAGAGCGCGCAGCGGCAATCGCCTGGTCCGACCAGGCATCGTCGGCAAAGATCACCGCCGGCGAACCTTTCGGCAGCAGATCATTGAAGAGCCGCATCTTGGCGGCCATGTAGTCCTCGACCGTAGAATGATAATCCATGTGATCGCGGCCGAGATTCGTGAAGGCCGCGGCGGCGAGCCTGACGCCATCGAGCCGGAACTGATCGAGCCCATGGCTAGATGCTTCCATTGCCGCATGGGTCACGCCTTCGTCGGCGAGTTCTGCAAGCAGTTCGTGCAGCGACGCCGGATCGGGCGTGGTCAAGGAGCCGTAGTCGTTGCGGGTCGGCGATACGACACCCGTGGTGCCGATCATTGCGGCCGGATGACCAGCAAAAGCCCAGATCTGTCGGGCGAAGGACGCGACCGAAGTTTTGCCGGCGGTGCCGGTCACGGCCACCATGACCTGAGGCTGACGACCATAGAAATGAGAAGCAGCGATCGCCAAAAACCGACGTGGCTCGGAAACCTCGAGCAAAGGCACACCGTTTGCGACGACTCCAGGGCCTGTGATAATAACGGAAGCACCGCGCGAAATCGCATCTGCAATAAAGCTCGCGCCGTTGGCTTTCGTACCGGCAACCGCAACGAAGGCCATACCCGGCGACACCTGCCGGCTATCGGCAGAAATCCCGGTTATCTCAAGATCGCCGATTGCTCCGCCGATCTGTGTGTTGACTTCCGGAAATCCATCTCCGGCGATATCCCGCAGCTTCATCGAATATACTTTTCGTTGTTAATCCATCCGCCCTCTCGCGAATCGACCCGTGTATTCTTTCACGCTTAATAAGACGCCAGCAAGGCCGAGTTATCTTTTCCGAAGCTGGGCTGTACTCCGAGAATTGGTGCCGCTCTGGCGATGATATCACGCGCGATCGGCAGCGCTGTGAAGGCCGAGATGGTACCGCCGCCACGCTCACCGCTCTTCGGCTCGTCGATGAAGGTCATGACGATGTATTGCGGATTGTCGATCGGGAATGCAGCAAGGAAGCTGTTGAAGTTCAGCGTGTGCGAATAGCGGCCATTGACGACCTTGTCGGCCGTACCGGTCTTGCTGCCGACATTATAGCCGGGGACGCGCGCATTGCGGCCGGAACCTCTGGTGCCGTTAAACTCCAGCAGGTAGCGAATGTCGTCGCTCGTGCTTTTCTTAACCACCATCTTTGCAATTGCATCGGCCTGATCGCGCGTGCGCGGCAGGAAGGTCGGCTCGATCAGCTTGCCGCCGTTGATGAGCGCCGATGCTGCGACTGCGGTCTGCAATGCCGTGGTCGAGACGCCGTGACCGAAGGAAATGGTGATCGAGTTGATCTTCTTCCAGACGCGAGGCTGTGTCGGCATCTTCACTTCCGGCAACTCGGTGTCCATCTTGTTGAGCAGACCCAGGCGCGTGAGGAACTCCTTGTGCGCATCGATGCCAACGAGGTCGGCGATCTTCGCAGTACCGATGTTCGAGGAATACTGAAAGATTTCCGGAACGGTAAGCACGCGGCGCTGACCATGGAAGTCGTGAATGGTAAAGCCTCCGATCCGGATCGGCGCAGAGGCATCGAAGGCGTCGCGCAGCGAAATCTTGCCGGAATCGAGCGCCATCGCCATGGTAAAGGTCTTGAAGGTCGACCCCATTTCGAACGTACCGTTCGTCATGCGATTGAGCCATCCCTCGCTCGCCCCTTCGCTTGGATAGTTCGGATCGAAATCGGGCGCGGAAGCCATGCCCAGCACTTCGCCAGTGTGGACGTCGAGGATCGCGGCACCCGCGCCCTTCGCCTGGAAATTCTTGACGGCGTTGACGACGGCATCGCGAACGATACCCTGCACGCGCAGATCGATGGAGAGCTTGACCGGCTGCAGCGGCTGATCGTTGGTCATACCGGCGGCGGCAAGATCGGCAAGACCCTGGTCGTCAATATATTTCTCCATGCCTGCAACGCCGCGGTTGTCGATATTGACGTAGCCGAGGATATGCGGCGCGGTCGTGCCGCCCGGATAGAAGCGACGCTTCTCGGGACGGAAGCCGATACCGGGAATGCCGAGCGCCAGGATCTGGCTCTGCTGCTTCGGAGTCAGCTGTCGGCGAAGCCAGGCAAAGTGCGAATTCTTGGAGGATAGCTTTCTGTAGGTGGATTTCGCGTCGAGATCCGGCAGGACCTTGCGCAGTTCCTCAACCGCTTCATCGGCATCGATGATCTTGTTCGGTTCCGCAAAGAGCGAGACGGTGCGAATATCGGTCGCCATCAAAGCACCGTTGCGGTCTACGATATCCGGGCGCGAAGCCATCAGGCGGTCGGGCGGCAGAATGCTGGAGGTGACATCCGGTGGTGTAAGGGCGAATTGGGCGAGCCGCCCGCCGATGACGCAATAGATGGCGATGAAGCTGCCAACCAGCAGCACGACACGGCTCTTGGCTTGGTTGGATTTGCGCTTCCGCGCGCCCTCGAATTTCGAATGGAAGAAGCCGTCGCTCGGACGATTGTTGCCGTCGGTGGAGAAATGCGCCTTGCTCTTCAAGACCATGATGCGAGAAAGGAAAGACATTAGTGCGCCACCGATCCCGTTGCGATGTTATCGATATCCGACTTCTTGCGCTTGGCCACGACCGGCGCCTTGGGCCGAGGCGCCGGCGCGGACGCCACATCGGCAATCGCTTTCCTGATCTGCGCATCAGTCGTGTCGCCGCCCTTCGAAGCGACTGCGGCACCACCCTTGGAACCGGTCGACTTGCCGCCCTTGCCGCTATCCTTGGCGTCCGCCACAACCGGCGGCGGAACCTGTGAACGCAGCATCGGCAGCTCGCTTGGCTGAACGATGGCCGTCGACAGGGTCGGCTGCAGCTGAAGCTCGTTGCTATAATTGTTGACCAAACGCTCGAGCCGGTTCGGCTGCGAGACTAGAGCCCAGTCCGCCTTGAGGAGTTCGATCGTATCTCTCTCAAGCTTGATATCGGCCTCGAGGCGACGAACCTCTTCCAGCTTCAACTCGGCGCGATGCTTGATCGTATAGGTCACGCTGGCCATCGCCGTCATGACACCAATCAGCACGATGTCAAAGGTCTTCAGCATTCTATCCCCCGAGCTTTCCGAGACTGGCGAGACTTGGCAGATCGAAGATCGAAAGATCTGCCTCTTCCGCTGGCGCCAAAGTGCGAACCCCCGCTCGCAGCTTGGCGGAACGCGCGCGTGGATTGGCTTCCGCCTCAGCCTCGCTCGCTGAAATCAGCGACTTGCCGACCGTCTCGAAGGTAGCAAGCCGCTCATGCACAACAGGCATATGACGCGATCCAGTCGCACGGCCGGAGCGATCGGCAAAGAATTTCTTGACGATCCGATCCTCCAGGGAGTGGAAAGTCACGACAACAAGACGCCCGCCCGGCTTCAGTGCGCGTTCGGCAGCAAACAGCGCCTGAGCAAGCTCGCCAAGTTCGTCATTGACGAAAATGCGCAACGCCTGAAAGACGCGCGTAGCCGGATGGATCTTGTCCTTGGCCTTTCGCGGCGTCACAACCTCGATTAGGCCGGCCAGATCGCGAGTGGTCACGAACGGTGCTTCGGCGCGACGCTTCTCGATCGCATGGGCGATACGCGGCGCCTGCTTCTCTTCCCCCAGAAAAACGAAGATGCGAATGAGATCCGCAAGCTTGGCGCGATTGACGACATCGGCCGCCGACACACCGCTTGCCGACATACGCATGTCGAGCGGGCCGTTCTTGCTGAAGGAAAAGCCGCGCTCGGCCTCGTCGATCTGCATGGAGGAAACGCCGATATCGAGAACGACGCCGTCCAGACCACCATCGGGCGCATACTCGGCCAGCTGAGAAAACTGCGATTGGATGAGCTTCAGCCGGCCGGCATGAGCTGCGACGAGAGCCTGCCCCGCTGAGATTGCAGTAGGATCGCGATCGAGCGCGATGACATCTGCACCACCAGCCAGAATGGCCGACGTATAACCGCCAGCCCCGAACGTGCCATCAAGGACGACCTTACCGGGCTCAGGCGCCACCGCTTCGAGCACCTCGGCGAGAAGAACCGGAATGTGACGAACAGGTCCACCACCGGCATCAGAAGAACCTCCGCCTGAATTCGCCACCATTCCGCTTCCCCGTTCTATTCCGAGCGCCTGCCCGCCAGCCTGCGCCCCTCTCGTGCCTGCGCCTGCAAAGCCAGAAAGGCCTCCGGTCGCCACAATTGAAAATGATCCGCCCGACCGACGAAGGTCACCTCGCCCGTAATTCCGGTGAAATCGCGGATAAAACCCGTGACCATCAACCGTCCTTCGGCATCGAGCTTCATAAAGACCCCGCCCCCATGAATCAGGAGCGACATCTGGTTCGCCGCCGGCGAGAAAGGATCCTCCGCCGCAATCTGCCGCTCGAAGCGATCGAGCAGATCGAGACCGCCGACGCTGATCGCCGGAAACACAAAATCCTGGAAGCAGTAAAGCTCCTGGATGTTGCGCTCGGCCAGCATGGAACGAAACGCCGCAGGCACGGAAACCCGCCCTTTGGCATCGATCCGGTTGGTCGCATTTGACAGGAAGCGGTTCATGACGCGAAACACCCGTCCCCCATGACCCACAAGCACTCATGCGCTCGCGGACACAGCCAAAATCGGACACAGCGTCGCAAGCCGAAAGAGCCAACACCCCTTCGACACTCCCGAAGCGGGAGTAATCATGGCTTTGCGATAATTGGGCTCTGATTTGCCCGTTTGCAGTGTTCTTTTGGGATACCATGGGACCATATGGGCGTCAATGGGATGAAGCCGCATCAGGCGCGACGACAGCCTGAATATTCATAAGACGTTAAGTTTAACGAAAGGTTAGGATTGCCTTGAACAGACGTCCCAAAGCGGATTGTTTTCACAGGCGAAAACTTGCATGCGCAACAATCGAAAGCCCCGGAAAACCAGGGCATCTAAAAGCTCTCGAAATAATTTGCAGAGAGCGAAAGGCGCCTCCGTTGAAAGGGCGCGCAGATTTGCCAGTTGGCCTGTAAGCCGGGTTCTGTATGGCTCCGGCCGAGACCGGAACGTGGCAGCCATTCATCTGGGACGGCGCTTGCGCGACGCCTCTTGCAACCCACCCGGATGACCGGCCCGGAAACGGGCTGGAGCGCTTTCGCGTTCCGCGTCATCCCTATTCGGTTTTGCTCCCGGTGGGGTTTTCCGTGCCGTCGCTGTTTCCAGAGACGCGGTGGGCTCTTACCCCACCCTTTCACCCTTACCCGATCCTGAGATCGGGCGGTTTGCTTTCTGTGGCACTTTCCCTGAGGTTGCCCTCGCCGGACGTTATCCGGCACCGTGTTTCCGTGGAGCCCGGACTTTCCTCACCTCATCGCCTTTCGGCATTGATGAAGCGCGGCTGCCCGGCCAACTGGCATTGGCTCATTAACCGAGACCGCCCGCAAATGCCACCTAAATATATGGCTTTGCCCAAGCAGGATGTCAGTTACGGAAATGCGCAGAGAAATCTGTGGCGTAGCCCTCGTCCTTGATTCGACCAGCGAGCAGCAGCTCCGCTCCGAGTCGGCCGATCTCATCGGAACTCTTTGCGGAGGTACCATTGCAGCCAACCAGGACCGCGACACGCGAGGAAGACGTATAGCCGATCATCGGATAGCTTGACGGAGAATAGGAGACTGCGCAGGAATTGGTGAAAGACGGCGGTCGCTTCACACCGGGAACGAGCTCGTGGAATATCCGCACCAGATGTTCGCGTGCCTTGTCGCGGCCCGGTGTACGAAACCAGGCACGCAGCTCCGCTTCGCTCTCAAATTGCAGATCATCGGGATCGCCGCCGATCTTGATGTAATATTTGCCGTCGGGATAGCGGATCGGCGGCAGCATATAGATGCTGTCCACATCGTCCGGCTTCACGGAAATCAATGACGGCATACCGGACAGGGCCTCGGCTTCCGCCTCGCTCACCTCGAAGAAAGTGACCGTGCGGCCATAAACCTTCATCTCAACAGGTTTCTGCAAGAGATTCTCCGCAATAGAGAAACCGCCGGTGGCAAGCAGCACCTTTTCGGCGCTGAACGTCTCGCCCTCCACGGTCGTGACGACGGCACGACCGGCCTCGTCACGGATCGACAGAGCAGTCTGCTTGATCACCCGCGCGCCTGCTTTTTCAGCAAGCAGGGACTGCGCCTTCACCAGCCGCCTCGGGCTGATATGACCGGCACCGCGAGGCTCGTAGACCCCTTCGCTTCCCGATAAGAATGAGAAGAACGGAAACTTCGCCTTAAGCCCGGCATCATCGAGAAGATCTGTCTCAACGCCCAATCGCTGCGCAGCATTCACGACGTCGCCGACATAGTCGTTCTCCCCGCCTCGCTTCGGACCGGTGACGAGGCAGCCGACGGGCGCAAAGAACTGAATGCCGCTATCCCGTTCGATTTCCGCATAGCGGCTGATCGAACGGTTTGCGAGGCGCGCCCAATCCGTGTTCGGATCGATCGTACGGGTGATGCGGCCTTCATCGTAATGGCTGCCGAAGACGCCTTGATGGCTGGCGCGATCTTTCGGCTCATCCGGCCCGATGACCGCAATGCCATCCGTCTGCCTGGCGAGATGGCGGGCAGCGGCGGCCCCCATCATTCCGCGACCGACGACGATGAACCTGAAATCCGCTGCCATGCTGTGACCCTCGCTATTCGAAGGCTTTCGATAGCATGGAACGCGATTCCGCCCTACCTGTTATCTAGGATCGAACAAGGTCAATCTAGAAGCGCAAGCACCTTGCCGCAGTAGCGCTTGGAAACCGGGTTCATGCGCGTGGCGCCGTGACCGGCATTGTATTTGAGGATGGTATTGCAGGTCGGACCGCCGCCCAGATTCTGCGCCATGGCGAGATATTTCATGCCGAACTTGATGTTCGTCTCGGGATCGTAAAGCCCCTTTGCGCGGCCGTTATATCCCATCATGCGTGCCGTCGCGGGCTTGATCTGCATCAGGCCGATTTCACCAGCGCTGCCCCGCGTCTTCGGATTGAAATTGCTTTCGATCTGGATGACGGCGGTCGCCAGCTCGACTGCAACGCCATTCTGCTTGGCATACTTGGCGATGAGAGCGGAATAGCCATTTTGCCGGACAAAGGCGTTTTCGGCGCGGCGTATATCGGCGGGAACGTTAGGCGCCGGAAAACCGGTGGTACGGCTGACAGTCTTGAGAGGAACCGTGCGCTGCACGGCATCTCGCTCGCCCGCAAAGGCACTATTATACCCTGCCAGCAGCACGCCCACGCACGCTGCAGCCGCAACAATCAAATTTCTCATGTAGTCTTTTGTCTCCAGGGGCGGGACCGCCGGCGGCACAAGCCGTCACGTCCGGCTGGAGGCAAAAAGAGCCGCCGGAATGCACAGTCCCCATTAGTCGTCTACGGTCGCGCGACACACAAACACAGACGGCGCGACCGCCGTTCAGCGAGCGCCGTTAGATCAATGCAATGCGGAAATAATAGGGAAAAGCTGTGGCGCAGCAGGGAGTTACGTCTTTTACGGATTATAGCCGGCTATAGAAATTGCCGGCGGCGGTGCCTTGCCTACGAAAATCGGGGCAATCCGGACAGAAGCCGGTGAAGCGTATCGATCGTGGAAAAATCGGCAATGCCATCGACGCACTCGGGGCGGAAATGCCGCTGGAACGCCTCGACATCGCCCTTCAGTTTCTCGGAGAATTCGCCTGTAATTTCAGTTCCGTAACCGTAGAGCGAGAGCATGGATTGCAGCGCCTCGATCGGCTGCCCCACATCGCCCTTCTGGAAAAAGCGGCCGCCGGTAATTGCAGCCGGCTCAACCCAGTGCCCGACACCCGCGGCAGCAAGCCGCGCCCAGGGGAATCTCTCGCCCGGATCGACCTTGCGCACAGGGGCAACATCGGAGTGCCCAAGCACTCTTTCAGGCGCGATTGCCCAGCGTTGGCCGCAATCACGACACAGTTCGATGACCGCTTCTATCTGCGCATCGGGGAATTCGGGCAGCCCGCCCGGATGGCCGGTATTGGCAATTTCGATGCCGATCGACCGTGAGTTGATGTCGATATCGCCATGCCACGAACTCTTGCCCGCGTGCCATGCTCGCCGCTCTTCCGGAACAAGTTGAACGATCCGTCCGTCCTCAAAAATGAAATAGTGGCTCGAGACCTGGCTCTCCGGGCGACAGAGCCAATCCAAGGCGCCTTCGGCCGTACCCATACCGGTATAGTGCAAGAGAATAACGTCTGGGCGAACACCATCGCGCCGCTCGCCGTGATTCGGTGACGGCCGTACCTCGGCGCGAGCGAAATCAGCCTTGAATGCAATCATGCTGCGCGGCGTTCTTTCTCGATCTCGGCGTAAGCCGCATTCAGTGCCGCCATGCGCTCGTTGGCAATGGCATGAAACTCCTCCGGCACACCGCGCGATACGAGGCGATCCGGATGGTTCTCATAGACGAGCCCATGATAACGGCGGCGAATCGTCGGGAAGTCGTCCTGGCGCGACACGCCAAGCACCTTGTACGGGTCCCGGCCGCCGCTCACATGCCGTGCCATGATCTGCTCGAAGCGCTCTTCGCTCATATGGAAGATCTGCGCGACGTGCTGCAGGAAGTCCATTTCCTTCTCGTGAATAAGACCGTCGGCCTTGGCGATGTGGAACAACCCGTCGAGCACGTCCTCCAGCACCGGGCAATTCTCGGTGCAGGTTTCGCAAAGCGTCGACAAGCGCTCGGCATAGGCTTCGTAGCCCGCTACGTCCTGCCGCGCCAGATTATAAAGACGGGCGACATTCTTGGCTTGATCCGGAGGGAATTCGAAGATCTCGCGAAACGCGTTGACCTCGTTCTCGGTCACGATCCCGTCCGCTTTCGCCATCTTGGCCGAAAGCGCAATGATTGCTACGGAAAAGGCCACTTTGCGACGCGTTTCTGGATCGCCCTCGAAAACGGTGCGAATGGCCTCGACCACCGCCGACAGGGCATTGCCAGCGGTGCTACCAATAGCATTCAGCAATTTTTCCCAAAACGACATCACGGTTCCGCAGGCCTCATAAACTATGGAACACCTTGACCAAATAATGCCCGGCTTTGCAAGCAGTCCATTCGTCGCACGCCTGAAAACACTTTTCACAATTTGGTAATGATGACGTGTTTCCAGCCTACGCCTTTCGCGGCATGCGGCCTTGTCCAGATCGCGCTCCAGCCAGAAAACAAACGCTGGTTTCTTAAATTCTTTACTTTACAGCCCTGCGCGCCTGTCGCATCCATTCCCACGGCAATCATGAAATAAAGCAGCCTGTCTGCAAGGAGGATCCCCATGGCCAAACAGAAAGTCGCAATGCTCACCGCCGGCGGATTGGCGCCCTGCCTTTCTTCTGCGGTTGGGGGTCTGATCCAACGCTATACGGACGTAGCGCCGGAAATTGACATCATCGCCTATCGTTCTGGTTACCAGGGAGTTCTGCTGGCGGACAGCATCGCGGTGACGCCGGCGATGCGCGAACGCGCCCACCTTCTGCACCGCTATGGCGGCTCACCGATCGGCAACAGCCGCGTGAAGCTGACCAACGCCGCCGACTGCGTGAAGCGCGGCCTCGTCAAGGAAGGCGAAAATCCGCTGCGTGTCGCAGCCGAGCGCCTCGCTGCCGACGGTGTCACCATTCTCCATACGATCGGCGGCGATGATACCAACACGACGGCAGCCGATCTTGCGGCCTACCTCGGGGCCAATGGCTACGACCTGACGGTCGTCGGTCTGCCAAAGACCGTCGACAACGACGTCGTGCCGATCCGCCAGTCGCTCGGCGCCTGGACGGCGGCGGAAGTCGGCGCCGATTTCTTCGACAATGTCAGCAACGAACAGACTGCCGCCCCGCGCACGCTTGTCATTCATGAAGTCATGGGACGTCACTGTGGCTGGCTGACGGCTGCCACTGCCCGCGCCTACATTCAAAAGACCAGCGCCAATGAATATGTCGAAGGCTTCATGATGAATGCCGGACTGAAGAACATCGATGGCCTCTACCTGCCCGAAATGGCGTTCAATATTGAAGCCGAGGGCGAACGGCTGCGGACGATCATGGAGAAGACCGGCCAGGTGACGCTGTTCGTATCGGAAGGCGCCGCACTCGACGCCATCGTCGCCGAGCGCGAAGCCGCTGGCGAAACCATCAAGCGCGACGCCTTCGGCCACGTGAAAATCGACACCATCAATGTTGGCGGCTGGTTCCAGAAGCAATTCGCCTCGATCATCGGCGCCGAGCGCTCCATGGTACAGAAGTCCGGCTATTTCGCCCGCTCGGCTCCGGCAAACGGCGATGATCTCCGCCTGATCCAGGGCATGGTCGATCTCGCTGTCGAAAACGCCCTTAACAAGGTATCCGGCGTCACCGGCCACGACGAAGGCCAGGGCGGCAAACTGCGCGTCATCGAATTCCCGCGCATCAAGGGCGGCAAGGCATTCGATATGGCAGCACCCTGGTTCGCCGAGGTGATGAACCATATCGGACAGAAATACGTGGAAGCCTGATCGTTCTGCAATCAACCGGCTGGATCGATGATCAAGCCGGTTGATTCATAATCAGGCGGATTGACGGATCGTTAATCCGATGTCTTTGCTGACAGCGAAAAAGGAATAGAGGAGGATTCCATGTCCATCGAAACCTGGCTCGCTTTCGCCGCCGCGTCCTGTATCATGCTGGCCATCCCGGGGCCGACCATTCTCTTGGTCATCTCCTATGCCCTTGGTCACGGCCGCAAAACGGCGCTGGCGACCGTAACCGGTGTGACCCTCGGCGACTTCACAGCGATGACCGCCTCCCTGGCTGGCCTGGGCGCCCTCCTCGCCGCTTCGGCGAGCCTGTTCACGATTCTCAAGCTGATCGGTGCAGCCTATCTCGTCTTCCTCGGAATCAAGCTCTGGCGAGCCCCGATCGTGACCGGTCCGATGGGTGATAATGACAATCTTCCCGAGGAAAAACCGTTAAAGATTATGTTACACGCCTATGTTGTAACGGCGCTCAATCCAAAGAGCATCGTTTTCTTCATCGCCTTCGTGCCTCAGTTCCTCGACATGTCGAAGCCATTTCTTGAGCAAACGCTTATTTTGGAGGCAACTTTCCTCACTTTAGCGGCTTTGAATTCGCTGATCTACGTCTTCGTCGCCGACATGGCGCGCGGTTTCATCCGCAAGGCAAGCGTGCAACGCGCCGTTAACCGAACGGGCGGAACCCTGTTGATTGCGGCCGGCGCAGTGACCGCCGGATATCGCCGGATGGCCGCTTAACGCCGTCTAGGGTTGCGGCGCGATCACGGATAGGTTAATGGGGATTCATAATTTTATCGATCCTGTGACCGAATTGTGAGGTCCTGTGACCGAATTGCATCGCAAATTAGGTTTGGTTTTTTCGAAAGTGACAGAATGGTAACGATCGGATTTCCCAGCCTGAAGCGCAGCGTTGCCTTATCGGCAATGATGTGCGGCGCTCTCGCCGGGTGTGCTAGCACTCAGCAGCAGGCGTCTCAGGCAGAACTCCCGTCGGCACACACCAACGTGCCGCATCCGAATACGACCTTGATCGCCAATGGAGCCGCTGCGCCCGTTGGCGGTGTCGCAATGGCCGCAGCGGCTCCGGATTTCATCGGCCCGCGCCAGCCGCAGCAAGTTGCAATGGTAAAGTCCGGACGCGTGGCGCCCGGTGCCGTCAACCAGCAGCAGATCGATGCCGCGCAGTCCCGCTTCGGCCAGCCAACGGTGGCTGGGGCAAACGGCGCCAACCAGGGAACCGTCGCTATTGCGGCTGCAACGGGTGCCCCTGCCGCGAATACTACGACGGCAGCTGCCTATGCGTCCTCGGATGTGCCGCTCGTTCCTTCCGTAGTCGCAATTCCGATGCCCAATCCGGCTCGCCCCGGCGATGCTGCGCTGATGCCGGCTTCCGGTCCGCTTGCGCAGGCAGAGCCGACCATTCCGATGACCTCGGATATGGCCGCCATCCAGGTTGCCGTCCCGACCCCCCGTCCCGATCCTTCGGCACAGGCGGAAGTCGCTTTCGCAACGCCGGCGCAGGTCGGCTTGGGACGCTATGTTGATAATCGCGCCCACTATGATTTCAATTTCGACAGCAGCGGCCCGACGGTTGTTCCTGCCGTCCTGACCACCCAGAATTATGACTCTGACGTGCCGTCCGCGGAAAAGAGCTATGTTTCGAAGCTCATCCAGAAGTACGCCAAGCTCTATGAAATACCGGAGTCGCTAATCCATCGCGTCGTTCATCGCGAGAGCCGCTACAATCCGAAGGCCTATAACAGGGCTGGGTATTTCGGCCTGATGCAGATCAAGTACAACACGGCCAAGTCGATGGGTTACGAAGGTCCGGCGTCTGGCTTGCTCGATGCCGAAACCAACATCAAATATGCCGCAAAATATCTGCGCGGCGCGTGGATGACGGCTGATAGCAAGGCACAGAACAAAGAAGCCAACGCTGTCCAGCTCTATGCTCGCGGCTACTACTACGATGCCAAGCGCAAGGGCCTGACGGACGTCGCCAACGGCAATTACTAAGTTAATGTGAGATTTTGAAAGCCGGCCTAGTTTGTGGCCGGCTTTATCACATCCATGATCCGCTTCAGCAGGATCTGCGGCCGATAATCGGCCCAGGAGGGCGTCAGCCCCATGCGCACCACCACCAGATTGGCAGAGGGAACGATGGCAACCGACTGGCCATCGTGACCACTCATCCAGAATGTATCCGTTGGCAGGCCGAATTGCGCGTTTGAGCCGCCGGGACCGGCAACCCATGCCTGAACCTGCGAGTAAACGCCTTCTGACGCCTTCGTCGGCGTCCGCATGGCGCCCACGAAGCCTTCCGGCAAAAGCCGGTTCCCCTTCCAGACGCCATCTTGAAGCAGGAACTGGCCGAAGCGCGCCCAATCGCGGGCATTGGCGTAGAGGTAGGAGCTGCCGACATAGGTTCCACGCTCATCGGCCTCGAAAACCGCGCTATACATGCCGAGCGGCGCGAAAAGCGCCTCGCGCGGATAGGAAATCGCAGCGCTCAAGTTCGGAAGCTTGTTCATCCAGAGCCGGGAAAGAAGCACGGCGGTGCCGCTGGAATAGCTGAACCGCTCTCCGGGTGCGGCCGCCTGACGCGAATTGGCGGCAATGCTCGTCGTATCCGGATCGAGGTAGAGCATACGGGTCACGTCCGAAACGTTGCCATAGGACTCGTTGAAGGCAAGCCCGCTCTCCATCGCAAGCAGATCGCTAAGCCTGATATCCTTGCGCGCATCGTCACTCCATAACGGCAGCAGATGCTGGTCATCGAAAGACATGCGGCCCGCCAGCATGAGGCGGCCGATGATGGCGGCATTGACTGTTTTCGTCATGGACCAGCCGATCAGCGGCGTTGCCTTGCTGAAACCCTCGCCATAGCTCTCCGCGACGATCCGCCCATCCTTGACCACGACGATGGCGCGCATGGCGGGGCCGGCCAAATCCGGGTTCGCGACGATGCTGGCGAGCTTGGCATCCTGTTCGCCCTGGCCGAGATTGACGCCATCTCCATCCGGCCATAGCGCGTCGTTCTTCGGTGCCTTGACCTTGTTGAGGAAAACCGCACTGCGCGCCGCCTGCAGATCGCCGTCGGGCACCGTTGTACAGCCGAGCGCGCCGCGATAGAGCGCATAGTTCGGAGCAAACATTCCGAGGAAACGCGCTCTGACCACGCCATCGTCCCGATCGACGGAAACCCGGATGAGCTTCAGCGCCGGATTTCCCGGAGCCTGCACGTCGTCGGCCAAAACCTGATCCGGATCCCGCTTGGCGACAAATGTGTTGGAGCACACGATCTTGGCGGCGTAGCCATCCCCGACCTTCAGCAGCTCCGGCGGAGAAACGGAAAGCCACACAGCTCCGCCTGCGACAATGATCAGCAGCAGCATGAAAACTGCCCCGATCACTCTCGAAATCAAACGCATATCACATACCCTCCAAAGGTAGGCGGAGACAATCAGGAAACACAGCAAGATGAAAGAGGTATCGTCGCCGGTTGCCCCTCAAATAGCGGCAAGGGCGCAATTCCACCAGATGTACCAACAGTCCACGTCATCAGACTGTAGCATTGCCGGGTTACACGCCCAGAACCTTTAAAAATCGGTAATAAGACTCAGATGACGGAAATCGCCCCGGATGCCGGCCTCCAGAAGAACCGGAAACTCAAGGACGCTCTGCTACAGCATAAGGCACTCTCCAAAGCCGGCCTCTCAGAGCGGCTGTTCGGGATGCTGTTCTCCGGCCTCGTCTATCCGCAGATCTGGGAGGATCCGGATGTAGACATGCAGGCGATGGAGCTCCAGCCGCATCACCGCATCGTCACCATCGGCTCCGGCGGCTGCAATATGCTCGCCTATCTCTCGCAGAACCCTGCATCGATCGATGTCGTCGATCTCAACCGTCATCACATCGCACTCAACAAGCTGAAGCTCGCCGCTTTCCGGCTGCTGCCGGACCACGCTGATCTGGTGCGTTTCTTCGCGACGCCGCACGTTGCCGCAAATAGCCAGGCTTACGACCAGTTCATCGCTCCGCGGCTGGATCCGGCAACGGCCTCCTATTGGGATGGCCGCGACCTCTACGGCCGCCGACGCGTGACGGTCTTCAACCGCAACATCTACAAGACCGGCCTGCTCGGTCGCTTCATCGGTGCAGCCCATGTGCTTGCACGCCTGCACGGCGTCCGGCTTGCAAAAATGACCGATGCGCGCACGCTTCGCGAACAGCGCCAGTTCTTCGAAAACGAAATCGCTCCGATCTTCGATCGGCCGGCGGTTCGCTGGCTGCTCGGTCGCAAGAGCTCGCTCTTCGGCCTAGGCATCCCGCCGCAGCAGTATGACGAACTCGCAAGCCTTGCCGGCGACGATTCCATCTCGGCCGTGCTGAAGCACCGCCTGGAAAAGCTCGCCTGTCACTTTCCGATGCGGGAGAACTATTTCGCCTGGCAGGCCTTCGCGCGCCGCTACGCCGGTCAACATCAGGGTCCCCTACCGACATATTTGAGGCCGGAGCACTATGCTGCGATCCGCGCCAATGCCGACCGCGTCGACGTGCACCACGCCAATTTCACAGAGTTGTTGGCGTCCAAGCCCGCTGCCTCGCGTGATCGCTACATTCTTCTTGACGCTCAGGACTGGATGACCGACGAGCAGCTCAACAGCCTCTGGGCGGAAATTACCCGCACCGCACGCGAAGGCGCCCGCGTGATCTTCCGCACGGCCGCGGAAAAGAGCATCATCGAAGGCCGGCTGTCACCGGCCATCCGCGACCAGTGGGTCTATTTCGAAGAACGCTCGCAAGAGCTCAATGCGCTCGATCGTTCTGCCATCTACGGCGGCTTCCACATCTACGGGAAAAAAGCGTGAGCCAGGCTGATACCGGTATAGAGAACAGCGCCAACAACCATGCCAGGCTGATGGACGGCATGTACCGCTATCAGCGTCACATCTACGATCTGACGCGGAAATACTACCTCTTCGGACGTGATCGAACGATCGCGCATCTCAACGTGCCGGTCGGCGGCTCTCTGCTCGAAGTCGGTTGCGGCACCGGCCGCAACATGCTGCTCGCCTACAGAACGTTCCCGTCGTCGAAGCTGTATGGCCTCGACATCTCGCAGGAGATGCTGATTTCGGCCCGGAGCAATTTTCGCGGCCTGAAACAGATGCCGGATTTCCGCGTTGCCGACGCCACGGCATTCTCCCCTTCCGACTTTCATGTCGATGGCTTCGACCGCGTGATGGTTTCCTACGCCCTGTCGATGATCCCAGACTGGAAGAACGCGATCGACGCATCGCTGGCCGCCGTCGCCCCCGGCGGCGAGCTCCATATCGTCGATTTCGGCCAGCAGGAGGGCTTACCGGGCTGGTTCCAGGCTCTTCTCAAAGGGTGGCTGAAGAAATTTCACGTCACGCCGCGCGCCGATCTCCTCACAGTGCTGGAAGAGAAGGCGCAAGCTCGCGGCATGTCGGCCAAGACCGAGAAGATCGGGAGAGGCTACGCCTGGCGAGCCGTCATCACCAAGCAAGGCGCTTGAGCTCAAACCAATTTCAGCGCGAAACCAGTGTCGAAGAGGCTTCAAGCATACGAATTTGCTTGAAGATAACGCATTTTTTACGTTGATATGGTGAACGAAGCGGCACGATCGGCTGTCTGCAGCGCGGTCTACCACTCTTTCGGATACGGGAACCCTCAAGCGGAGACCCGGTCTCAAGGCAATTAGATCACTCGGTTATTGACGGGATAAACATGCGCAGGCTTCTGTTGTGCCTATTGCCGCTCGCCTTTCTAGTGAACGGCTGCACGACAGGCTACGATGCCTTCTCAGACGTATCCCCCGCCAAGACCCGGTTCAGCGATACGAAACCACAAGATTTCGGCAGCGATCATCCGCAGCGACACGCCATCCATGGCATCGACATTTCGAAATGGCAGGGCGACATCGACTGGCGAGCCGTCAAGGCTTCCGGGGTTGCTTTCGTCTTCATCAAGGCAACGGAAGGCAAGGATCGGATCGATCCGCGCTTCACCGAATACTGGAACGAGGCCAGCACCGCGGGGCTTCTACACGCGCCTTATCACTTCTTCTATTTCTGCTCGACCGCCGACGAACAGGCCGATTGGTTCATCCGCAACGTGCCGAAGGATGCCATGGCGCTTCCCCCCGTTGTCGATGTCGAATGGAACCCCGGCTCGCCAACTTGCCGGACAAGGCCGGCCCCTGAGGTCGTGCGGACGGAAATAAAGCGTTTCATGGATCGCCTGCAGGCCTATTACGGCAAACGGCCGATCATCTACACCTCGGTCGATTTCCACCGGCAGAACCTTGTCGGCTACTTCAAGGACTATCACTTCTGGGTGCGCTCGGTCGCAAAGCACCCCAAAGAGATCTATGCGGACCGCACATGGGCCTTTTGGCAGTATACGTCCACGGGCCTCGTCCCCGGCATCAAAGGGCCGACGGATATCAATGTCTTTGCCGGTTCCGAGCAAAATTGGCACAACTGGGTGGCGGCAGTACAGAAGCAAGGAAATTCTTGAGACTGAGCCCACTTCTCTCTTGCTTATGTCACAATCTTCTGTGAAAGCGACCCTATTCTATCACTAGAGAGGATCGTTCATGGACCGTCACACCCTTCGACGCAGCACGCTCGGGTTGATCTTCGCTTCAGCCATGGCCGGCTCTGCAATCGCTCAGAGCGCGGCTCCTGCAGCAGTACCGCCCGCAAGCAGCGCCGCCAATCCGAAGCCAGCCTGTGGCGGCGATCTGGCAGCCTTTCTGGCCGGTGTGAAAGCCGAAGCAATTGCCGACGGTGCAGACGCCGCATCCGCCGACAAGACGCTGGCCGGCGCGCAGATCGACCAAAAAGTTCTCGCCATGGACCGAAGCCAGGGCGTATTCCGTCAGACCTTCCTAGAATTCTCGCAGCGCACCGTCAGCCAGGGCCGCCTCGATATCGGCCGGCAGAAGATGAAGCAATATGCCGACGTCTTCGCCAAGGCTGAAAAGGACTATGGCGTTCCTGCCGGCGTGATCACAGCCTTCTGGGCGATGGAAACCGACTTCGGCGCCGTTCAGGGTAACTTCAATACCCGCAACGCCCTGGTCACCCTCGCTCACGATTGCCGCCGGCCGGAATTCTTCCGCCCGCGCCTGATCGCGCTCATCGAGCTGGTGCAGCGTGGCGACGTCGATCCCACGACGACGACAGGCGCATGGGCCGGTGAAATCGGCCAGACACAGATGCTGCCGCCCGACATCATTGCCTACGGCACGGATGGCGATGGCGACGGCCACGTTAATTTGAAGACCAGCGCGCCCGACGTGATCCTGACCACGGCGCGTTTCCTCCAGCATCTCGGCTTCATTCGCGATCAACCCTGGCTGCAGGAAGTCGCCGTACCGGATAATCTCCCCTGGGAAAAATCCGGCATTGGCGGCACGCTGACGGCTGGTGATTGGTTCAAGCTTGGCGTCAAGCCGCGTGACGGCGATACCAAATTCGCGTCTCTGCCGGCTGCGCTCATACTGCCGCAAGGCCGCAAGGGACCGGCTTTCCTGACCTATCCGAACTACAATACCTATCTCGGATGGAACCAGTCGTTCATCTACACGACCTCGGCCGCCTATTTCGCCACGCGCTTCGCTGGCGCTCCTCCCTATAACAAGGGCGCGCCTGAGGTTGGCCTGAACGATGTCGACATGAAGGCGCTACAGACGAAGCTCGTTGCGCGCGGCTACGATGTCGGCAAGATCGACGGTATCCTGGGTTCGGGCACGCGTGTCGCTATCCAGAAGGAGCAGTTCCGCCTCGGCATGCCCGCAGACGGCTGGGCGACATCCGCTTTGCTCAACGCACTCTAAGATCCTTCAAAGATCTATCGAAAAGGCGGCCAAGGAGCCGCCTTTTTGTTTGCCAGGACGTTGCCGATCGTTCGCTTATACCCATTCTGTCCCGTAGCGCAGGAAACGGGTGGAGGTAGCGCCTACTCTCGGGCTACATAAGCAGGAACCGGAGGAGACGCGATGAGCAGAGACAATCGAATGAGTGCCTTGACCTGGAGCCTGCTGCTATTGCTCGGACTCATATGGGGCGGATCTTTTTTCTTCGCGCGGATTGCCGTTCACTACGTCCCGCCCTTCACGCTTGTTCTTCTGCGATTGTCAATGGCAGCCCTCGCCTTGCACCTGTATCTCGCCGGTCGCTTCGGGGTCTATGAGGCGCTGCGGCGTCATTGGTGGCAATTCCTGCTGCTCGGCCTGATCAACAATGCCGTGCCCCACACACTGCTCTTTGTCGGCCAAACCCAGATGGGCGCCGGGCTTGCGTCGATCCTCAACGCCACGACACCGATCTGGACGGTTCTGATCGGCAATCAGCTGACGACCGACGAGCGCCTGACAACGGCCAAACTCGCCGGCTGCCTTACCGGGCTTGCCGGCACGGTCGTACTACTTGCCCCGAGCGTGACCACCAGCGCCTCGGTGCCGTTATGGGCGGTCACGCTGCCAATCCTCGCGGCCATCTCCTACGGCTTTGCGGCAATCTATGCGAAGCGCTTCAAGGGCATCGCGCCACCCGTCATCGCCGTTGGTCAATTGACCGGCTCCTCGCTCATCATGCTGCCGATTGCCTTGAGCACGGATCAGCCTTGGCACCTCGCAATGCCACCGCTAACGGCAATTGCAGCTATCCTGGGTCTGGCCCTGCTGTCGACGGCCTTCGCCTATATCCTTTTCTTCCGCATCATGGCGCTTGCCGGCGCCACCAACACCTCCCTCGTCACGCTGCTGGTGCCGCCCTTCGCCATATTGCTGGGCTTTCTCTTCCTCGACGAGCGGCTCGGCTTCAGTGAAGTCGCAGGCATGGCGCTCATCGCCGCCGGACTGCTCATTCTCGATGGCAGGGTTTACGCCTGGCTCAGAGGTGCGCGCCCGGGCCTGACGTGAGCTGAATAACGATCCCCCGGGCGGTATTCTCCACCCGAGGCAGGCTGCTTGGTAACATTTATTCACAATCCGTTAGCGAGGCAGCCGCGATATATTTTCAAATAAGATCAACATGTTGCTTCCAGGCCATGAATCGCCATGGCAATCTCGTGCCGCATCGCAGCAACGAATTTCCTTTCCAAAGGACACATTTTGGACATAAAACTTACTGGCTGACTGAGGAGGAAGACATGGGATTGACGCGATCCATCAACGTCCTAGTGGTCGGTGCAGCCTTTGCCTTTGTCGTAACGATGCTCTTCATCTGACGACTTGGGTAAGCCTGCAAACGATCGAACTCCGAAAGCTAACAAAACACCTATTCCATTAGAAAAGCGCATGTCCGGGGTGTACATGCGCTTTTTCATGAACGGATATTATATCCACCACGCCCGTCAGGCAGCGGCGCCCGCGCGCGTATCAGCCTTGCGCTGAATTCCCAGCTGTTCAAGAACAGCGGATACGAGCGGTGAACGGTTCATCGTGTAGAGATGAAACTCGTCGATGCCACGGCGCACCAGATCCTGGATCTGCTCGGCGGCGACCTCGGCCGCAACTCGTGCACGCAGCTCGACATCATCGTCCGTACCTGCAAAACGCTTATCGAGCCAGGACGGAATGCTGGTGCCGCAGGCGCCCGCAAAGCGCTTCAGCTGCGTCAAATTTTGAATCGGCATGATCCCCGGCACAATCGGAATTTTGATCCCGGCAGCGCGCACGCGGTCATGATAGCGCTCGAACGCATCATTATCGAAGAAGAACTGCGTCAAAGCCCTGTCGGCGCCGTTATCAGCCTTGCGCTTCAACATATCGACATCGGCAGAAGTATCGCGGCTCTCAGGATGCTTTTCCGGATAGGCCGAAACGGAAATATCGAAATCGCCGCGCTCGCGCAGGGCAGCCACCAGTTCGGCCGCATTGGCATAGCCGCCCGGATGTGGCTGATATGCAGAGCCGACGCCGCCCGGCGGATCGCCACGCAGGGCCACGAAACGGCGAACGCCAGCCGCTAGAAACTCATCGATCACCCGATGCGTGTCCTCGCGCGTGGCGCCGACGCAGGTCAGGTGCGACGCGGTGGTGAACGGCGTCTCATGAATCATCTTGCGCACGGCGGAAAGCGTCGGCGCCTTGGTCGAGCCGCCCGCTCCATAGGTAACCGAAACGAATTCGGGATCCCACTCGGTGAGATCAGCAACGGTGTTCCACAGCTGCTGTTCGGCTTCCTCCGACTTCGGCGGAAAGAACTCGAAGGATATGCGGATGCCGCTTTGGCCGTTTTCCATTTTCGAAGACATATCAAACTCTCCCAGCAAGAATGGGGGACGATTGGCGATCTTGCTCGGCCGCGATCTGCAGCCGCGGGTCGCGCGCCAGCCAAATGGTGACTGTCAGCGCCTGACCGCTTTCCTTCCCTGAATGAAGATCCTGTACCTGCTCGACATCGAGCCCCGCCAATTTCAGCCACTCCGATATGGTCTGATGCGAAAAGCCGAGACGCAGATGCGCATGCTCATCACGCAAATATTCAAGCCCGTGCGGCGCCAGATCGATAATCACGAGCCGACCGCCGGGCCGCAGCATTCGTACGGCCTCCACAATCGCAATCTCGGGCTGATCGAGAAAATGCAGCACCTGGTGAATGGTGATCAGATCGAAATCCTGCTCTTCTAAGGGCAGGTTGAAAATGTCACCTTGGCGCACCGAGGCTGCGGTAATGTTGGAACGGTCTAGATTGGCCCGCGCGACGGCAAGCATGTCCCGGCTGGCGTCAATGCCGATCGCGCGCCTATAATGCCCTGCCAATAGCTGCAGCATGCGCCCGGTGCCGGTTCCGAGATCAAGAAAGGAATCGATCTGCTGCGGGCCGATCAGCTCGATCAGCGCCTTGTCCACATCTTCATCAGCGGCATGCAGGCGGCGCAACTCATCCCACTCCGCCGCGTTCCGGCTGAAATAGGCTTGTGCCCGCTCGGCACGGACCCGTTTGACGGCACTAAGACGCTCCGCATCGCGCAACAGAACCGGATCTTTTTCAGCAGTGTGGCGCAGAAGAGTATGCGCAAGCGTTACCGCCTTCCCTTCTTGCTTAAGACGGAAATAGGCCCAGGCGCCTTCCTGATAGCGGTCGATCAGACCCGCCTCGCCCAGTAGTTTCAGGTGACGAGAAATGCGGGGCTGCGATTGGCCGAGAATTTCAGTAAGGTCGGTGACAGTCAGGTCGCCTGCGGCAAGGAGCGCCATGAGACGCAGCCGTGTCTGCTCGCCGACGGCCTTCAGCACGTCCACAACCTCTTCCAAACCGAGCTTCACCAGATCCGTCATTCGACACCCAATCAAGATATAAAGATATCTTTATGTGATTTGAGCGCGATCTGCAAGAGCCAATCGCCCGCGACGCTAATTCGACGTCGGAAATCTCTTAGCTTCTGACGAAAACGGAATATCCGGATACTCGGATGGGCAAACAAAAACCCCGAACAAGCCGGGGTTTTCGAATTGCAAAACCGAGAGGTTAGCGCGTCAGCCGCTTGTGCGCCTGGCTGCCCGGATTGAGGGCATCGGGGCCGAGACGGCGGATCTTGTCCTGCTCGTAATCCTCGAAGTTGCCTTCGAACCATTCGACATGGCCTTCGCCTTCAAAGGCTAGGATATGCGTGGCCAGACGGTCGAGGAACATGCGATCATGGCTAATGATGATGGCGCACCCGGCGAAGTTTTCGAGCGCGCTTTCCAGAGCCCCCAGCGTTTCCGTATCAAGGTCGTTTGTGGGTTCGTCGAGCAGAAGCACGTTGCCGCCAGCCTTCAGCATCTTGGCCAGGTGAACACGGTTGCGCTGACCGCCGGAGAGATTGCCAACCTTCTGCTGCTGGTCACCGCCCTTGAAGTTAAAGGCGCCGCAATAGGCGCGCGAGTTCATGTCGAACTTGCCGAGCTTGATGATTTCGGCGCCGCCGGAGATTTCCTCCCACACGGTTTTATTGCCGTCAAGCGCATCGCGGCTCTGGTCGACATAGCTGAGATGCACCGTCTCGCCGATGCGGACCGAGCCGGAATCTGGCTTTTCCTGCCCCGTGATCATCTTGAACAGGGTCGTCTTGCCGGCGCCGTTCGGGCCGATGATGCCGACGATGCCGCCCGGCGGCAGCTTGATCGACAGATCGTTGATCAGCGTGCGGCCTTCGAAGCCCTTGGTGATGCCCTCCATCTCGATCACCACCTGGCCGAGACGCTCGCTGACCGGAATGATAATCTGCGCATCACCGGGACGCTGATTTTCGGCAGCATCGACCAGCTGTTCGTAAGCGTTGATGCGCGCCTTGGACTTGGCTTGACGGGCCTTGGGGCTGGAGGCGATCCATTCCTGTTCGCGGCTGATTGCCTTCTGACGGCCAGCTTCTTCGCGGGCTTCCTGCTGCATGCGCTTGGCCTTGGCCCGCAGATAAGCGGAATAGTTGCCTTCGTAGGGAATGCCACGGCCGCGGTCGAGTTCGAGAATCCAGCCGGTAACATTGTCGAGGAAGTAGCGATCGTGGGTGATCATCATCACGGCACCCGGATAGTCGCGCAGGTGCTTTTCCAGCCAGGCGATGGTCTCGGCGTCGAGATGGTTGGTCGGTTCGTCGAGCAGCAGCAGGTCCGGCTGAGAGAGAAGCAGGCGGCAAAGCGCGATACGGCGGCGCTCGCCGCCGGAAAGGCTGGTGACTTCGGCATCGCGCGGTGGGCAGCACAATGCTTCCATCGCCATCTCGACCTGACTTTCCAGATCCCACAGATTCTGGCTGTCGATGATGTCCTGAAGCTTGGCGCCCTCTTCCGCCGTCTCGTCGGAATAGTTCATCATCAATTCGTTGTAGCGATTGAGGATTTCGGTTTTCTTGGCAACGCCTTCCATGACGTTTTCGAAAACCGTCTTGTTGGGATCGAGCTGGGGCTCCTGCGCCAGGTAGCCGATGGTGGCGCCTTCTGCCAGCCAGGCTTCGCCGGTATATTCGTTGTCGAGGCCGGCCATGATGCGCAGCACCGTCGACTTACCGGCGCCGTTCGGGCCGAGAATACCGATCTTGGCGTCAGGATAGAAGGAGAGATGAATATTCTCGAGGATCTTCTTGGCGCCATAGGACTTATTCAGTCCGGCCATATGATAAATAAACTGACGTGCCATAGCTTGGGTTACTCCACGGGCGGATAACATTGCGAATTGTGCCGCTATGTAGGCGAAACCCGGCCCTCGGGCAACGGCGAAACCTTGTCCGAGGGCATTTATCCGCGTCTGAAGGGCCGGATTAGCTTAGAAACCTGCCGCGTCCACGACGCCGCGATCGCAGCCGAACGACGTGCTGCCCGCACCCTGAATGAGTTTTGCAAGCCGCGGCTCGTTACCCTGTTGCGGATCGATTGCATCCTCCGACAGGCCTATGGTCAATTCCGAGATCATCCGGACATTGCCGACACGGCGGCAGCTCATCTTGATGCGTGCATTGGCGTCCTCGCCGAAGCTCTGGTCGAAAGCGGCCTTGATGCTTTCCGCATCCAGCTCCTTGCCGATGTTCTTGGCGAAGAGATCACGCACTGCGGAGGCATTGAGCTCGGTGATCAGACCGGCGGCGATGGAGAAGTATTGGTCCGCAGTCAGCTTCGTGCAGGTGCCGTGCTTGACCCATTCATGCCGCTCGAGGCCGGATTGCGTGCCCGGCATGACCTTGTCCAGCTTGGTCTTGACGTCCTGGGAAAGCTGTACCCCCGGCAGGTCCTTCCAGTCGCGGCCGCGATCCGCCTGCTTCAAGTCGTCGGAAACGTCGCAATATTCCTGCCGCATCGGCCAGAGGCCATGCAGCGAAAAATTCGTCGCATCGTAATTGCTTGACGACTGGTTCCGGCATTCCGCCTTCTTCTGGTTTGTAGCACAGAATGCCGGCTCCCAGCTTGCCGCCAGGATGAAGCGGGTACGCCCCCTGCTGTGTTCCTGCGCCGCCGCGCTCGCGAGTGTCCCGACCGAAAGGAGCACAACCGTAAATACTCGAAGCAAATGCTTCATTCCACGCCTCCAACTAGAACATTATGGGAACAAGTAAGCAGCTTGATCGAGCCTATGCAACCCTGAATCACGGGGGCGGGAGAGATTTATTTCTGTGGGCCTCAACGACCGTCCATTGCAATCCGGCCGCCGATCAACTCTCATCCGAGATGGGGAGGAATGGTACATGTTCGCCGAGACGCAACGCCTGAAAAGTCCGACGGGCGCGACGATAGCCTATCATCACACGCCAGCGTCGGGCGCGGCGCGCGGCATCCTCCTGATATCCCATGGCCTTGCCGAGCATTCGCGCCGTTACGAAGCCTTCGCGGGCGCGATGGCCTCGCATGGCTTTCATGTCTATGCCCATGATCACCGCGGCCACGGCGAAACCATCGCCAGCGATGCTCCAATCGGCCGCTTCGCGCGCAGAAACGGCATCGAGCACGTGATGGCGGATGTTCTGGCCGTGCGCGAACGCGCCGCGGCGGCTCATCCCGGTCTGCCGATCATCCTGTTCGGTCACTCCATGGGCGGCCTCATCAGCCTCAACACCGCCGTTTCCTATCCCGACAAGTTCGACGCCGTGACTGTCTGGAATTCCAACTTCAATCCCGGCCTTGCCGGCCGCGCCGCCCAGCTTATCCTGACGACGGAGCGCATGTTCAAGGGCTCGGATGTGCCAAGCGGGCCGCTGCCGAAACTGACCTTCGGCGCTTGGGGAAAATCCATCCCAAACCACCGCACCGAGTTCGATTGGCTATCGCGCGTGCCCGAGCAGGTCGACAAGTACATTGCCGACCCGCTCTGCGGCTTCGATGCCTCGGTCTCGCTGTGGCTGGATATATTCGAACTAAGTTTTCGCGCGCCACAAAAAGCTTATCTCGACCGGTTGAAGCGCGATATGCCGATCCATCTGGTCGGAGGCGGCAGGGATCCGGCAACGGAGAATGGAAAAGCGATTTCCTGGCTGTCAAACCATTTGAAGCGCGCAGGCTTCTCGCATGTTACGACCACCATCCATCCAGACATGCGGCACGAAACGCTGAACGAAATCGGCGCCAATCAAGTCATATCAGACTTTGCCGGTTGGTGCGGAAAAATAGTGATAAAGAATTGATAATAAAAGGAATATCCCAATGAATGCCAATGGCGGTTCCTCGCTGCGCTTGCCGCAGTCGGAGCTGACTTTCGGTCTAGCGATGATGTTCATCTCCGTCATCTTCTCGCCGATCATCGATATCTTCTCCAAGCTTGCAGCAGTCACCGTCCCGCCGGCCGAAGTCACGGCCGCACGCTTCATCCTGCAGGCGTTTTTTGCCCTGCCGATCATGGCCATGCGGGGACAATGGGGCGTCTGGTCATGGCGTCGCAGCGGCGTGCATGCCATCCGTGCCGGCGTACTGACGCTATCCATGGTCTCGTTCGTGACCACCCTTCAGGTCATGGAGGTCGCCGATGCCATTGCCATCTTTTTCGTCGAGCCGATCATCCTGACCGTCCTCAGCAGCATCTTTCTGAAGGAGACCATCGGCTGGCGGCGCTACACCGCCTGCGCGGTGGGATTTTTCGGCGCGATGCTGATTATCCAGCCGAGCTTTCAGGAAGTCGGCTTCGTCGCTCTGCTGCCTGTCGTCGCCGCTTTCTGCATCGCAGTCTATGTGATGATCACTCGCGTCGTCTCTCACAGCGAGGACGCATCCTCAATGCAGTTCCAGACCGGCATATGGGGCATTGCTTTCAGCCTTATCCTGCTTGCCATCGGCCGGGCGACCGGCGTTGCGATCCTCGGTTCGGTCGTCCCGGACCTGACGGCCACGCTCTACCTGCTCGGCGTCGGCGTCAGCGCGGCCATTACCGGCATTCTCACGGTATATGCCTATCGCGCCGCGCCTGCCTCCATGCTGGCGCCTCTGCAATATTTCGAAATCGTCTCGGCGACGATCTTCGGGTGGCTCGTCTTCGACAATTTTCCGGATGCGATCAAATGGCTCGGCATCCTCATTATCATCGGCTCGGGGCTCTACATTCTCTGGCGCGAGCGGCGCTTTGCTTCCAAGCCGGTATCCGATACATCTGAAACAGCATTCACGCCGTAAGCGAGAGAGCGGATCGACATGACAGAACAAAAGACCAACAAACCTCCGCTTTTCGGTATCCGCGTCATCGAGCTTGCCCGCGTGCTCGCCGGCCCCTGGGCCGGGCAGATGCTGGCCGACCTTGGCGCCGATGTGATCAAGGTGGAAAATCCCGATGGCGGCGACGATACGCGCCAATGGGGGCCCCCCTTCGTCGAAGGCAAGGATGGCGAAAACCTCTCGGCCGCCTATTATCACTCGGCCAATCGCGGCAAGCGCTCCATCGTCGCCGATCTCAAGACGGAACAGGGGCAGGAACTGGTGCGCCGGCTGGTAAAGACCGCCGACGTGGTGATCGAGAACTTCAAGCTCGGCGGCCTCGTCAAATACGGGCTGGACTACGAGAGCTTGAAGAAGGTCAATCCCCGCATCGTTTATTGCTCCATCACCGGATTCGGACAGACCGGCCCCTATGCCGGCCTCGCGGGCTACGACTATATCGTCCAGGGCATGTCCGGTTTCATGTCGATCACCGGCGAGCCGGACGGCCAGCCGGTGAAGGCAGGCGTTGCGATCGCCGATATCTTCACCGGCATCTATGCCGTCTCGGCGATAGAGGCGGCACTGATCCATGCCCTGAAGTCCGGCGAAGGACAGCTAGTCGATATGGCGTTGCTTGACGTGCAATCAGCCGTGCTCGCCAATCAGAACATGAACTATCTGATCTCGGGTAAGCCGCCCGTGCGGCTCGGCAACGCCCATCCCAATATCTCGCCCTACGAAGTCGTTCCGACGGCAGACGGCTATCTCATTCTCGCCGTCGGCAATGACGGGCAGTTCCGCCGCCTGTGCACCATTCTCGGCCTCAATACGCAAGCCGACGACGAGCGCTATGCCACCAACAAGGCCCGCGTCGCCCACCGCAACGAGGTCCGGGCATTCATATCGGCAAAGACGTTGACCTGGAACAAGGCGGACCTGCTGAAGGCCTGCGAGGACAATGCCGTGCCCGCCGGCGCCATCAACACGATCGAGGATATGTTCGCCGACCCGCAGATCAAGGCGCGGGGCCTGCGCATCAATCTTGAGGACGCTGCGGGCACCATGATCCCAAGCGTGCGCACGCCGATCGTCCTGTCGGAGACACCGTTGACTTATACGCGGCCAAGTCCGCGCCTTGGGGAGCATCAGGAGGAGGTTCTCGCCGAATTGGCGGAACTGGAGGGAAAGGCGAAGATATGAAACGAACGGGCGGCCAACTCATCGTCGAGGCTTTGAAGGCGAATGGCGTAAAGCGCATTTCCTGCGTGCCGGGTGAGAGCTTTCTTGCAGTGCTCGATGCGCTGCACGACAGCGACATCAACATACTCGTCTGCCGTCAGGAGGGGGGTGCGGCGATGATGGCGGATACCTGGGGCCGGCTGACCGGCGAGCCGGGCATCTGCATGGTGACCCGCGGCCCCGGAGCCACCAACGCATCGGCCGGCCTGCACATTGCGCGGCAAGACTCGATCCCAATGATCTTGTTCATCGGCCAGGTCCAGCGCGATGCCCGCGAGCGCGAGGCGTTCCAGGAGGTGGAATTCCGGCGCGCACTTACCGAATTTGCGAAATGGGTCGGCGAGATCGACGATGCTGCCCGCATCCCGGAGTTCGTCACCCGCGCCTTCGCGATCGCGACCTCGGGACGTCCTGGCCCCGTCGTGCTGACGCTGCCGGAAGACATGCTGCGCGACGAAGTCGAGGCGCCGGAAGCCAAGCCCTATACGCCCGTCGCCGCTCACCCCGGTCGCAGCGAGCTTGCCGATCTTCAGCGGCGGCTGGCTGCCGCAGAGCGCCCGATGGTCATTCTGGGAGGCACACGCTGGAATGACGAAGCCGTTGCCGGCATCCGGCAATTCGCAGAGCGTTTCAACCTACCCGTCGGCTGCTCCTTCCGCCGTCAGATGCTGTTCGACCATCTTCATCCGAGCTATGCGGGCGATGTCGGCATCGGCATCAATCCGGCGCTGGCAAAGGAAATCAAGGAATCCGATCTGCTGATCCTGCTCGGCGGTCGCCTCTCCGAGATGCCTTCCTCCGGCTACACGCTGGTCGATATCCCCTACCCGCGCCAGCAGCTCGTCCATATCTATCCCGATCCGTCGGAGCTGGGCCGCGTCTATCGCCCGGATCTGGCGATCTGTGCCAGCCCCACCGATTTCGTCGCCGCCCTTGCTGATCTGGAGGCTCCGGGCAATGCCCGTTGGGCAGAGCGGACCGAGCGCATGCATGCCGCCTATCTCGCCTGGTCAACGACGCCGGAGAAAAACCCTGGCTCGGTTCACATGGGTCGCATCATGGATTGGATCGAAGCCAATACGGCGGCCGATACGATCTTCACCAACGGTGCCGGCAATTACGCGACGTGGCTGCACCGCTTCCACCGTTTCCGCCGCTTCGAAACCCAGGCAGCGCCGGCTTCGGGATCAATGGGGTATGGCCTGCCGGCAGCGGTTGCCGCCAAGCAGCTGTTTCCGGAACGGGAAGTCATCTGCTTTGCCGGCGACGGCTGCTTCATGATGCACGGGCAGGAATTCGCAACCGCCGTCCAATACGGCCTGCCGCTCATCACGCTGGTCATCAACAACGGCATGTACGGCACGATTCGCATGCATCAGGAACGCGAGTATCCCGGCCGCGTCAGCGGCACGGAGCTCAGGAATCCGGATTTTGCAGCACTTGCCCGTGCCTATGGCGGCCACGGAGAGACGGTGAAGGCGACGGAGGAATTTGCTCCGGCCTTCGAGCGAGCCCGCGCCAGCGGCAAGCCGGCCATCATCGAGATCGCGCTTGATCCGGAAGCGATCACGCCATCGCGCACGCTGACGGAAATCGCCCAAACGAAAGGCCGGTGAGCGCAAGCTCCCCGGCCTCCCAAAACACGCCAGTTTGGCTTAGTCGAGCGCTGCGGTCACAATGAACTCGACCTTGTACTTCGGCGCAGCGAGCTTGGCTTCGCTGGTTGCGCGAGCAGGCGTGTTGGCCGGATCAACCCAGGCTTCCCAGGCAGCGTTCATTTCTGCGAAATCGGAAATGTCTGCGAGGTAGATGAGCGTCTGGAGGACCTTCGACTTGTTGGTGCCGGCTGCTGCGAGCAGGCGGTCAACTTCGGCCAGCGCCGACTTGCACTGATCCGTAACGCTCGCGCCTTCGCCGACCTGGCCAGCGAGATAAACGGTGTTACCGTGAATGACCGCGCCGCTCATGCGGGCGCCGACGTCGATACGCTTGATGCTCATGGTTTTCTCCTGATGTTGTTTTGACAGGTAAATGGGGCGAGGCACTTGGCTCACCCCGCAATCTCAAGGGCTGCAAGAGCAGCTCGGCCGCGTCGGCTTAGCCGCGAATATGGTGGGTCTTCTGGTATATCGCCGTTGAACGGGCGCCGGACCGGCAATAGCCGAGCATCGGGCGCGGAAATTCGTCGAGCGCATCGACCATGCCCTGCACGGCCTCTTCTGTGACGCCCATCGGGCCGACGGGCACATGAGCGATCTCAAGGCCCAGCTCTTTGGCGCGTGCCTCGATCACGTCGAACGGCGTCTGGTCCGGGCTTTCACCGTCCGGACGATGGCATACGATAGACTTGAAACCCATGGCCTTGATCTGGTCGAGATCGTCTACGCTGATCTGGCCGGATACCGAATACTCATCATCGATCGGGCGGATATCCATGGTTCATGTCCTCTCTAAAACTGTGGCATTGATCTACGCCGCCCGGCATCCAGCGTCAACCGCCGCGCGCGCTCAAACGAAGGCAAAGTTGAGCATGAAGTTGCGGGCTTCACCGGGCTGAAGGATATTGAATTCACCCGCCTCTTGAAGCTCGGCACGCGAGACCCAGCGGTGTGAAACCGGCTCGATGCCGAGCACGTTCGCCGGCTCTCGCTGATTGCGCCAGACCTGCAGGAAAGGCAGGGTTTCCGCGCCAAAATGCACCCTTAGAGACTTCCCGCCGATAGCAGCGATAGGTCCAAGGCTGACCTGCGCCCAATCCTGTCCGCTCTCCCGCGCAGGCACGCAGAAAATATCACCACCCTCTTTGCCGAATGCCCAGGGTAAGCTCCCATCTTCAAGCATCTGCCCGGTAAGGCGGATACCGTCATCGAACCATTTGCCGCCGATATTCATGTGGTACATCAGGAAAACCGGCATCGCCTCGCTGCTAGTGTTGATGACGCGGTCAACCAGGGAAACCTCGCCGGTCGAACCGTCGATCCGCCAATGGCGCTCCAGCCTCGCCGCCTGTCCCTCGGCGGTGACAACATCGATATCAGCACGGCACTCCGCATTGCCATTCTCAAATTTGGTCCAGAGAACTTTGGCCGGATTGGAGGAGAACGAACCATGCAGCGGATAGCGCTTGCCCTCGAAAGCACCCGTCATCGGCTGCGGATGGCGGATATGATCCGGTCCACAGGTGAAAAGGAAACCCTCGAGCGAATGGTCGATGCGGGGATCGCCGTCATCGGGAATGGCGCGTCCGGGAGCAAGATCATTTCCGTCTACGATGCAAGCACCGATATCCAGAACCGAAGTCTCATCAAGTGCAAGTCTCGGCCCTTTTGCCGCGGCAAAATCTATCATTCCTAGGAATCCTCCCTGATCGGCCCTGCGCGCGGACGTTGCTCCACAGCGGGACGGGCCGCAAATAAATGGTGATTTACCTTACCGAATGTTAACTTGAACCCTTGATCACACAAATTTTTATATTTTATTCAGCATGATAATCTAAATATCCATACTGGCGTCAAATTTGCCATGTGTGTGTCAGCCGAACGACTACCCGAGGATTCGACAGACGTGAACCGGTTCGTAAGATTGAGTTTTGTCCTGGCAATGACAGCCAGCGTGTCTGTGCTCGCGCTCACCGACGCGCAGGCACAGTATTATCGCAGCGGCAACCGCGACACGGTTCTGGTTACACCCGACGGCCAAATTCTTGAGCAGTATCCCTACGGGAGCGGATACTCGATGGCCCGCGACGGACGCGGTCGGCGAGTCCTGGTCGATGCCTATGGTAACGTTGTCGCCACCGAAATGAGGGCGAGCACCTATTACCCTCGTGCGCCGGCTCGCGATGCCTACAATAACAATGGAAACGGGAACGGCGGTCGCTACGGCGATACGCAGCTTTCCAACAATGGCGGCTACCGCGACTATCGCCAATATCGCAACGATGGCTATGGTCGCTACGATCCGCAGGATCAGGATGTCGTGACCGGCGCCATCCCGCGCGATGGCGATGTACAGAGCCAGCCGCTCGACAATCAACCGATGC
Organism: Rhizobium sp. BR 314; assembly: GCF_047445805.1. Lineage (NCBI taxonomy): Bacteria > Pseudomonadati > Pseudomonadota > Alphaproteobacteria > Hyphomicrobiales > Rhizobiaceae > Rhizobium > Rhizobium sp. BR 314. The sequence continues at coordinate 144,225 of NZ_JARWLA010000004.1, read as the reverse complement.
CGGACCGGAGCCAGGGTCAGACCAATCCGAGCGGCAACGACTATGCTTCGATCGACCCGCAGCAAGCGACGCCGGATATCATCCGCAAGCCGGCGGCAGAGCCGGTCATCACGCTCAAGGGCAAGTCAAAGATGGAAATCACCGCGCTCGAGGTCTTCCTCGCGCGGCAAGGGATTTCGCCGGGCGCCATCGACGGCCGTATGGGGGCAAATGTCACGAAGGCGATCTACGCCTATCAGCAGATGACGGGACAGACGCTCGACCCCAACAATACCGATGCGATCCTCGAGCAGCTGCGCATGTCCGGCGGCATGCCGATCGTCAATTATACGATCACCGCAGCCGACGCAGCAGGCCCCTATGTTGCATCGATCCCCGAGGATTATGCCGCGAAAGCCCAGATGCCGTCGCTCGGCTATACCTCGACGACTGAAATGCTGGCGGAGCGCTTTCATATGGATGAGGGCTATCTGAAGGCACTCAATCCAGGCGTCGATTTCACTATACCCGGCAACACTATCAAGGTCGTCAATACCGGCCCCAGCAAGACCGGCTCGGTCGCAAAGATCCTTGCGGATAAGGGGCGCAAGCAGGTTTTCGCCTATGATGCCAACGGCACGCTGATCGCCGCCTACCCGGCCAGTATCGGCTCTGCCGACACGCCTTCGCCGTCAGGCACGGTGACTGTCGAGCGCGTCGCCTTCAATCCAGGCTACACATACAATCCAAAAATCAACTTCCAACAAGCCGGAAACGACAAGGTTCTCAACATCCCGCCTGGTCCGAACGGTCCGGTTGGAACGGTATGGATGGCCCTGTCGAAACCAACCTACGGTATCCACGGTACGCCTGATCCCTCCAGAATCGGCAAGACGCAGAGCCATGGCTGCGTGCGCCTCACAAACTGGGATGCGACAGAGCTGGCAAAGATGGTCAAGCCCGGCGTGGTCGTGGAATTCGTCGACTGATCGCCAGACAAGGTTGAACGAAAAAGCCGCCGGGCTCACCCGGCGGCTTTTTCTTTGTCCTGAAGTACTCGACGCACCGCAACTTGCGTCCGGCGCGCCAAGACATTCCGCAATGCCTCAGAAGCAGTCGCGGAAAAGAACCTTCGTGTTTTCCAGCGTCATCGGTACCGGATTGCCACCGGCGCTCGGGTCTTCGATTGCCATGGCAGAAAGCTCGTCGATGCGGTCGGGCGTGATCCCCATGGCCGAGAGGCTTTCCGGAACGCCGAGTTCGGCGCGCAGCTGCAGTACGTAATCGTAGAAGCCGTCGAAGCCGCCAGCGATGCCGAGGTAAGCTGCCGCACGGGCAATCTTCTCCTCAATAGCCTTACGGTTGAAACGCAGCACAGCCGGCATGACGACGGCATTGGTCATGCCGTGGTGCGTGTTGTACACGGCGCCGATCGGATGCGACAGCGCATGAATGGCGCCAAGACCCTTCTGGAAGGCGACGGCGCCCATGGCAGCCGCGCTCATCATGTTGGCGCGGGCTTCGAGATCCGTTCCCTCGCGATAGGCGCGCGGCAGAAATTCCTTGACCAGGCGCATGCCTTCCAGCGCGATGCCGGCCGACATCGGGTGGTAGAAGGGTGAAGAATAGGCTTCCAGGCAATGGGCGAATGCGTCCATACCGGTACCGGCAGTGATGACTTTCGGCATGCCGACGGTCAGTTCGGGATCGGCGATGACGACGCCCGGCAGGAACTTTGGATGGAAGATAATCTTCTTCACATGCGTCGCGGAATTGGTGATGACGCTGGCGCGGCCGACTTCCGAACCGGTGCCGGCGGTCGTCGGCACGGCGACGATCGGCGCGATGCCTTCGACGCTGGCGCGGGTCCACCAGTCGCCAATATCTTCGAAATCCCATACCGGCCGGGTCTGGCCGGCCATGAACGCAACGCATTTGCCAAGGTCGAGACCTGAGCCGCCACCGAAAGCGACGACGCCATCGTGACCGCCATCCTTGAATGCCTTCACGCCTGCTTCGAGGTTCTTCTCATTCGGGTTCGGATCGACATCGGCGAAGATCGCGCGGCCGAGACCTGCCTCTTCCAGAATATCCAGGGCCGTCTTGGTGATCGCCATCGAAGCAAGTCCTCGGTCAGTGACCAGGAGCGGCTTCTTCATGCCCAGGCTTTTGCAGGCGTCCGCCAGTTCCTTGATACGGCCGCGGCCGAGCTTGAAGGCGTTCGGATAGCTCCAATTGGCTGAGATGTTGCTCATGCTGTTACTTTCTTCAGGTGATAGGATTTCGGGCGCGTCAGATTGTGGAAGCCGATGATCGACAGTGAACCGCCGCGACCGGTTTCCTTGACGCCGGTCCAGCACAGTGCCGGATCGAGATAGTCTGCGCGGTTCATGAAGACGGTACCGGTTTCGATCTCGCGACCGATGCGCGAGGCGCGCTCGACATCCTTGGTCCAGAGCGAAGCAGTCAGACCGTAGGGGCTGTCGTTCATCAGCTCCAGCGCTTCAGCGTCCGACTTCACCTTCATGATACCGACGGCCGGGCCGAAAGTTTCTTCGCGCATGAAGGCCATCGAATGATCGACATTCACGAGGATCTGCGGCGCGAGATAAGCGCCGCCGTCGTCCGCCGGAAACAGCTTCGGATCGACCAGTGCCTTCGCGCCCTTGGCAACAGCATCTGTGATCTGGTCACGCACGACCTTGGCAAAACGCTTATGCGCCATCGGGCCGAGCGACGTCTCGGGATCGAGGGGGTTGCCGAGCTTGTAGTTCGAAACCCAGGCGACCGACTTCTCAACGAAGCTGTCGTAGAGCGATTCATGCACATAGATGCGCTCGATGCCGCAGCAGCATTGGCCGGAATTGAAGGTGGCGCCATCCATCAAGGTGTCGACGGCGGCGTCGAGATCGGCGTCCTCCATGACATAGCCCGGATCCTTGCCGCCGAGTTCCAGCCCGAGGCTGGTAAAGGTACCGGCGGCGGCACGCTCGATCGACCGGCCGCCTTCGACAGAACCGGTGAAATTGACGAAGTTGAAGCTGCCTGCAGCAATCAGCGCCGAAGTCGTATCGTGGTCAAGGAAGACATTCTGGAAGACATCGGCAGGAACTCCGGCCTCGACGAAAGCCTGAACGAGCCGCTCACCGACCAGGAGCGTCTGGCTCGCGTGTTTGAGAATGACGGTGTTGCCGGCCATCAGAGCCGGAGCGACCGTGTTGATCGCCGTCATATAAGGATAGTTCCAGGGAGCGATGACGAAGACGACGCCATGCGGTTCGCGCTCGATACGGCGGGCAAAATTGGCGCTGTCTTCCACGACCAGCGGCGCCATTGCATCGGCAGCGATCGAGGCGACATAGTTCGAGCGCTCGTTGAATCCGCGATATTCGCCGCCATACTTGATCGGGCGGCCCATCTGCCAGGCAAGCTCCGGCACGACTACATCTGCCATCTCGTTCAGCCTGGCGACACCCTTTAGCACGAGCTGGACACGATCTTCCAATGGGCGGCGCGCCCAATCCTTCTGCGCCTTGCGGGCGCGGGCCACAACTTCCTTGGCGGCTTCGAGCGACAGCGCCGGACGCTCGACATAAACCTCTCCGTTTACCGGTGAGACGCATTTGATCATCGTCATGATCGAATTCCTGTTTTCTTGGTCATCAAATTGATTGCCGGATGTTGCACAACCTGTGGCCGCATTCAAAGCGGAAATATCAGGCGAGCGGGCCATCCTGACGCCCCTGCCCGATCATGAAATGGAAATCGGACAGGGACAGCTTGCAAAAGCCTTACGCTCTTTCGAATCCGCGCGCCACTTCCCAATCGGTGATGCGACGATCATACTCTTCCTGCTCCCATTCGGCAGCACGGGTATAGTGATCGATCACCTCGTCGCCGAAAGCCGCACGCAACATTTTCGAATTGGTTAGGGCTTCGGTCGCACCACGCAGCGTGCGCGGAATTTCTCGAACCTCGCGTGCGCCATAGGCGTCGCCGACAAAGGGCGCTTCCAGTTCGAGCTTGTTCTCGATTCCGTCAATGCCTGCGGCGATCAGCGCCGCAAAAGCGAGATAGGGATTGAGGTCGGAGCCGCCGACGCGGCACTCGATACGGATGCTCTTAGTGTCGGCACCGCACAGGCGATACCCGGCCGTGCGATTATCCGTGCTCCAGATCGCCTTGGTGGGGGCAAAGGTGCCGGCCACGAAGCGCTTGTAGGAATTGATATAGGGCGCCAGGAAGTAGGTAATTTCGCTGGCATGCGTCAGAAGGCCGGCAACGTAGTGCCTCATCATCGGCGTCATGCCATGTTCTTTTTCCTTGTCGAAGAACAGCGGCGTCTTGCCATCGGCGCTCCAGAGCGACTGATGGATATGGGATGAACTGCCGGCAGCGCTGTAATTCCATTTTGCCAGGAAGGTAATGGCTTTGCCCTTCGACCAGGCGATCTCCTTGCAGCCGTTCTTGATGATGGCGTGACGGTCCGCCATGGTCAGCGCGTCGGCGTAGCGAACGTTGATTTCCTCCTGGCCGGCAGAGGCCTCGCCCTTGGAGTTTTCGACCGGAATATCGGCGCCCTGCAAACCCTTGCGGATCGCGCGCATCACATCTTCTTCCTTGGTGGTCTGGAAGATGTGGTAATCCTCGTTGTATCCACTGACGAGATTGAGGTTGCGATAGCCGGCTTCGCGGGCACTGTCGTAGCTCTGATCGAAAAGAAAGAATTCGAGCTCCGAAGCCATATAGGCCTTCATGCCCATCGCTTCGAGGCGCTTGACCTGCTTCTTGAGGATGGCACGCGGCGAATGCGCGACTTCCTCGTGCGTGTGATGGTCGAGCACGTCGCAGAGTACCAGCGCCGTGCCTTCCAGCCACGGAATGCGGCGCAGCGTGGCAAGATCAGGCTTCATGGTATAGTCGCCATAGCCCTTCTCCCAGCTTGTCGACTTGTAACCAGAGACAGTTTCCATCTCGATGTCGGTGGCCTGCAGATAGTTGCAGCTATGCGTTTCCTTCCAGGCGCTCTCGACGAAGAATTCCGCCTGGAAACGTTTGCCCATCAGGCGGCCCTGCATGTCCACCTGGCATGCCAGAACCGTATCGATGCGCCCTTCGGCCACATCCTTCCTGAGGTCATCGAACGTATAGCTAGTGCTCATGATTTATCCGCCTGAAATATAAAAAGGATGATCGGCTGGCAGCTTGCCGGCACATGTAGCCCGAAGCCGCCCGTCAAGTTGGAAGGGGCCGCCGCTACGGCCCCCGCCGAATTGAAGATGAATGAGGATCAGGCTTCGCCAACGGCCCGTTCGGCGGCGGCGATGTCGGCCTGACGCTTGGCGATCACGTCACCGATCGGCGGTCCCTGGAAGCGACGCTTTTCGAAGGCGAACCAGACGATCGCGGTCAGAACGAGGAAGCCGATGGTGATGTAGAGCGCCCATTCATTCGGCGGCTGCACGCCGATGATGAAGATGATCGCCATGGCGATAACAACCAGAACAGACACCACCTTGTAAGTGCCGATGCCCATGTTCCAGGGACCCATCTTCGGCCATTTCGCCGTTCCGATCGCCTTGATGCCGAGAACGATCGGCACGGTGAACGAGAGGAACAGGAAGATGACGGTGCACGACACGACGATGGTATAGGCCGAAGAGCCAGCGATCGTCACGAGCGAAGCGCCCCAGACGAACAGGACGGCAAGAATGGCGGCCGTCCAGATGGCGATGGAGGGCGTGCGGAACTTCGGGCTGACGCTGGCGAGCGATTTCGAGAATGGCAGGCCGCCATCACGCGAGAAAGCGTAGATCATGCGCGATGCGGATGTAACGGTCGCAAGGCCGCACAGCAACTGCGAGATGAAGATCGCGACATAGAGGATATTGGCGACGACAGGGTGGGTGACGCTGTTGATCGTCCAGAAGAAGACATTCCAGCCCTGCTTCGAGGCTTCGTTCATGTCCGGGATCGCAAGGAGGAAGGCCAGCAGCATGATGTAGCCGAACAACGACGACCACCAGACCGAGGATACCATCCCGCGCGGCACCGAGCTGGATGCTTTAACAGTCTCTTCAGATGTATGCGCCGAAGCGTCATATCCGGTGATCGTGTAGATCGGCAGCAACAGCCCCAGAGCAAAGACGTACCAGATATTGTCCATCTTCGGCCAAACCGATGCATCACCCTCCGGTGTGCCGGAGTAGTTGGTGAAGGTCCAGATGCGGCTGATGTCCCAGCTCTTGACGCCGATCAGGCAGACGACGGTCAGCGCGATTGCGGCGGCGAAGATCAGGTAGCCGGACATGTCGGTCAGCTTTGCCGTCAGCTTGATACCGAAATGATTGATCAGCGCCTGCAGGCCGGTGATGATGGCGACGAAGATGATCTGGTTCGCAAAGCCGGCCGAAGTATTGGTATCGACGGCGATGCCGAACCACGGGGCGATGGAGCCGCTGAAGAAGCCCCAGGTCCCGACATTGATCGCGCCAAGCACGGTGATGAGACCGAGCAAGTTGAGCCAGGCCGTCAGCCAGCCGGTGAACCGGTTACCGAGGATCGAGCCCCAGTGATAAAGGCCGCCGGCCGTCGGATAGGCTGAGGAAATCTGCGCCATCGAGAGCGCGAATACACCGGAAATCACGCAGCCGATCGGCCAACCGATGCCGATCGCGGCACCGCCGGCACCCGATGTCGCCTGCGCAAGCGAATTGATACCGCCGGATAGAATGCAGATGATGGAGAAGGAAATGGCGAAATTCGAGAATGAACTCATGCGCCGTTCCAGCTCCTGGGCATAGCCCATGGAGTGCAGGATATGAACATCCTGCTTTTTGTCTAACTCTGTATAATCAGACATGCCATTCCCCCTTAAGCCCGGTCGTCCGCGGGATTGCGGAGAACCATGTGTCACATGAGCCGCCGGCTTTTGCCGTGCGGCCCTATCGCAGTTGAACTGCTCCCCGGGGTCTTTTTCTTTTTATGCTCAGGCTTCCAGGCTGTTCTGGAGAAGCCCTGTCAGATAGTCGGCCATGACCCCTTGGCCAACGTCGTCTCCGATGAGATCGTTGCGGATCTCGATCATTACATTGTGCAGACCATTGGCGATCCCATGCAGTTTCAGTGTATGGGTGACGCCGTCTTCAGGCCCGTAAGGCTGGTTGCGGTCTGTCTGATAGAGCGGCGCCTCCGCCGCTGCATCCAGCATGCGATCGCCCAGCCAATGGTCGTCGTCATGCAGAATTCCGAGCTCCACCGCCCTCGGCTTGCCGTTATAAACCGGCGTGAAGCTATGTATTGTCACGATCACGGTTTTTTGCCCGCGTGCAGCCCGTTCTTTCAGCAAGGCCCGGATGCGATCGTGAAACGGTATGTAGAGACCTTCGGTGCGCGCCCGACGATCCGCTTCATCCAGATGCTGATTGCCGGGGATCGTGTAGATCTCGCTTGTCTCCGGCATCGCGCCGGCGCTTTCCGGCGGCCGGTTGCAATCATAAATCAGGCGGGAGAAGCGCTGATAGACCAGTGTCGCATCGAGGCTTGCCGAGATCTTCCTTGCAACCGCGAGTGCGCCAGGATCCCACGCAATATGGCTGGAAAGCGCCTCGGGGGAAAGCCCAAGGTCCCCGAAACGTTCGGGCAAAGCACGAGAAGCATGCTCGCAGATGATGAAAACCGCGCTGTTGCCGTCTGGCCTCTCGACCGCGACACAGTCGCCGTCCGCCTTCGTCAAAATGCCTTGCTGTGCAAGCATCCGGGGCGCCCCATTGCCGATTAATAAAATCTTTATAAGAAAAGAATTCTTCAGCTTTTGGTCGCTGTCAATCGGAAACTGAAATTATTTCTTCATTTGTGACATTGACTCGAAATGTGACAGCGTTGTTATATCGTTGCAGGAGATCGGCATAAGACCGGCCCGGGGAGCTAAAATCGATTGAACAATGCGTCAAAGACAGTTTCTGACGTGATCAACGCTCGCTTCGACACGTTGACGCGCGCCGAAAAGCAGCTGGCTAAGAGCCTGCTCGACAATTACCCCGTTTCGGGGCTGGGCAGCATCACGACGGTCGCGGAAAATGCGCGGGTGTCAACGCCGACCGTTGCGCGCATGGTGCAGAAGCTCGGCTACAAGGGTTATCCGGATTTTCAGTCGCACCTCCATCAGGAGGTCGAGGCGACCATCTCCAACCCGCTGACGAAGCATGATCGCTGGGCGTCGAATGCACCGGGCACGCATATTCTCAATCGCTTCGCCGATGCCATCATGGGCAATCTCCGGCAGACCCTCTCCGATCTCGATGCTGCAACATTCGATAGCGTTGCAACTTTGCTATCGGAGCGCAAACGCGGGCTTTACTTCGTCGGCGGCCGCATCACGGGCGCGCTTGCCGAGTATTTTTTCACCCACATGCAGGTGATCCGCCCCAACACCACCCTGCTCTCCTCCAATTCCAGCACCTGGCCGCAATATGTTCTGAATATGAATCCAGGCGATCTGCTCGTGATCTTCGATATCAGGCGCTACGAGCAGGAAATGGTCAATCTTGCCGCCGTTGCCCGCCGTCGCGGCGCAGAGATCATCGTCTTTACCGACCAGTGGGCATCACCGGCTACCAAGCACGCCAAGCACATCTTCCGCGTGCAAATCGAGGCGCCGTCCGCCTGGGATTCATCGGTTGTCACACTCTTCATCGTCGAAGCCCTGATCGAGGCCGTACAAAGTTCGACCTGGGACGAGACGAGTGAGCGCATGAAAACGCTCGAAGGTCTTTTCGAGCAAACGCAGTTGTTCCGCAAACTGAGCTAGAGGGGAGCGAAAATACAAAATTGCGTGAGTCTGAGGGTGTGAAATGCAGTAGCTGTCACACTTGGCGCCTAGAAGAAAAATCAATTGCGTTCACAGGAATTGCAGCACTTTGAAGCCGTCACACAACCTTCATGTTACGTCATTAACAGCAACGCCAGACACTGAAAACCCAAAAGGAGGAAATGCAGTGATCTCGAAAATTCACCGTCTTCTGACCATCTCGACCGCGATGCTCGTCGCCTCGAGCGCAATCGCCGCCGCAGAACCAAGCGCCGACCTTATCGCTGCCGCCAAGAAGGAAGGCACGCTGACCACGATTGCCCTGCCCCACAACTGGTGCGGTTATGGTGATCTGATCGCTGCGTTCAAGGCGAAGTATGGCATCGAAGTCAACGAACTGAACCCGGATGCCGGTTCAGGCGATGAAGTCGAAGCAATCCGTGCCAACAAGGGCAACAAAGGCCCGCAGGCTCCTGACGTCATCGACGTCGGTCTCTCCTTCGGCCCGACCGCCAAGAAGGAAGGCCTGCTGCAGCCTTACAAGGTTTCCACCTGGGATTCCATTCCGGACAGCGCCAAGGATGCCGAAGGCTACTGGTATGGCGACTACTACGGCGTTCTCTCCTTCGTCATCAACAAGGACGTCGTGAAGAACGAGCCGAAGGACTGGGCCGACCTCCTGAAGCCGGAATATGCAAACACCGTTTCGCTCGCCGGCGACCCGCGTACGTCGAACCAGGCCGTTCAGGCCGTCTACGCCGCGGGCCTCGCAGCCGGCGAAAAGGACGCAACCAAGGCCGGTGCTGCTGGCCTCGACTACTTCGCCAAGCTCAACAAGGCCGGCAACTTCGTTCCGGTTATTGGCAAGTCTGCTTCGCTGGCTCAGGGTGCAACCCCGATCGTCGTCGCGTGGGACTACAACGGTCTCTCCTGGCGCGACAGCCTGAAGGGCAACCCGCCCGTTGACGTCACCGTTCCGGCTTCGGGCGTTATCGCTGGCGTTTACGTTCAGGCAATCTCGGCCTTCGCACCGCATCCGAACGCTGCCAAGCTGTGGATGGAGTTCCTCTATTCCGACGAAGGCCAGATTGGCTGGTTGAAGGGCTATTGCCACCCGATCCGCTTCAACGACCTGGCAAAGAACAAGAAGGTTCCGCAGGAACTTCTCGACAAGCTGCCGCCGGCTGCCGCCTATGAAAAGGCCGTTTTCCCGACGCTCGACGAGCAGGCTGCCGGCAAGGCCGCCATCACCACCAAGTGGGATTCTGTCGTCGGTTCGAACGTACAGTAATCAAACGAGACATCGCCTCCCCGTTTCGACGGGGAGGTTTTCCATTTTCTCGGCGCCGCGGATTGGACCATCATGAGTATCGTCACAACATCAACGGTCAATTCCACTCCGATGATCAACAAGCGCGTGGTTGTCGATTGGATGGGCATCGCGCCCTTCCTCATCTTCGCATTGCTGTTTCTAATTCTCCCGACGGTCTATCTGGTCGCCGGCGCTTTCCTGACGCCGGACGGAAGCTTTACCCTCAAGAACATCGCCGACCTGTTCACGCCGACGATCATGAGCGCCTATCTGATCAGTATCAAAATCTCGGTCGCTTCGGCGCTCGGTGGTGCGATTATAGGCTTTTACCTAGCTTGGGCGCTTGTCCTGGGCGGACTTCCCACCTGGATCCGTCATGCCTTTCTGACCTTCTCGGGGGTCGCATCGAATTTCGCCGGCGTGCCGCTGGCCTTCTCGTTTATTGCCACGCTGGGCCGCCAGGGTCTCGTTACGATATTGCTCGCTCATTTCGGCTTCAATCTCTACGGTACAGGCTTCAACCTGCTGAGCTTCTTCGGCCTGACCATCACCTACATGTACTTCCAGATCCCGTTGATGGTGCTGATCATTACGCCGGCACTCGACGGCATGAAGAAGGAATGGCGTGAAGCGGCCTCCATTCTGGGAGCAACCAATGGACAATATTGGCGGATGGTCGCCTTGCCGATCCTGTGGCCGAGCCTGCTTGGCACGACGCTGCTGCTGTTTGCAAATTCGTTCGGCGCCATCGCGACAGCAATTGCACTCACGGGCAGCTCACTGAATATCGTTCCGATCGTGCTCTATGCGCAGATCCGCGGCGACGTGCTGCATAATGCCAATCTGGGCTATGCGTTGGCGCTCGGCATGATCGTCATCACCGGCATTTCAAACGTCATTTATATCTTGATGCGCATGCGCGCTGAACGGTGGCAGAAATGAAGCTGCAAAAATTCTTCGCCTGGGTCGCCGTTGCCATCGGCCTCATCTACTTCCTAGTGCCCCTCATCGGTACAATGGAATTCTCGCTGCGCATGCGGCGCAACGCCTACAGCTTCGACGCCTATGCGTCCGTCTTTTCGGATTTCGGCTTCATAACGGCCTTTGGCTTCTCAATGTTGATGGCGCTTTTGACCATCATCTTCGGCATGCTGCTCGTCGTACCCACGGCGTACTGGGTAAGGCTGCGGCTGCCGCAGCTTCGCCCTGTCGTGGAATTCATCACCCTGATGCCGCTGGTCATTCCGGCCATCGTCATCGTCTTCGGCTATCTGCGGCTCTATAATTCGTCGTCGATCCTGCCGCTGACAGGCTATAATTCGACGACGAACATTCTGCTCGTCTGCTCCTACATTGTGTTATCGCTGCCCTATATGTATCGTTCTGTCGATACGGCGATGCGTACCATTGATGTCGGCACGCTGACGGAGGCTGCCGAAAGCCTTGGTGCAAAATGGACAACCATCATGTTCAAATGCATCTTTCCAAATGTCATGAGCGGTGTGCTTTCCGGAGCGTTCATCACACTCGCGATCGTCATGGGCGAATTCACCATGGCGTCGCTGCTCAATCGTCCGGCATTCGGGCCCTATATGCAGCTCATGGGCGCCAATAGAGCTTACGAGCCCTCTGCCCTGGCCATCATCGCGCTTGCCGTTACCTGGCTCAGCATGGGCCTGTTGCAGCTCGTTTCCCGTTTCTCAAAATCTGCTCCGATTAAGGCGTAAGGCTTCTCACCATGGCTTTTCTCGAACTCACCCACATCAAGAAGTCCTTCGGCGACATTCAGGTCGTTCACGATTTCAACATGCAAATCGAAAAGGGGGAATTCGTCTCCTTCCTCGGCCCATCGGGCTGCGGCAAGACGACCGTGCTGCGGATGATCGCCGGCTTCGAAACCCCGACCGCCGGCACGCTGATGATCAACGGCAAGGATCAGCGGCCGTTGAAGCCGAACCAGCGCAATATCGGCATGGTGTTCCAGGCTTATGCCCTGTTCCCGAACATGACGGTGCATGACAACGTCGCCTTCGGCCTCAAGGTCGCCGGCATGTCGAAGCCGGATATCGACAAGCGCGTCAAAGAGATGCTCGCCCTCATCAAGCTCGATCACCTCGCCGGCCGCTATCCCTACCAGATGTCCGGCGGCCAGCAGCAGCGCGTGGCGCTGGCCCGCGCCATCGCCGTCAAGCCGCAGGTCCTGTTGCTCGATGAGCCGCTCTCGGCGCTCGATGCCAAGATCCGCATCTCGCTGCGCGAAGAAATCCGCGCCATCCAACAGCAGCTCGGCATCACCACCGTCTTCGTTACGCACGATCAGGAAGAAGCGCTGTCCATCTCTGACCGCATTGTCGTGATGAACGCGGGCCGCGCCGATCAGATCGGCACGCCCTTTGAGATCTACAACACGCCGGCAACGCGTTTCGTCGCGTCCTTCGTCGGCACACTGAACCTCATCGAAGGCAAGGTTATCGATCCCGACAACAACCGCATCATGATCGGCGACCAGGGTGTCACCCTGAAGCAGTCGGTCACGGCCTATAAGGCAGGCGATACCGTATCGCTCGCTCTACGTCCGGAAGCTGGCTCTCTGGCGGAATCGGCCAAAGGCGACACGGCGCTCACCGGCGAGGTTTCCTCGGCACACTTCCTAGGCTCGGTCATCCGTACCCGCATGAATGTCGCTGGCAACACGATTTCCTTCGACATGTTCAACAGCCCGGGCATGATGCCTCCGAGCGTCGGCGAGAGGGTCACGTTACGCTTCGCCTCCTCTGATCTGCTGGTCATCCAGGATTGAGATGCAGCCCTGCCTGACGGGGCAACTTTGGAAAAATAATCGCGAACGCCGGCTCAAAAGGCCGGCGTTTTTCTTTGATTTCCCTGTCGAAATGCATTTATAGTCCACGCGTTCTCAGGGCGGGGTGCAACTCCCCACCGGCGGTATGGGGATTTTCCCCGAGCCCGCGAGCGCCTTCCGAGCTTTCGGAAGGGTCAGCAGATCCGGTGAGAGGCCGGAGCCGACGGTATAGTCCGGATGGAAGAGAGCAAGCCGTGTCGCACCCTCTTCCGCGCGAGGGGTGCTGCGACTCTGCGTGTTCGCCCAAGGGATATTTGACAACAACCCTTGAAAGGCAAAACTGATGACTATCTCTATCTCCACCCAACCAAGCCGCATCGCATTGATCCGGGCTCGTTGGCACGCCGACGTCGTCGACCGTTGCGTCGATTCCTTCGTTGCCGAATGGCAGACGACGGAAAGTGCATCGCCCATCGATATCTTCGATGTGCCTGGCGCGCTGGAAATCCCCCTGCATGCGCAGACGCTTGCACGTAACGGCCGCTATTCGGCGATCGTTGCCACCGCTTTCGTTGTCGACGGTGGCATCTATCGTCATGAATTCGTTGCCAATACTGTTCTCGACGCCATGATGCGCGTTCAGCTCGATACCGGCGTGCCGATTCTCTCCGCAGTCTTGACGCCGCATCACTTCCAGGAGTCGGAAGCGCATATCCAGTTCTTCAAGGAACATTTCATCATCAAGGGCCGCGAAGCTGCAAGCGCCTGCCGCCATATCCTCGCAGAACGCGCCAAGCTTCTGCCGTCGGTAACAGTCTAAGCCGTCTCGGTGGAGGCGCGGCGCAAGCCCGCCTCCATTTTCCAAAACACCCTTCCCGGCGAAATTGCGGGGATCAGGCAGATGGAGCGGCCCGGAGCCTCCGTGGCATGCAGAGCAGCCCTGAAAGGAGAAGTCAGTGACCGTTCTACGCATCATCCCAAATCTGTCAGCCGCCGACCCTGCTAGCGCCCGCCTCTTCTATAGCGAGCTGCTCGGCCTCGACATCGTCATGGATCACGGCTGGATCCTCACCTTCGCCTCCGAGTCGGCAACCGTCCCGCAGATCAGCGTCGCCAGCGAAGGCGGCTCAGGAACGATCGTCCCAGATCTCTCAGTCGAGGTCGATGATGTCGATACGCTCTATCAACAAGCCACATCAATGGGTTTGAGCATAGTCTATGATCTGACGGACGAACCCTGGGGCGTCCGTCGTTTTTACGTCCGCGACCCATTTGGGAAAGTCGTCAACATCCTCTCACATCGCTGACTTCACTATCTGAGTTCGGCGTTGAATATCACGCGGTCCGCTGACCACATCGATTCGGCAAAAGCGATCGGTATGCCGCCGGCGTCGACGTCAACCTTGCGCGTGATGAGCAGCGGAACGGACTTCGGTTGCCGCAGCAATCGAGCCTCCTCTGCCGAGGGCATGCGTGCCTCGATCTCGGTGGACAGCCGCCCATAGTCTGTAACGCCGTAGCTCGCGAGCGCCGCGGTTATCGTCGGATACAGCAATCGAGCCTTGTCGAAATCCGGAAAACGCTCCGAAGGATAGTAGGTATCCCCGAGCTCGACCGGGACACCGTCCGCCGTCATGACACCACGGCGATGGATAACCGGCGCGCCTGATGCGATCTTCAACTGAGCCGCCACTCGCTCCATTGCCGGCCCGATCTCGTGAACGAGCAGTTCGCCACCCGGTTCGAAGCCCTGCTCGATCAGGTTCTTATGAAAGCGTGTGCGCTTGGAGAGCGTATAGTCGAGCACGCCCCTGTGGACGAAAGTTCCCCGCCCCTGTTCAGCACGCACAAGCCCGCGTTGCTCCAGATGCCCCAGCGCTTGCCGCACGGTGAAACGGCTGACGCCGAAACGCTGCATCAGTTCGGGCTCCGTCGGTAATCTCTCTCCGGGAACGAAAGTCCCGGCAGCGATATCAGCCGCCAGGATCTCGCCGATCTGATGCCAGAGAGCGCTGCCGCCCTTGCGATCGATCACTTCCATATCAGACCCGCTTTTCGAGCCGGAAGAGAAGCTTGTATTCGGCCGGATAGCTCAGCGCATCGAGAATGCTCGGATAATATTTCCGATCCTTCGTCGCGCGCACGAAGCCATCATAACCGAACCGTTTAACGGAGACATCGAAGCCAGCGGCTGAGAAGGCATCGATATAGTCCTGGGGAGAACGATCCTGTACCGGCGCGTTGCTGTTATTACCGATCAACTCCTGCCATTTCGGCCAGAGTGGCATCTCATTGTGGCAGCCAGTTACGGCATAATAGACGCCGCCATCGCGCATCACCGCAAACATCTGTTCGGCGTGCTGTTTCAACTCCGGCAGGAGATAGACGACCTCATAGCTGAAGGCCACATCAAAACTATCGGCAAATGGGGAAAGATCGGTCGTCACATGGAACTGCAACGGCATGTTGCCAGTGGCCGATGCGGCAGCAGCCACCGACTCCGAGGCAATATCGATGCCGACGCCACGGCGAAATGGCCGCATGCCGTAAAGCAGTCGCAGGAAGCCGCCGCGATTGCAGCCGAAATCCAGGATCGTCTTCGACGAGAAATCCCGCTCCGGGATCGTCTCGATGAAGTGCCGCCAATAGGGGCTATGCGATTCCGCCATCGCAATATCGCCCTGCGGTTCCGTGTGCCAGGTTGCATAGATGGATGCTGCATTTGTCATGATGCGCTCGCTGTTGGAGTGGAACGCAATATTGCTAGCATCGTTCCGTGACGGCACTATAAATTCGTCCGGACGACTAGACTATTTTCAGCAATCGACTAACGCCAAAGCCTTACATCGTCAGAGGTCGGCATTACTCTGCGCGCAATCCAACATCCATTGCACTCCAAATCGATCCGTCAGCTTGCCATAGTAGCTGCCCCATGGCTGAACGGCGAGCGGCGTCGTCACTACACCGCCTTGTGCCAATAGGGCAAAAATCCTCTCGGTACTCTGCCGATCGTCCATCATCAGCATATGAGCCGAGCCGCGCATGGGTTCGGCATCGTGATTGTCGGACGCGAAGAACAATACGCCCGGCCCCTCGAAGCGGGCATGCATCACCCTGCCCCGCATCGCCTCGTCGGCAACGGGTATCCCGCCCGAGCCGTGACGGACCAATAGCGTCACTCGACCGAGCCCGCACGCGGTATAGAAGGCAAGCGCCTCCTCGCAATGCACCGTGAAGAATAGATAATTTGCGAGTTCCACGTCTTGCCTCCCATTTCAACACTATCAAGGCTGCTAGCGCTCACCCAATCGGTTTTCGCCTAGCTCCACCGCTCATGGCGGTGAGCATCTCGTTAGGATAGTGCAGAATTCTGAATGGCGCCTACCAGATCAGCATTGCTATAGCTCTGCCCGGCGATGCCCCAAGCTCCTTCCGGCGCATAGACGATATTCGACCAGATGTGCTCGCGCTTGATCCGCCCATCGGCCGCCGCCTCGATAACGTCGGTCGCCCTTTCGATGAAATCTCGCTTGGCGTCAGCGGTTGCGAGTGCGATCTCGGGCAGTTTGAGCTCGACAAAGGCGGCTGCGATAGGCTTCCCGGCGGCCAGAACGTGCCCGGCGGGAAGTACGTTGATCGAGCCAATGACATTGGCAGTCATGAAAGCGTTCCCGGTCAGACCGGCAACATCGAGCACCGCATCGGTCAGGTCGGCAAAAGCACGCGCTTGCGCCTCGGACGAAAGCAATCCTTCAGGTATGGTAAGCGTAATGGGCATAGGACATCTCCTTGTTGAACCAGTAGCAACAGTTGATATATACCGTTTGCTCTTTATGAATACACACCGATCACTCTCTATGCAAGCCATAAAGAGAGATCGCTCTCAATGGAGTTTGCGATGCGCTATAGCGCCGAACACAAGCAGGAGACCCGGACACGGGTCATCGCCGCCGCCGGACAAGTCTTCAGACAGGAAGGATATGGCGGTGCAGGGATCGATGCCTTGACGAAGGCCGCCGGGGTAACCAATGGCGCCTTTTACGGGCACTTCAAATCCAAGGGCGAGGCATTCCGCACCGCAGTGGTGGAGGGCCTGGAAGAACTGCGTCAGGGAATTGCGGGGTTCATCCAAAAGCAGCCGAACGACTGGCTGAAAAGCTTCGCCAGTTTCTATCTCGGCTACAAGCGCACGTGCGAACTCGGCGAGAGCTGTACCCTGCCCAGCCTCTCCCCGGATGTCATGCGCGCAGACGAGGACACGCGAGGTGCCTACACTGTAGAACTTAAGAAGCTCATCGCCGATGTGGCAGCCGGCCTGCCCGAAAGCACAGGAGCAGGCAGGCGTGAGATGGCCGCCGAGGATCGAGCGATTGTTCTGCTGTCGCTCTTGAGCGGCGGCGTGACGCTTGCCCGCGCGGTTTCCGATCCCACCCTCTCCGCACGCATCGCTGAGATCATCGAACAGGCCGCGCTGATATCAGGCAGCCTGTCAAATACTCTTGATCAATAGTTCACTCGAACATCCCTAGCCAAGGATGAAGGCGAGCTATCTTCTCGCTATCGCCACCGCAACGACCTAAGCGCGGATCGCTTTGTCATTGGCATCGAAGCGATGCATACGGTTCGTGTCAGGCGTCACGAAGACCACGTCGTCGGGCGCGTACTGGTGCTCACCGAAAAGACGCACGGTCAGCAGACCGGTGGTTTCAGATTCGAGATAGATGATCGTATCGGCGCCGAGATGCTCGACATGGATGACTTTGGCCGCCCATGTGCCCTGATCGCGAGACAGCGTAATATGCTCCGGACGGATGCCGACCGTCTTGGCACCGCTTTGGCCCAGCCGTTCGGCCGGAATGAAGTTCATCTGCGGCGAACCGATGAAGCCGGCAACGAAGACGTTGGCCGGGCGATTGTAGAGCTCCATTGGCGAGCCGATCTGCTCGATGGCGCCGGCATTGAGCACAACGATCTTGTCGGCAAGTGTCATCGCCTCGACCTGGTCGTGGGTGACGTAGATCATCGTCGCCTTCAGGCTGCGATGCAGTCGGGCGATTTCCAGGCGCGTCTGGACGCGCAGCGCGGCATCGAGGTTCGACAGCGGCTCGTCAAAGAGGAAAAGTTCAGGCTCGCGAACAATGGCGCGGCCGATCGCGACACGCTGACGCTGGCCACCGGAAAGCTCAGAGGGGCGGCGCGCCAGATAGGGCGCAAGCGATAGCATGTTGGAAGCCTTCTCGACACGGCTCTCGATCTCGGCTTTGGCCGTGCCCGCCTGCTTGAGGCCAAGCCCCATATTGTCCTTAACGGTCAGATGCGGATAGAGCGCATAGGACTGGAACACCATCGAGATACCGCGCTTGGCGGGTGGCGTCACGGTGACGTCCTCACCATTGATCAGCACGGCACCGGATGTCACATCTTCCAGACCGGCGATGCTGCGCAGCAGGGTCGACTTGCCGCAGCCCGATGGGCCGACGAAGATGACGAATTCGCCATCCTTCACTTCGAGGTCGATGCCCTTCAGCACGTCGTGCGAACCGTAGGCCTTGCGAATGGATTTCAGTAGAAGCGATCCCACAGTCTTTTATCCTTACAAATAAACGGGCTTGCCGGTGTGCACGCTCTCATCAGCGGCGAGGCATATGCGCAGCGATTGAACGGCGTCGTTCATATGGCGATTGAGGTCCAGATCCTCGCGGATGGCTTTCAGCAGGAAAGCCTGCTCGAAATCGCAAAGCTCCTGGTGGCCTGGCTCGCCATCCATGTGCAGGTCCTGATCGGGCCGGATGAACTGGCCGTTCGGTCCCGTTTCGGCGCTATGCAAGCGGATGACCGAAGTCTTGGTGTGCATGTCGATATCGTCGGACTTGGCATTCTGATCCATGACGATCGAAACCGAGCCGTTCGGCGACATCACGTCCTTCACGAAGAAGGCCGTCTCCGAAATCATCGGACCCCAGCCGGCTTCGTACCAGCCAACCGAGCCATCCTCGAAGATCACCTGCAGGTGACCGTAGTTATACATGTCCGCCTTCACGTCGTTCGACAGACGAAGGCCCATGCCACGCACCTCGATGGGCTTGGAATCGGTGATCTGGCACATGACGTCAACATAATGCACGCCACAATCGACGATCGGCGAGGTCGTGCGCATCAGCGCCTTGTGCGTCTCCCAGGTCGGGCCGCTCGACTGCTGATTGAGGTTCATGCGGAAGACATAGGGGCCGCCGAGCTTGCGCGCTTCGGCGATCAGCCGCATCCAGGACGGATGATGGCGCAGGATGTAGCCGATGACCACCTTCTTGCCCGCCTTCTTAGCGGCAGCCACAACACGCTCGGCATCTTCGACCGTCGATGCCAGCGGCTTTTCAACGAAAACATGGCAGCCGGCTTCCAAGGCCTTCACCGCAAAATCGGCATGACTATCGGAATAGGTGTTGATCGAGCAGACATCCGGCTTGAGCTCGTTCAACGCGGCCTCGAAATCCGGGTGGATCGTATATCCCTGCAATTCCTCGGGAAGCTCCCGCTTGGAGCGATTGACAAGGCCGACAATCTCAAAACCGGGATTGTTGTGATAGGCGAGCGCATGGCTGCGGCCCATATTGCCGAGACCGGCAACGAGAACGCGGATAGGCTTTTCTGATACGCTCACTTGACTGCTCCGGAAGTAATGCCGCGAATGAGGTGACGCGAAAAGATAACGTAAAGGATGAGGATCGGCAGGATCGCCAGCGTCAGCGCAGCCAAGACGGCGTTCCAGTTGGTGACAAACTGACCGATAAAGATCTGCGAGCCGAGGGTCACGGTTTTTGTTGCTTCGCTCGGAGCCAGGATCAACGGGAACCACAGGTCGTTCCAGATCGGGATCATGGTGAAGACGGCAACGGTCGCCATTGCCGGACGAACCAGCGGTAGGACCAGGCGGAAGAAAATCGCATATTCGCTAAGACCGTCGATGCGGCCGGCATTCTTCAGATCGCCGGACACGGTCCGCATGAACTCCGAGAGAATGAAGATCGCCAGCGGCAGGCCCTGCGCGGTATAGACGAGGATCAGCGCCGTCAGCGTGTTGACGAGACCGGCGGCGACCATGCCCTGCAAGATCGCAACCGTGCCCAGCCGGATGGGGATCATGATGCCGATCGCCATATAGAGACCCGTGACCGTATTGCCGCGGAAGCGATATTCTGACAGAGCAAAGGCAGCCATCGCGCCGAACAGCAGCGTGAAGATGATCGAGACGATCGTCACGATGAAGCTGTTCTGGAAATAGGTGAGGAAATCCCCCTGCTTCAGAACGGTGTCATAACCGACCATGCTGAAGGAGGACGGTGTTGGGACGCTCAACGGTGCACGGAAGATCGATGCGCGGTCCTTGAAGGAATTGATAACGGTCAGAAACACCGGGAAAATGGCAACCAGCGTATAGGCGATGAGCGCCAGATGCACGAAGCCGGTGCGGATGGGGGAAGTGCGGGCCTTGGACATGGTCGCCTCTCCTCAGAACTGATAGCGACGGATGCGTCGCTGCACGATGAAAAGATAGAATGAAACGCCGGCGAGGATGATCAGGAACATCACCGTCGCAATCGTCGCGCCCATCGAGCGGTCGCCCAACTGAAGCTGGAAGCCAAAGAAGACGCGATAGAGAAGCGTGCCGAGAATATCGGTGGAGCCATCCGGTCCGGCGAGCGCGCCCTGCACTGTATAGACAAGGTCGAACGCGTTGAAATTGCCGACGAAAGTCAAGATCGAGATGATGCCGATCGCTGGCAGCACCAACGGCAGCTTGATCTTCCAGAACTGGCTCCAGCCGGTGATACCGTCACATTCGGCGGCTTCGATGACCTCTTCTGGAATGTTGAGCAGCGCGGCATAG
This sequence comes from Rhizobium sp. BR 314, assembly GCF_047445805.1. Classification (NCBI taxonomy): domain Bacteria; kingdom Pseudomonadati; phylum Pseudomonadota; class Alphaproteobacteria; order Hyphomicrobiales; family Rhizobiaceae; genus Rhizobium; species Rhizobium sp. BR 314. The sequence goes on along the minus strand of NZ_JARWLA010000004.1, from coordinate 123,440 downwards.
ATCAACATCATCGGGATGCCGACATATTGCCATACGGAGATGAGCGCGACGGCGATCAGTGCCGTGCTCGGCTTGCCGAGCCAGGGCGCGAAGAACGACTTCAAGCCGATTACGCTCAGCAACTCCGGCGCCACACCCCAAAGAGGCGACAGGATCAGCTTCCAAATGAAGCCGACAACGACGAAGGAAAGCAGGGTCGGCAGGAAAATGGCGGTACGATAGAAGGCAACGAAGCGGAGCTTCGGCAGTGACAGAAGTGCTGCGAGCGCGACACCGATCGGATTCTGCACGCACATATGGATGGCGAAGAAGATCAGATTGTTGCGCAGCGCGTTCCAGAAATCATGGGACCAGCGCTCATCGCCGAACAGCACCTTGAAATTGTTGAGACCTACGAAGACGGACTGATTGTCGACGACATTATAAAGCGACAACCGGAGGGTCTCGATCAGCGGCAGGATCATGACTGCCGTGTAGACGACGAAAGCGGGAAAAAGAAAAACGAGAATATGCCAACGTTTGGAGCGCCGGATCGGCGTGACCTCGAGAGTATTTAATGTCGCAGCGTCGCTCATGGCTTTCTGCCTGTTCTTGTTGGCTGGCGATTGAGACGACAGCACTAAGGTTCAAATCCACCCATTGTCCCGGTTCTGCTGCCGGATGGAACGACGTCGGGTGTGTCGCAGTATATTGAGATGAGACCCTCGATCCGATGATCCATCATAAGGAGATAAGACGAGGAGCCGGAAGGCTCCTCGCCCGTATTAGACGATGATTACTTGGCCGGCTTGTACCAGCTGTCGAGGCCCTTCTGCAGCTTCGCGGCAGCCTGATCCGGCGTGTCCGTGCCGTTGATCACGTTCGCGGATTCGGTCCAGGTTTCGTTTTCCAGGTTCGGCTTGCCGCGCGACAGGATCTGATAGGTGGAACGAACGGTCGGCTTGTGATCATTGCGCCAGGAGACGAACTCCTGGGCAAGTGCATCGCTCATCTTCACCGGGTGCGAATTCAGGCTGAAGAAGCCCGGCAGCGCGTTGGCGTAGATGTTGGCGAACTCGTCGGAAGCAACCCAGCTCAGGAACTTCTTGGCTTCTTCCGGATGTGCGCCCTTCGCATTCAGACCAACGCCGATATCCGGATGGTCGGAGATGTAGCCGGTGTCACCAGCCTTTGCGACCGGCGGCGGGAAGGCGCCCATCTTGAACTGAGCCTGCGTGTTGAACAGGCCGATTTCCCAGGAGCCTGCCGGATAGATCGCAGCCTTACCAAGCGTGAACAGGTTCTGGCTGTCGGAGTAGCTCTGAGCCTCAAAACCGTCGCCGAGATAGGGCTTCCATTTTGCGAGTTCCTTGTAAGGATCGACCCATGCAGCGTCCGTCAGCTTTTCCTTCCCGGAAATCAGAGCCTTGCGGCCGTCTTCGCCCTTCCAATAGTTCGGGCCGATGTTCTGATAGCCCATGGTCGCGGCTTCCCACAGATCCTTCGTGCCCATGGCCATGGGGATGTAGGTGCCGTCGGCCTTGATCTTGTCGAGAACGGCGAAGAACTCGTCGCGCGTCGCCGGAACCTTCAGGCCGAGCTTGTCGAAGGCGTCCTTGTTGTAGATGAAGCCGTGGACGACAGACGCCATCGGCACGCAGAAGGTCGACTTGCCGTCGTCGGTGGACCAAGCGGCCTTGGCGACAGCCGAGAAATTCTCGATACCCGGCAGGCTCGTGAGATCAGCAAGGCGCTTCTTGTTGAAGAGATCGAGCGAGGCGTCGAACGGCCGGCAGGTGATGATATCGCCTGCGGAGCCGGCATCGAGCTTGGCGTTCAGCGATGCGTTGTATTCGGTCGGAGCCGTTGGCGAGAACACGATCTTGATGCCGGGGTTCTTCGCTTCGAAAGCCGGAATGATCTTTTCCTGCCAGATTTGCAGGTCGTCGTTACGCCAGCTTTCAACCGTCAGCGTTACGTCGGCCGCATGCGCCAGGCTGACGGAGGTCAGCAGGCTCGACGCAAGAAGCAAGCCCTTCAGAACATTGGTTTTCATTTCCCTCTCCTGTTTTCCGCGCCTGTAGCAAGGCGCTGTTCTCGATCCGAAAATCCGCTGACCAACCCCGAAAGACGGTCAGCGCCCCATAGGGACCGCCAACGTTGCCGACCCCTCATGCAAAAGGCTTCAAAGGCTACCGCCCAATCCACCCGATCAATTGCTGCCCGCCGCCGAAAGCGGAGGTACTGCAAGAATCATACGGGAGTTTCGCGACGAACGACGAGATACAGATCCTCCTGATCCGGGCGACTTTGAACAACGGCGAGATGCACGCTTTCCGCCTCACCTACCGGCCGTTGTTGCCATGCCGACTTTACCGATGTCTGTTCGCACTGTTCCCTTGAAGTGGATTAAGGCCAAAAAAATACCAATTGTCCAGCCGATTTTAACACTCGACCAAGAAAAGAGATCATAAAAAAAATTTATATTTATATTTCAAATAGATAACAAAGATCAAAAATGACGGCATCAGCTATTGGTAAATGGTATTTTTTTGGTATTGTATAGAAAAGCGGGGAACAAGGCGGCATTCGGAGGCATGATGGGACAGTTCGCAATTGGCATCGACGGCGGCGGAACGAACTGCCGGGCAGCGGTGATAGACTCGACGGGTAAAATTCTCGGCACAGGAAAATCTGGCGCCGCAAACATCCTCTCCGATCTGGAAAACTCCCTGATAAACATCGTCGAGGCAGCCCGCCAGGCCTTGGCAAGTGCCGGCCTCGATCCGGAACTTGTCGGCAGGCTGCCCGCTGTTATCGGTACAGCGGGTGCCAATGTCGGCAACTATGGCAAGCGGTTGGAAAGCGCGCTTCCTTTCGGCAATTCTCGTGTGGTCACGGATGCCACAATCGCGCTTCAGGGAGCGCTTGGCGACGCCGACGGCATCATAGGCGCCTTCGGCACCGGCTCCGTCTACAATGCACGCCGCGACGGCAAGATATGGGGCATTGGCGGCTGGGGTTTTGTGATAGGCGATCAGGCGAGCGGCGCCCGCCTAGGCCGCGATCTGCTCGAAAGATCCGTTCTCGCCTATGATCGAGTGACGACGACCTCACCGTTGACAGACGTCATCATGGCCGAATTCGGAAACGATCCTGAGCGGGTCGTCGAGTTTGCCCATGCATCCAAACCAAAGGACTTCGCTCGCTATTCACCGGTCATCTTCGAATATGCAGCGATGAACGATGTCGTCGCCATGGACATCGTCAGGACGGCAGCAACAGCCATAACAGAAAGCTTGGACGCGTTGCTTTGGCCTGAATGCCCTTCGATCTGCCTCCTTGGCGGCCTTGCACAAGCCTATCGTCCGTGGCTGGATACACGGCACAAGGCGCTTCTCGCCGAACCGAAGGGCGACGTGCTGCGCGGGGCGATGGAACTGGCTGTAAAACTGCTGCTGGACAGGGAAGGAAGCCGGGGATGACGGAGGATTTGAGTGCCATCTTCTCGCCGCAGCGCTTGTCAGGCGGTGGCACAGGCCCGCTCTATGTGAAGCTGCGACGCACGCTTGAGGACGCCGTGAAGGTAGGGAGATTGAAGCATGGCGACGCGCTCCCTCCCGAGCGTGACATAGCCGAATTCGCCGCCGTTAGCCGTGTCACCGTCCGCAAGGCGATTGACGATCTCGTCGCCGAGGGAATTCTGGTGCGCCGGCACGGATCCGGCACTTTCGTCGCCAAGCCGGTTTCCAAGGTGGAACAGCGATTGTCTCAGCTCACCTCGTTTACGGAAGATATGGCGCGGCGCGGCATGACCGCCCGTTCGGAGTGGCTGCATAAAGGCATCCATACGCCATCCCCCGACGAAATGATGATTCTCGGCCTGGCTGCCGACACCAAGGTGTCGCGGCTGAGCCGCCTGCGTATTGCCGACGATCAGCCGCTGGCGATCGAGCATGCAAGCGTCTCTGGCGAATTCCTGCCGGATCCATCGGTCGTAACGACATCGCTCTATGCTGAACTGGAAAAGCAGCATGTGCGCCCCGTGCGCGCCGTGCAGCGCATATCGGCGACCAACATGAAGGAAGCAGACGCCGGATTGCTCGGCGTTCCGGTCGGAGCTGCCGGCCTTTCGATCGAACGCATTTCCTATCTCGGCTCGGGACGCGCTGTAGAGTTTACCCGCTCGCTCTATCGCGGCGACGCCTATGATTTCGTTGCAGAACTCACGATCGGCGCGAACTAACACCATTCGAAAGCGCTGGAATCAAAAAAACGCCGCCTCGACTGGAACAGTCGAGGCGGCGTTTACATGTGGATTCAGCTTCTAAGCCAAAGGCCATAAGCCTCTGCAACGACCCGCAATCAGGCCGCGTCGTCGATTTCCAAGTCAGCCTTGGCCGGCACATAGTTCAGCACCGGACCCAACCAGCGCTCAACTTCTTCGATGGGCATGCCCTTGCGGGCGGCATAGTCCTCAACCTGATCACGCTCCACCTTGGCGACACCAAAATAGTAGGAGTCGGGATGGGCGATATAAATACCCGACACCGAGGAACCCGGCCACATCGCATAGCTTTCGGTGAGCTTGACACCCGCTGCAGCTTCAGCATCCAGCAGCCGGAAAAGCGTATCCTTCTCAGTATGATCCGGCTGCGCCGGATAGCCGGGTGCCGGACGGATACCTGCGTAGGCCTCCAGAACGAGTTCATCGCTGGAGAAATTCTCGTCCTTGGCATAGCCCCAGAACTCACGCCGGACCCGCTCGTGCATCCGCTCGGCGAACGCTTCGGCGAAGCGATCCGCGAGCGCCTTTACCAGGATCGACGAATAGTCGTCATTGGCACGTTCGAAACGCTCGGCAATAGCGACCTCCTCAATGCCGGCGGTAACGACGAAGCCGCCAACATAGTCCTCTACGCCGCTGGAAACCGGCGCCACGAAATCCGAAAGGGCGACATTCGGGCGGCCATCGCGCTTGGATAGCTGCTGGCGCAGCGTATAGAAAGTCGCCAGCTCATGCGAGCGGCCCTCATCCGCAAACAGCCTGATATCGTCGCCGATAGTACCCGCCGGCCAAAAGCCAATGACGGCGCGAGGGCGGAACCAGTTCTCGGCGATGATCTTTTCCAACATCGCTTGTGCGTCGCTATAGAGCTGCCGGGCGGCCTCGCCCTGCTTCTCGTCCTCAAGGATCGCCGGGAAGCGGCCCTTCAACTCCCATGTCTGGAAGAACGGCGTCCAGTCGATATATTTCGCAAGCTCCGCCAGATCGTAGTTCTCGAACACCTTCGTGCCAAAGAACTGCGGCTTTACAGGCTTGTAGCTTGTCCAATCTACTTTCTCGGCATTTTCACGCGCTCTCGCAATCGGCAGGCGCACCTTCTCCGCTTCGCTGCGCGCATGAGCGGCTGCGACCTTGGCATATTCTGTCCTGATCGTGTCGACGTAGCCCTGTTTGGCATCCGGCGACAGCAACGACGAGACAACGCCGACCGCGCGGCTGGCGTCGGTGACGTAGACCGCCTGCCCCTTTTCGTAGCGCGGATGGATCTTGACCGCAGTATGGACACGACTGGTGGTCGCACCACCGATCAGCAACGGAATGTCGAAGCCCTGCCGCTCCATTTCGGAGGCGACATGTACCATTTCATCCAGAGACGGCGTGATCAGCCCGGACAGACCGATAATGTCGACCTTCTCAGCGATAGCCGTTTCGAGAATCTTCGTCGTCGGCACCATCACGCCGAGATCGATGATCTCGTAATTGTTGCAGGCCAGCACGACGCCGACGATGTTCTTGCCGATGTCATGCACGTCGCCCTTCACGGTCGCCATCAGCACCTTGCCGGCAGCCTGTCGTTCACTGCTGCCGCCATTGGCAAGCTTCTCAGCCTCCATGTACGGCAGCAGCACGGCGACCGCCTGCTTCATCACACGGGCGGACTTCACCACCTGCGGCAAGAACATTTTTCCGGCGCCGAAGAGATCGCCGACTACATTCATGCCGGCCATCAGCGGGCCTTCGATGACATGCAGCGGGCGTTCAACCGTCAGGCGCGCCTCTTCCGTGTCGGCCTCGATGTAATCGGTGATGCCATTGACCAGCGCATGCTCGAGACGCTTCGCGACGGGCCATTCGCGCCACGAAAGGTCCTGTGCTTTGGCCTCCTTGCCACCGGTTCCACGGAAGCGTTCGGCAATTTCAAGCAGCCTTTCCGTACCGTCGGGGCGACGATTGAGGACGACGTCTTCGCAGGCCTCACGCAGTTCGGGATCGATATTGTCGTAGACCGCAAGCTGACCGGCATTGACGATGCCCATGTCCATACCAGCCTGAATGGCATGGTACAGGAACACGGCATGCATCGCTTCACGCACCGGCTCATTGCCGCGGAACGAGAACGACAGGTTCGACACACCGCCGGAGATATGCACCAGCGGCATGGTCTGACGGATCGTCCGTGTCGCCTCGATGAAGTCGACGCCGTAATTGTTGTGCTCTTCGATACCGGTCGCAACCGCAAAGATGTTCGGATCGAAGATGATATCTTCCGGAGGCAGGCCGGCCTTTTCCGTCAACAGCTTGTAGGCGCGGGAGCAAATCTCGACCTTGCGCTCATAGCTGTCCGCCTGGCCGGTCTCATCGAAGGCCATCACCACAACGGCGGCGCCATACATGCGCATCAGCCGGGCCTGCTTGAGGAAATTCTCCTCGCCTTCCTTCAGGGAGATCGAATTGACGATCGGCTTGCCCTGCACGCATTTCAGACCAGCTTCGATGATCGAGAATTTCGAGCTGTCGATCATCACGGGAACGCGGGCAATATCCGGTTCGGCAGCGATCAGGTTCAAAAATTCGACCATGGCCTTTTCAGAATCGATCAGACCCTCGTCCATGTTGATGTCGATGACCTGTGCACCGTTCTCAACCTGATCGCGGGCAACCGCCAGAGCTGCCGAATAATCGGCATTGGTGATCAGTTTGCGGAATTTCGCGGAGCCCGTGACGTTCGTACGTTCGCCGACGTTGACGAACGGAATGTCCTTGGTGAGCTCGAACGGTTCGAGACCGGAAAGCGACATGAACGGGCGATGCTCAGCAGGCGTACGCGGCGGATATTTCGAAACCGCCTTGGCGATCGCGGCGATATGCTCGGGCGTAGAACCGCAGCAGCCACCAACGATATTCACGAGGCCTTCGCGCGCGAATTCCTCCACCTGAGCCGCCATCATTTCGGGCGTCTCGTCATACTGGCCGAACTCGTTCGGCAGACCGGCGTTGGGATAGGCGCAAATGAACGTGTCTGAAGCCGCCGAAAGCTCCTGCAGATGCGGCAGCATCGCATTTGCGCCGAGAGCGCAGTTGAGGCCCACTGTGAAAGGGCTGGCGTGGCGGACGGAATTCCAGAACGCCGACGGAGTTTGACCCGACAGCGTGCGGCCAGAAAGATCGGTAATCGTACCCGAAATCATGACGGGCAAATGAATGCCCTTGGCCTCAAAGCGCTCCTCGCAAGCGAAGATCGCCGCCTTGGCGTTCAAAGTATCGAAAATTGTCTCGATCAGGATGATGTCGGCGCCGCCATCGATTAGCCCGTCGATCTGCTCGCCATAAGCCTTTCGCAGATCGTCAAAGCTGACAGCGCGATAGCCGGGATTGTTGACATCGGGCGAAATCGAAGCCGTGCGGTTTGTAGGGCCGATGGCGCCAGCAACGAAGCGGCGCTTGCCGTCCTCGCGTTCCGCGCGAATCGCGGCGCGACGAACGATCTCTGCGCCCTCCTTGTTGAGGTCGTAGACAGCGCCTTCCATCTGATAGTCCGCTTGCGCGATGCTCGTCGACGAGAAGGTGTTGGTTTCCAGGATATCGGCACCAGCCTTCGCGTAGCGATAATGAATCTCTTCGATCGCATCCGGCTGGGTCAAGATAAGAAGGTCGTTATTGCCCTTCTGATGACAGGCACAGCCTATGAAGCGGTGACCGCGAAACTGGTCCTCGTCGAAGCCAAGCCCCTGGATCTGCGTGCCCATGGCGCCGTCAAGCACAAGAATGCGCTCACTCGCAGCCTTTCGCAGGGCCGCAAATATCTCGCTGCCATCACGCTTCGTCGTCTCGGAACCAAAAAGATTGTCAAACATTGGATGAATTCCTCGAGCCTGATTACGACTCCGCAATCAGATCACATAAAGATATCTTTATGTCAATATATCTATGCTCTCGTTACGGCTAACGCAAGCTCGCTACTTCTATAGTCTACCTGGTTTGCGAAAAATACGGATAAAGCGATTTATGGCCTCGCCCATAGACAATGCGCGGCCGGCGACACAGTTCATCTATTATGCCATGACAGCACTTCTGGGCAGCGCTATACGGCTTGCGGAAAAGAATCCAAGGAGGACGGCATGAACATTCAGGTTGAACCGGCGGCGCTCGGAAATTGGACAACGCGCGACTATCATCGGCGCTGGCTGCTCGATCAAGCGAGCGCACTCTTTGATTTCTTCCAATATCGTGCCGTCAACCCTAATGGCGGCTTTTATGACATGGATAACGCGGGCAAGCCGCTGGATGCGGTCAATCCGATACGCGGTATCCACTCGACCGCTCGCATGGTGCACTGCTTCTCGATCGGATCATTGCTCGGCCGTCCCGGCGCAAATGAGATCGTCGACCACGGCATGAACTATCTGTGGAACCGTCATCGCGATACCAAGCATGGCGGTTACGTCTGGTCGCTGAACAATGATGGTCCTGTCGATGCCAGCAAGCAAGGCTATGGTCATGCGTTCGTGTTGCTGGCAGCCTCCTCCGCCAAGACAATCGGCCACCCCTTGGCTGACGGCATGCTTGCCGATGTCACGGAAATTCTGAATACGAAGTTCTGGGAAGAAAAACACGGCGCCATCGCCGAGGAGTTCAATCGGGATTGGTCGCTGATCGACGGAGGCACCTATCGCGGCCAGAACTCCAACATGCATTTAACGGAAGCGCTGATGGCGGCGTTCGAAGCAACAGGCGACAGATCGTATCTCGATAAGGCTGAAAGCATCGCCGATCTCGTCATCAGGCGGTCGGCGGGATCGGTCGGCTGGCGTGTGGCCGAACATTTCAATACCGATTGGGTATTGGACAAGAATTACCGCGGCAACGAAATGTTTCGCCCATCGGGTACGACTCCGGGCCACTGGCTGGAATGGGCACGCCTTATCCTGCAGCTTTGGTCGCTGGGCGAAAAGCGCCACGACTGGATGCCGGAGGCGGCAAAAGACCTCTTCTCTCAATCAATGTCACTAGGCTGGGACAACGAGAAGCACGGGTTCTTTTACACGCTCGATTGGGACGATGTGCCTGCAAAGCGCAACAAGCTCTGGTGGCCCGCTTGCGAGGGCGCCGGCGCAGCTCACTACCTGAATGAACATGTTCCGAGCGATTTCCACGAGGAAAGCTATCGCAAGATTTGGAGCGTGATCGGCCAGAATTTCGTCGATCGCGCCAATGGCGGCTGGCATGAGGAACTGACGGAAGACCTCGTTCCTGCCCATACCCTTTTCCCGGGCAAGGGCGATATCTATCACGCCCTGCAGGCCTGCCTGATCCCCCTCTTCCCTGCAACGGGCAGCCTGACCAAGGTCATCGCCGAAGCCGGCGGAAAGATCTGAAGCCGGTGGCGCCGCCCTCGCTTTAAACGCGGCGGCGCCTCGCCTCACTACGCGAGGTTGAGATTGTGCAGTTCGTGGCCGAGCGTCAAAGCCAATGCTTCGACGACCAAGTTGTGATCCTCCCTCTGGGGAAGACCTGAAACTGTGACCGCTCCAATGCAGCCGGTGCCATTGACCAAAATGGGGAAGCTGCCTCCGGATGCAGCATAGTCGGCGCTGGACAGCCCGTTTTCCTCGATGGTCTTGCCCTGCTGCTGCAGTCGTAGCGTGCTTGCGTAGCTGCTGCGAAAATAGCGCAACACCATATTGCGCTTGCGTCGTATCCAGTTGGAATTGTCTGGCGTCGATCCCGGCAAAGCTATGTAGAAGACTGGCATGGAGTGCAGCGTAATGTCGATGGCAACACCAAGATTGCGCTCACTCGCGAGATCACGCAGCAGCTTGCCGAGCACCCAGGCTGTCGACAGGTCAAAGGCGTCGAAACGCAACATTTCCTCTTGCAAGGCAATACGGCTGAGGTCCTGATCGATCGTCATAGAAAACCTTCCCTAAAAGTAGATCAGCCTATCAAACGCTGAAGGGTTGATTTGTCCACCTATCTCTTTGGTATTTCAAAACCCAGCTGCCACTTCTGGCCCAGTAGAAGATCGTGCTCTTCTGGTTCAAGCACTTCGAACCCCCCGCCGGGATAAAATGTCAGCTCGCCTATGCGAACCCATTCCGAGGAGGCATAGAAATCGACACGAACGAAATCGATGTCGTGTGCAACGGCTTCCGCAACTGAAATCATCTCGTCGAGGCGCGCGGGGCGCGCGACGTCGCCGGGATAGAGACCAAGATAATCCCGATCAAAAAACGGAAGCTTTTGCCAGTCCGGCGTATAGTTGCAGGAGTAACCTCGGCCATTCTCTCGTATATCGATCTCGATATGAGAAACCTTGCCGTTGAAGGTGAATAGCCGATAGTCCCAGGGAACGCGCCCCTCGACGAGCAGCATGCTTTCAATCAAAATCTGGGGCCTGATATGCCGATAAGCCCATTCTCTGTTATAGGATGCATGATCGATCGCCAGCCACTCGGCAGAAGGGTTATTCGTCAGCAACCGATCCACGTCGCCCTGTCCGTAAAGAAACAGCCCTACCCCGCTGGCATGGGTCGGTTTGACGACAGCGGGTAACGAAATCTTGGACCAATCAACGGCGGCAAGGTCGGTGCCAACCCAGAGTGTCGGGACAACATACTGGTTGCCTACCCTTTCCGCGATCAGCTCTTTCGCATCGGCCTTGTCCACAAAACGCGGAAGAAGCGGATTTCGGTCATAAAGCTTGCGAGCTTGAATCTTCTCCGTGAGGGTTCTTGGCTGTTTCATATTGGGAAATTTGCCGCGGATCACGCGATACTTCAATGCGCAATAGGCCCGGTCCGGCAGCGGCGATATGAGGCGCCATAGGAGATTATACGCCCGCTCGCGCAATCCCTTCTGCAAATATCCCGGAATGAGAAACCCGTCCCGGTCGACGGTTCTATCTGTCATGGCGGCCATCTTGAATTTCAACTAGAACGCAAGTGAAAATTATCAGCCGGCCTTTAACACAAGGTTATGCCACAGCCTTCTAGATAAACAGCATGAGCGCTTCCGTGTCCAATCTGCTTAAAAGTTCACTGATCAGCCTGGCGGCAACTTTGATTTCGCTGGTCGCCGGCTTCGCCAGCAGTGTCATCGCAGCTCGCCTGCTCGGCCCGGCTGGATCAGGCAAAGTCGCCTACGCATTGTGGATCGCGACCTCTGCTGCTGCTTTAGCGGATATGGGACTTCCCCAAATGCTGCTCCGCAACACAGCCAGCCTCTCGGGCAATGGCGAAACGTGGAAGATGTTGGTGCGGACGGCATTCCGCAGCTTCCTGATTTCAGTCGGCATGGTAGGCGTCGCCATACTGGTCTTCGCTGCAATCGTCTACGTTCAACGCGACGCGCACCACGCCTGGCTCTGGATTGTCACAGGCCTACTGTTTCTCAGCTACGCATTCCACGTATTTTCTACGGCGGTCGCCCGTGGGAGGAATAATTTCGGTCAAACAGCAAGGACCACCGCTCTTGGTGGCATTTTACAAATTCCCTTGGTTTTTGCCGGCGCGTGGCTGCTTGGCCCAACGGGCGCCTTGATCGGTTATGTCGCTCGCTACCTGCCGCAGGCGCTGCAACTGCGGGAGTACATCGATCATGGCACAGAACCCTCCCGCAACGTTTTGACTCCGGAAATGCGGCGCTACGGCCGTCACATTTGGCTGAGCGATCTCATCGAAATCCTGGTGCTGTCGCGCATAGAGTTTCTCTTTCTCGGCCTCCTTCTCTCATCGACCAGCATCGGGTACTTCGCCGCCGGCCTCGGGTTGGCCGGCTTGATTGAACAAGTCATGCTGCAGATATCGCCCGCTTTGATTGTCAGCTTTACCGAGGTTCACGCGAAGAACGATCGACGGATACTCAACGCTGCATACAGCCGCGTTATTCGCATCGTCGCTCTCGTGATGTTGCCCATCAGCTTTGGCGGCGCTGCAATCATGCCGGATCTCTTGCCGCTCATATTCGGCGATGCCTTTGACCCCGCGATACCGGCTTCGGCGACTCTGCTTGCATTCGTTTGGTTGGCCGGATTGTCCGTCATTCCCTGGGGCATCATAGGTGCATCCGGGCGCAGCATTCTTTTGCTACGCGTGCAGATCACAAGCGCTATATTGATGATATTGTTGCTGACGGCTTTGGTGCCGCTGATCGGGCTGCAGGGCGCTGCCATTGCTCGTGCCGCGATCGTGACGTTGACTTTTGTTCTGCTTGGCTGGACCGCATGGAAATATGTAGGGGTCTCTGTCCCAGTCGCAGCGCTGGCAAGAACCGTGGTGGCAGCGCTCTTTTGCGCTGCCGCTGCTGGGGTCGGCATATACAGTTTCGACGGAGCCGCCGCGCTCGCGACTGCGATTCCGGCAGGAGCTGTCGTCTACATGTTGGCTGTGCGCTTCCTACGTTTAATTACGCAAGAAGACGTGAAGATACTGATCGACACGGTCGGCAGCAAGTTGCCCGGCACCTCACGCCCCGTCGCAGACAAGCTCCTGACCTTTCTGGCGCCGCGATAAGCTTGTCACGCCGTCTCGAACGCAGCGGCCAACGTTCTTCGGGCCACTTCGTCCCAGGTCATGATCCCGTCACGAAAAGTCGGTGAACGCTGCATTGTCAGCGCGGCATCGATCTTCTTACTCCAGTCGGCCTCACCTTCGAGGCTGTATGCAATGCCGTTGGCCCGTGTAAAGGGAATGAGATCAGGCAGCAGGACGGGCAAGCCGCAATAGCTATATTGCGCCAACTTGAGACTGGATTCTGCAAGGTAAACCTCGTCGGACGTAAGTCGATAAGGAGCGATACCAAAGTCGGCATGCTGCAAATACGGCACGATGCTCTCAAAGTCTCTCTCGCCGTAGATCACGACATTAGGCGGCGCCCATCCATTCCAGGCCGCGCCAAAAACATGGAAATTCACATTCAGCGCAGCCGCCGCCATTGCGGCAACGGAAACCTGATCAAAAAGCATGTTGCCGATCGAGACGGCATTACGGCTGCCAGGTTGATACGGAGAAGGCTGGATCCGGTCGAACAACTCGGCGTCAACACCCTGAGGAATCACCTTCACCCTGCCACCCGGTGGAAGCAAAGCGCCCAGTCGTTCTGACGGAACACAAACAGCATCGAATCGGTCGATCTGGGCGGCCTGGATGTTTTGCAATGCCGGGGCAGCCCCAATGCTCCTCAGCAGGTCACGACAAAAATAGAGCGTGCGCGCCTTTGGGTTAAGTCTCTTTATTTTGCGAAAAAAGGCTAGAGCTGACCCACTTTCGGCCAAAACCAGATCCGCATTGGCAACGCTGCGACGAGCGAAACGCGGCAAATAGCTACCATAGACACGAAAAAACAGCGTATTTGCTGCATTCAGAAAGCGATTGCTCGAGCTGAAAGCATGTACTGGCGGAAGATAGGCGCCCGCACTCAGATTATTGCCAATCGCTTGAAATCGGTTTGACTGCTCCTGCGACAAGTCCCGGAAACGTGACCGATCCTTAAGCAGGGTCAGCCAGCTATGGCCTATCGTGAGAACATGGACTTCGTGTCCCTGGCGAGCCCAACAAGATGCAATGAAATGGATCGACGCCTTGCGATAGCCGCGTAAGAACGCGTGCGCCGTTAGAATCACGATTTTTCGTCGCGGCTCGACATGCTTTGCGGCCGGCTCAGCTTCATTTTGTGCCAAAGGCTGCCCCCAACAGCGCCTTCAGTCGATTTTCTCATAACCGACATCAAAACATCAATAGGGCTGCGGCAACGAACCATCATGTCCGGAACCCTGATAGCCGCAGCCACGGTTCAACTTGCAGGATATGAACCGCAAAGCGTCTAACAGCCGGTTAAAGTTGAGCCCCCGACGACAGAATAGATGGAACAAATATCCCAAGATCACACGCGATTGATCACAGTCGCCATTGATGACGCACGAAGCAACATAGCTCCTGCTTGCCTGCGAGCGGTGAACAGGTCATTGATAACGCTTCACGAATGTCCCGCCATAGGAATATCCCGGCATGAATGCAAAATACGCGTTTCCCGCCATTCTGGCCTGCACTTGCCCCAGCATAGCAACGCCAGCCTTGGCTGAAGATTCGGCGCAATTGGTTCTGCGCGACGGCTTCGACGGTAAGGACTTCGCTCCGTCGGGTCATCTCTATTATCGCGAGAATTTCGAGCAGAAGGCGGGATCCATAGAATTTCAATCTGATGTGAAGCGCTCGGGTACGGGAGCCTTGAGACTTAGCGTCAAACCGTTCTGCCCTCCGGGCAAGGCAAATTGCAGCGAAAGAGCGGAGATCTGGGAACGTACAAAATACCGCGTACCCTACGATCAGGGAGTTTGGTACGGCTTTGCCGTGAAGTTCGCGGACCCCGTCCCCTCAGGCGATCATCGCTATCTCATAGCGCAATGGAAGCGAGAGATCGGGCCGAATGCAGAGGGAGACTTCAGTCCCTTCCTGGCTCTCCGCCTCAACAACGGCAAGCTATTTGCCACCGTGGAAACCAACTATGTCGCTCCAGTGGCGGAGAGGGACAAGCACGAGGATGGCGGCAAAGCTTGCGATGAAAGTGAAACGCCGGTTTGGTTCCGTCCAGACACCAACCAAATGCGCGCGCTGGTCGCCACCGATGGCAATTGGGCCGCTGGCGATGGCGAAGAATTCGCAGGCTGCACCAGCGCAGTTAAGGTAACAAATCGCGGCAACCAACTTCCAGCACCGACATCGGGTTGGATAGACTTCGCAATATATAGCAAACCAGGACCTGATGGGTCGGGGCACATCGAGATATTCGCCAACAATAAATGGATTGTCTCGGTTACGGGCCGTATTGGACACGCAGATCATGGGCTTGGCAAGAATCAATATTTCAAGTTTGGCCCATATCGCGCCGCCGATACCACACTATGGACACTTTACTACGACGATTTTCGCCGCTCTCCGCATTGTGCAGACGTTCTTGCAGATCCCAGTCTCTGCCCAATGAAATAATTGGCAACCGAAGGCTGTTGTCGATGAATAAAATTCGAAAGCACTGCTGACCTAAGATTTTTCGGGGACCAGGCTGAACTTTTTTGCTTCTCGTTGGTTATCCTTTTTCGTGAAGGAGGCCACGAAAATGCTAACCACCCATCGCGATTGCAAACATCACGTCAAAAGAAACGCAATTCCATCTCTCGGAGAGATAGAAGGCCGCGTTGCAGTGCTGGAGATTGTTGCTCAATCAGCGTTGATCCACGTCTTCGACGAAGGTGAAGTGGACATCGATGCCGCATTTTTGTCTCAGATGCGCAGAGCATTGCATCGCAAATGCAAGGAATTGAAGTTGGATGGCGAAGATACGGCTTCAGCACTTTCATACGCCGAAGAGTTAATCGAGGCGGCGGTGAATTCGTCTCATCCAATTCATCAGTAACATCCCGCAACCTCAGAATTGTTCTGTCCCTTATAGTGGCGCTGACGCTCAAACTCGGCGTCCTTTTGTTATCTGCGTCAAATAAAGCAAACGACAGAATTCAACACCCACTTAAGTCTTCGGCTCGAGGAGACCCTCAGTGAGGTATCACAGGGAAACTGCGTCGCATTACGGAACAATATGGCTGTATCATCTCAGGAGCATATTAACGCCGACAGCCGAACGCGATTGCAAATTTGGAAATTCAAAGCAGTGTTCGCTATACCCGCCTTGGCGCAAGCCCTAACCATGAATGGTCTAGCGAATGTCTGCGATGACGCACACGCCCTTTTTCTCCGACGATATCGATGTTCTCGCCAGCGCCCTCTTTGCCTGGTGCGCGGAACGCAGCATTAGATTGCAGAGCCAAGAGGGCCTATCGGCCGCGAACGTAGCCATCAACCTTTACGACGCAGGCTACCAGACCCAGGACCGACTTCTTGGCGCTCTGCACGATCACGAATTTCGCTAGCGCATAGGCCGCCAGCCGGGTTGTTCTCCCTGGACGAAGGAGAACAACTCGTCCCTGGGCTAGGCTCCGGTAACCAAGGTCAGCGGCTTTACAAGATCCTATCTCAATTCGTCGCTGCCTGCCGCAACGCGTCCGCGATGCAAGCTCGCTCCTCAAGGATCCCGGTCCACTCGTCCTCATAGTAAGGCGAGTCATAGATCAGCGTGAATGGACCACGATAACCCGCGGCTTCAGAAAGCAAGACGCAGCGAACATAATCCTCCTCATCGAGACCGGCAGTGGAGTAGTGTCCCTTGGCGTGACATAGCTCAGCCCTTCCCATGATCTTCGCGAGGTCTTCATATTTGCCGGCGCCTTGCCAATTTCCAAAATCGCCGTTCAGACCAACCCTTCCCTCCAACGCGTCTAAGACACGGTTGACTTCAGCCGGCCCTGCCAGGAGATCGAACCAGTTTTCGATTAAGAGGCGTACGCCCGCCGCCGTGGTGATTTCAGCCAATTTACGCAGATATCCCTCGGCCATAGTCAGGGCGGCATCGGTCGGTAAAGCCTTGCCCGCAATCACCCGCATATTCTCCGCCCCGAGAGAGGCGGCGATATCCGCCCAACCAGCCATCCACTTCGCATCGCGTGGAGCGGTTTCGGGATCGCTAAGGTCTCCGTCCTCGATCAGTAGCGTTTGAACCGTCACACCAGCCTCTTCAGCAGCGTCACGAAACCTTACGACATAACCAGGTAACAGGCTCGGCAAATGGAAGGAGCATATCTCGAGCCGAAATATGCCGCGCTCCGCACATTGCTGCGGCAGATCAATCAACTCGATGCTGCCTGCACCGTAAGTTGGCTGGCGAGCGCACGACATCGAATCGGACGGCCTGTAGGGATAGGTACCGCCCAGTGCCCGATGCAAAGACCACGTCGAAACGGCAAAGCGATGCGTTAAGTCAGCGGCTATAGTCATTTTGTCCCCCCTAGTCATCACTCGACACAGCATGGACGAAACTAGATCAATCGCGAACGCTAGCAATCGGAATCACAAGGACTGCCGCCTTGAATTGTCGTCACGCAACGAGTTCAAGCAAACAAAGATCCGGAACGAATGAAATACTATCTGATCTCGCGTCCACCTTTGACCCAGCGCGATATGGCATCGAAAGCGAGATCAGCGATCCACATAGCACACATGCCGACGACAAAAGCAGTCGCGTTCATCGCCGCGACATGCTCCTGCGGCAAAGGCCAGTTGACGGCCCGCAGGTAGAAAAGCACCGGCTCCGTCATGTAGGTCGCGGCAAGGGCTCCGCAAATCGGCGAAGCCACGATCTCCCGTGTCGTATATCGACGCCTCGAAAGACCCCGTAGAATCCCACCAGAGAGACCGGCCATGACGACCCCGGCTTTGATGCCCAACGCATCCAGAAATTCGTGCATCGTCATTGCTCTTCTCTATCAGACCTTGCGCTTCTGAAAATCGGACACCTTATCGTCCGAGGCATCAGGCAGGAAATCGGTCTCACATGTTGACGGGTGGTTGAGGCTTTACCAATCCGACAATGCCGTCCCTTATGATGTTGATGGTAATCTTCAGCACGCTTAGAGCGGCAATTGCCCCTGCGGTATAGCTGGGAGCGACGAAGGATTGCGAACATTCCAATGAGCCATCGGCGAGTTGCACACAGCCCGTCGCCAAAAGAATGGCAACGCTCAATGCCGACAAGGTGATCAGAATATTCAGAACATTGTGCAGCGCATTTGTGTTGAGCATTTTTCCCTCTTAAGGATGGTATGAGGTTCAGAGCAAAGCGCATACCAGCCGCTGTGGTCCAACTCGCGATCGTCGCGGCGAGGCGCGTCAAAGCGCTCGTTGTTCGAAAAGCGATCTCGTTAGAACATGACGACTGGCGATACAGATGGGCTACCCTGCGCGCCGATTAGCGCGCAGCTTCCAGAGCGGCAGCGAATTTCTTTGCGTAGCCTGCAATTTCCACCGCTCGATCCGTGCCGTTGATAATTTTTCGGGCACCAACCCAATCGGTCGCCGTGGCGCTAAAATATCCGTCGAGCCTCCTGCCGGTAAAGAGACCATTGATCATGCCATCAAAGAGAATCTGGATGGCCTTGAGAGGATCGAGAGCCATATCGGGATCGGCGGCTATGCCATACTTCAGATAGTTGTCGTGCCCGGTGATCTGAACCAAGCCACGTCCGCGGTAGCGCCACCCATCGCCACTTGCCTCGCTGTCGTTGCCCATTCGGTTCGCATAGGCTCGATTGGCAATTCGCTGTGGCTGTCGGGCATAATCAGCAGCCTGCTTTGCCGTGAAGTATTTGTGAAAGGTCGCCAGCAACCCAGACGCCGAGTAGTTGAGATTTTCCACGACGGCACACATCGTGTTGTCTGTCTCGTGATAGGCCGTCGCCAGCATATATGCGAGCCAACGGTTGTCGAAAGGCCGGACCTGCCATGCCCCTAGAATGGCCTCCATACCTTTGACCTGATTTGTCGACAGCTGACCACCAAACAGCGATGTACGCACCGCCGCGAAGAATTTCGCGTGATCCATATTGTTTCCTCTGTGGATGAGACCCGCCGGGACCTTGTTCGAAATCGAAGCGGATCTAATTTTCGAATTCCCAATGATTCTCAGGAGTTAGTGAGTTTGAGTTATGACTGGAGTGGCGTCAGGACACGACGCATCAGAGCGCTTAAGATTGGTGTTTCCGCGATAATCACGACCACAGCACTTGCCGTCCCGGTGGCGATCTTGCTTGGCGGACTGCACTGGGGTTGATGCGCAGTTGAGGTTCGTATCTGCTTGCTTGGCGTTCAACTGTATTGCTGATGGCGAGCAAATGGGAGTTTGCCACTGATGAATTTGGTCGAGGCAAGGGATTACCCTCTCCTACGTCTTGGTTGGGATGAAGTACTGTGCGCCAGTAGCATGTCGGTACGTTTAGAGATTACCGATATATTGCATTCGAGCGGGACCAAGGACCCGCTCTTCTATGGATCCACCCACGACCTGCGATAGCAGAAACCGTCAGAGCCGGCAGGACGCGCTGCCGGCGCGCACGCGTCTTGTGCGGCACGACCGGCTTGTCGGCATTGGTCATGCTTGAAATTTCCGATGAACCTTGAAAGAAAAAAGCGGTTTAAGACATCGCTTGCGGTCAACAGTGCGTCGCTGCAACTGTTCTCATCATGCCAAAATGAATACCCTAATTCGGCAGGTTTGGCGACACCCCTCGCGGACGATGGCTATGCAACGAATGAAGGTGTTGACGAGACTAGCGGATAATCATCTGAAATTATTAGGAAATACTGTGATCCACCATCCGACGATTTGAGTTAGATTGTCGTCAGATCTCCCAACTGCGAGAAAGGTGGCACAAGGATGCGATGGAATGCCGGACGGCGCGGAACGCTCTGACTTCGGTCTGCGGAGATCTGCGCACACCGACTGTCCACGATTCCTTTGATGAAGAGCGAGCGAGAGAAAATATTGGAAGATGACCGAAAGAGTGTCGTTGACTTCAACCACGTTCGGCAGTTCATTGCCGACAACCTTCCCATTCTGCCGGTTCCCGGCATTCCTGAGATTCGGCTCCACAAGGCAGCACCGCATAGCGGCCTGCGCCGCCTTGCAGAGAAGGATCCACAATTCGGATCGCCCTATTGGGCGCATTATTGGGGAGGGGGCCTCGTCTTGGCTCGCCATCTTCTCGACAGGCCGGAAACTGTTGCGGGGCGCGATGTAGTCGACCTGGGCGCCGGTTCAGGAATCGTCGGCATCGCCGCGGCAAAAGCAGGCGCTGCGAAAGTGGACGCAGCCGATATCGATCCCTATGCCATCGCAGCGACCGGACTCAACGCAAAGCTGAATGACGTCGCCATCCAAACCGTCCTCGCCGATCTCACAATCGGCCGGCCTCCATCAGCAGACGTTATTTGCGTCGGCGATCTGTTCTACGACGCAGCTCTTGCAAAAGGTGTTACGGAATTTCTGGATCGCTGCCTGGCATCAGGCATCACGGTTTTGGTCGGTGACCCATGGCGTGCCCACCTGCCCGCATCGCGGCTCCGTCTTCTAGCGGAATACGTCGTCCCGGATTTTGGCGTGAGCACGGGAAACCCTAAGCGAAGCGGCGTCTTCGCGTTTGAAAGCAGTGAGCAGTCGTAGAAAGGAGGTTCAGATCAAAGCATAGCGGCAAGTGTGGGTTCGGACCGAACGATGTCGCTGCCATCTAGGCTTTCAACTTCGCGCGACGGCGGTTTGCGCGCTCCAGTCGCTTGGCAAGTTCAGCAAGCTCCGGGCTCGCCGCGTCGAATACAGGTCGGGCATCATCCGGCAGCCAATGCGTTTCATGTTTGATCGCCGGTGGGTTAATCCGTTCCGAGCCGCTGGCCGAATTCGGCGTCATCGGTGAAATGCGCGACCAGTCCGGTTCCTGCAATATCGGCGAAACAGCGAGAAGAATGCTGGCTATATTCTGAAATTCGCTCTGGATACGGCGTTCCGCCGTCCGCCGTACGCGACCGGTTCGAGTGCAGAAATCCCGAAACGATCCGGCGACGAAGGGCGCCGCAAGGCAAACGGACCAATGTGAGAGCAGAATGCGCCGCTCTTCGTCGCGAACATGGATCCGCAACCAGCCCTGCAGGACTTCTTCGGCTCGGCTGATCGCAGCAGCGCTCGGACGATAGCGAATGCGGTCATCCGCATGGTCCATCTGTTCGGGCAGAACCTCTGGCCAGAGCGTGCGCATCCTGTCCGGACGAACGCCACGAACGTCGAGATGGACCAACGTATCCGCCGCCTCAACGAAACGAGCGCGGATAATGAGGCTCAAATCGGCAATGTCAGCCGCTTTGCTGGAAATATCGTCAAACTGCAAGAGGTGTCGGTGCATCAAGTCGTCTCTCCAATTCCCAATAGATCAAGGTCCGCAACGTTGCGCGAACCGGCCATGGTCGCCGTGCCACGGCGTCCCCGCGCAACGAGGCAAGCGCGATGTCGTCGAAAGCACCGAGCAAATCGCTCGGACGTTGAAGCGCCCAATCCTGGCGTTGAGCGAGAACATCGGAAACCGCACCAATCGTATCGGACCAAAGCTCATCCCGATTGTTGGCGGTCTGACGAATGCAGCGCAGCACGAAGATCAGATGACCGTCGCCATAGCGCCCGCGAATTTCCCGCATCGTCCCGCGCGCATGGCTCTCAGCCGGCGCGCGCCGACGATGAACCGGGACAAGCTTTATACCGAGACTATCGAGAAGAAGATCAAGTTTGCCTTTGCTCATTGACCCAATTGCCTCCTGTCACATGACGTGTTCGCCGGTCTTTCGCGGGAAAAGGGATCACATCGCCGTCCCGGAGATCCCGGCAACAGAGTCGATCGATCTTGGCTTGAAGAAAGCTTCAGCTTTGGAGAGCGCTTCGACTTTGGCGCCGTCGCGCAGCATCGGCGTATTGAGATAGGCGACCATAGCTTCCCCTGCGGCGGCCTTCGCAGCATCCTGCGTCGCAAAGACGATCGGCTCTCCTCTCCGGTCTCTGAGAATCTCGTTCGTCGCTCGGTGGACCTTGCGAATCCACCCAAGATAGCCGTCGGCCACGGTCTCGGTTCCAATTTGAAATTCGTTCATGGCAAACTCCTCCGGCCGGCAAAGGCAAGCCGCTTATTGGGTTTCTGTTTTGTTTTCTGAAGAGACGACACCGATTGCCGTCGGCGCTATTTTGTCTGGTGTACCGGCATGTTCGGATGGCTGGTATTATCTCCGGCCGTTCGAAGGTGCATCTGGTCACCCTCCGGGGCCGCCAGAATCCTCACCATCACGCCTGGATGCCAATCTCGAAACGACCCACTTCATCTCGGCCAGCATCAAGCCGAGAAAAAGAGCAGCTCCGAGACATGCCAAAATGCCCTCGAGCATCTCAATCATGCTGACCTCTCATCTCTGGACTGTGCTGTGGCGGACTCGGGGCCGAAGGTTTCCGTCGGCTTCACGGTCGCATTGCAGCCTTCACAATTCAGCTCGATGACCTCAGCGATCGACAAGGCCCGACAGCAGATCGGGTAGCCCCAGAAACGATCGAAACCGCTTCTGTGGAAATTTGGTCTCCTGCTTCTCCTGCGCACACTCATGCTGCCACTCCTTCGAATTCCCATCTCCGCCGGGCGTCGAGGAAGCCTCAATGCCGGCACCGCAGCGAAATTCATCGCCCGCAGCTTGATAAACACCAATTATGTTGATAAAGATATTCATGTCAACATGATTTATGTCATAAAATTTGTGAAGGTCGAAAAATGCAAAGATCAATGGGCGAACGACTGAGAGCGGCACGAGAAGCCGCAAACTATCCATCGGCAACGAAGGCAGCGGAAGCGCTGGGGGTGAGCCTTTCCACCTATCGCGCCCACGAGAACGGCCAGAACGAGTTCAGTGCCGAAATCGCCAATCGCTACGCCAAGAAATTCGGAACGACCGCCGGCTATCTGTTGACGGGAGAAGGATCGAATAAAACAGCCCACCCCGCTGTACGCATCGTCACATCCTTCGATCCTGACGAACTGGACAATGAAGGTTTTGCCGAAGACGGCGGAGAAAACAGCTATAGTAGAGAGCATTGGCAGCCACAGATTGCCGGCGCAACGCCCGAGGTAGACGTCAAGCTTGGCGCCGGTAGCGGCATTGTTGGGGAAGTGATCAATCTACCCGTAGGCTCCGGAAACGTTGCCGGGCACAAGATCGTCGCGGAATGGCTTATTCCTACGGGCTATCTACGGAATGAAGCGAAGGCCTCGCCGAACCACACCATCATCATGGAAGTGATCGGCGACTCGATGCAGCCAACCTACATGCCCGGCGACCGAGTCATCGTCGACCTCTCGCAGAACCAGATGACGACCGATACCGTCTACGCCATCAGCGACGGCTACTCCGAACCACAGATCAAGCGGCTCCAGCGCGTGCCCTTCAGCCAGCCGGGCGAGGTCAAGATTATCTCGGACAATCCGGCGCTGGAGACATTCACGGTGGAACTGGCGCGACTGACGATCATAGGCCGCATCTGCGGACATATCGCCCGTAAGTAACAACACCATCCCTGGATCAGCCACGTGGGACATCCAATCTTCCTTGCGGGTAGAGATGTGGATGCCGCTGTGTTGAACATCGTTAGTGTTTGCCTCAAAGTAAATGAACATAAATAGTGTTGCTATGAATTATGTTTGATGACAATCTCCTCTGTAGAGCCGATCGGCCCTGAAGGAATGAGCCCGAGCATGCCTCAAGGGCCTGCGCGAAGTCAGCGAAGCCCGAAGCAACGGCGGATAAGGATGCGAAAAGAAAAGACCGCTAATGCATGTAAGGATCGACACTATTGCGGCAGACTTGCCAAAGACATCGAGCGCGGAGACGAAGCGATGACGATGCATGCCGTGGCTTTTTTCTTCGAATATTCATTCGATGAGCTCAGCATTAGCCTCTGCGATCGCTGGGAAAGCGGGCTGCTACTCTACGGGTATGCAGAGTTGACCTCGGCAGGAGCCGATTATGACGACGAGTTCTATGTCTCGGCAATCCGCCTGGATGGCGGCGCGCGACTGACAAGACCGAATAACCACGCCATCGCCAGCAATTTCGAAATCGAGTTGTTTCGGAGGATAGCGGCGGTCATCGAGGACG
Organism: Rhizobium sp. BR 314; assembly: GCF_047445805.1. NCBI lineage: Bacteria > Pseudomonadati > Pseudomonadota > Alphaproteobacteria > Hyphomicrobiales > Rhizobiaceae > Rhizobium > Rhizobium sp. BR 314. Next base: position 99,566 of record NZ_JARWLA010000004.1, on the reverse strand, counting down.
ATAAAACCCATCCCGGTCGTCACACCGCCGAGCTTTTTGCCGACGAATTGGAGCAGTTCAGGGAGACCGATTCCAATCGCTCTGATAGAATGCAGCGGCAGCAACATCTCGAGGCCTCGGCCTGAGGCCGCCGCCCCTCCCCGAGATGAGATCGGAAGAAACGGAGGCAACAATCGCTATGGACATTGCCCGGCAGGAATTCGAGGAAATTCGCTCGCTCAGGGAAAAGCTGCATCGCCCGGAAATTCGCCAGTCTCCGAATGCGGTCGCAGAGCTACTCGCCGAAGGCTTTGTCGAATTTGGTAGTTCGGGCACGATATATGACAATCGCGAAGAACTCATCGCGCTCCTGACCGAAGAAGGAACGGCGCAAACCTCTCCCCTTGTAATCGCTCACAATTGCGCGTTTCGATCCATCTCGCCCGATGCCGTTCTGGTGACCTACCGGACCGTCAGCACCATGGGTGAGACAAGTGCACGGCGGCACGTTTTGCGTAGTTCGATCTGGCAGCGGATCGATGGTTGCTGACAGATGATATTTCATCAGGGCACGCCCACCATGCCGCGCCCTTGAGGCGCAAGAGAAAAATCCGGGCTCAGCGCGACCGCGAAGCGTTGCCACTGCCCTTCCCGTCGATGACCATCCCGGCCAGTCCAAGGCTGTCGGCCATTCTGATGAGGTCGGCGACGGAATCTGCGTGCATTTTACGCATGACCTGGCCGCGATGAACCTTCACCGTGATTTCGCTCAAGCCGATCTCCGCTGCAATCTGCTTATTCAAAAGACCGCGCGCGACGAGAGCCATCACCTCGCGCTCACGCGGCGTCAACGAGGCAAAATGCTCATGAAGGTCGACTGCGGCAGCTTCCTTTCGAAGACGCGCGCGATCCAGTTCCAGCGCCTGCCGGATCGCATCAAGCAGATCTTGTTCGCGAAAGGGCTTGAGAAGAAATTCCACCGCACCAGCCTTCATCGCGCGCACGGACATGGGAACATCACCATGGCCGGTCAGAAAGATGATTGGCGTCAGATAGCCTGACCTTACGAGTTCGTCTTGAAAATCGAGACCGCTTGCATCCGGCATTCGGACGTCGAGGACAATGCAGGCCGGGCCGTTTGAACGAGGATGCTGCAGGAAATCCCGTGGCGAGGCAAAGCCGCGCGTATCATAGCCGACGGAGCGCAGAAGGCTGTCGAGCCCGTCACGCACGGAAGGATCGTCATCGATCACGTAAACGGCTGATCGCTGATCTTGCATGTTCTATCCTCTCGACTTTCCGTCCAGCGGCAGCGTGAAGCCGAATACTGTCCCGTGCGGAAAATTCGGTGCCGCATAGACGGAGCCACCATGCGCCTCGATGATCGAACGACTGATGGCCAATCCCATTCCCATACCGTTTGGCTTGGTCGTGTAGAACGCCTCGAATATCCTATCGAGTCTGGCTGGCGCTATGCCGATGCCCGTGTCGCGCACGCTGACCGTAATCTTGCTTTCGGCAGCAGCAGCACTGACGAGCAACTCGCGTACATCGGTACTGACATCCGCCAGAGCCTCTATCGCATTCATGATAAAGTTGAGGATCACCTGCTGAAGCTGCACGCGGTCGCCGGCCACCAGGGGCAGGTCATTGGCGAGCTCCGTTCGAAGCGATATCTGGTTCTTCCGGATTTCGCTCCGCACAAGCTCCAGCACGTTGTCAATCGCCTCGCCCAGATCGATCATGTCACGCGAAGGAGACGATCGTGAAACAAGCATCCGGACACGACCGATGACATCTCCCGCACGGCCAGCATCCGCTACGATCCGCTCGATAGCTCTTCGAGCCTCGTCGTGATCGGCGGGTGTGGCTGCCAGCCAACGAAGCGCAGCGTTGCCGTTCGCCGTGATCGCCGTGATCGGCTGGCTGACCTCGTGCGCAATGGAGGTGCCGAGTTCGCCGACGATCATCAGGCGTGACATCCGCGCGAGTTCGGACTGGGCTTCCCTTGCCCTTGCATCGATCGTCTCGATCCTGATCGCCAGATAGGTTGTCGCACCGATGGCAACGATGCTCAGGGCACTGTTGATCAGGCCGGCCTGAGAGGCGCCGTGGCGCGTCAGAAAATAGCTCAGAATGGTAAGGGCGGCACACGCGATGCCGACGACTGCGATCGCGCCGGTTCGCCCCGAGCGAACCGCCAGCAGTATCACCGAAACATAGAGAACTGCAAAGGCGATTTCCAAATCCGTGATAGTGTCGCCGATAAAAATAAGGCCGGCGAGAACCGAGATGCCGAGCCAAAGCACGGGCATCTCGGAAAGATATTTCAGAAACTCGCGCCTCATGTCTTTCGTCCTTGCATCCTCGCTCCGGCATCTGCATGCGCGAATGGCAAACTGCCTCAGCCCAAGTCCGAAAACAACCGCAGCCTTCATAAACCTCCCCGGAGCGAGAGGCCTATTCGTCCGCAAGCCGGCAGCGCGTTGCCGAGCGAAACCGATAGTGGCGCCGAACTCAAAAACGGTCCCCATGTTGGGTACGATCTGATCAAGCCCCGCGGTCATGGTTGTCGTTTTCGGCATAGCGATTGAGGAGACGCCGGCCTTGGCGACGTCGGAGAATTGAAAGGCTCTTTCTGTTGAGCCATGCTGCCCGCCGAAGCAGCATGCGCGTCTGGTTCGCGGATAGGAAACCGCAAAAAAACAACCGTGTAGCCGATCGCATAAGTGCATGGGCGCCCCAAAGCAGCGCCAACATGGCCATCAAATCGACGCGATCCTTGAAGCGTCCCGCTCTTGTTTGGGCGGCACGCTTTCCGCGGGTTTGGCGGAGCTTTCGTACATCGGACTTGTTTCGGTTGCTTCTGCTGCGAGCCTCCAGGAAACGGCCAAGTTCTTCGTTGTCTCTGGGCATAGCGATCCGTCCCGCAGCCGGACAGGCCGCGCGAGCGCAGATCGCCTATGCTGGCGATCTGCCGGAAGCCCACGCGCTAAGCCCTGCCTTGGCTGCCTATCAAATTCCAAGGTTCAAATGGGTCGGTTGCCACCTCAGCCGGCGGCGACCCTTCTGCATCCGATCCAACAGCGTGCATCAACTCGGGTTCTCCAGCGTGAACAGATCCGCATTCTCGTCATAGGCGAAGTATTCGGCGTAGCGAGCCCAGTTCGTCACGGCCTTGATGGTTGTGTCGGCGTAGTCTTCGGACATGTAGTCTTCCAGCTCGTCGCGGAACCGCCGCGCCGGCGCGCGGTGGGTCGGCCGCTCGTCGAGCACGCGACGAATATGCGCAGCAAGCGGCACGTAGGTCGCCAGATGCTGCTCGAAGAGCTTCTTGCGCTCGTCGACATCGCTGTCGGAGAAGCGCAGGCCGGGTGCGGTCAACTTGATATCGCCTCCTTCCAGATCAGCGAAGCGCAGAAGCTGCAGCGTTTCGGCGACTGGGAAGAGATCGTCGATGCCAAGGTGCAGCTGTGTCGCCAGCGGCGGCAGGTCAGCCTGACCACGATAGGGCTCGGCGGCCAAAGTCTCGATCAGACCGGACATCAGATTGGTCGACACCCGCGGCAGCTCCATGGCGATACCGGTCCCGGGGAACAGACCTTCGCGCGATGGCGCACCGCTCTTCACCGTCATCCGGGCATAGATGTCCTCGACCAGCATCCGGAAAGCCGGGTCGAGGCGGTTGCGTGGCTGCGGCAGATCCACCTTGATTTCGGCGATGACTCGACCGGGATTCGATCCGAAGATCAAAATGCGGTCGCACATTAGGACGGCCTCCTCGATGTTATGCGTCACCATCAGAACCGACTCGATCGGCATGCGGCCTTCGCACCACAGGTCAAGAAGGTCGGTGCGCAGTGTTTCAGCGGTCAGCACGTCGAGCGCGGAAAAGGGCTCGTCCATCAGCAGGACCTTCGGGCGGACGACGAGTGCACGGGCAAGGCCGACACGCTGGCGCATGCCGCCCGACAGCTCCTTCGGATAGGCGCTTTCGAAGCCATCGAGGCCGATCAGGTCAATCGCGGCGAGCGCGCGCTTACGACGCTCTGACGAAGCGACACCCTGAGCCTCGAGACCGAGTTCGACATTCTGCAGCACCGTCAACCATGGAAACAGAGCAAAGCTCTGGAAGACCACGGCAACATCGGAATTGGGGCCAACCACTGGCCGGCCTGCAAAGGTGATCTCACCCTTGCTCGGGCGGATCAGACCGGCAATCGCACGCAGCAGCGTGGACTTGCCGGAACCGGAACGGCCGAGCAATCCGACGATTTCATTGGGATAGAGCTGAAGGTCGACATTATCGAGGACCACGAGCGAACCCGAACTCCCCTTGTCGTAGGTCTGGCAAACCTGCTTGGCCAGCACCAGCGGCGCGGCTTTTACGATTTCAGCCTTCTTGGAGACGACAGCGTTTTCCATGTTCATTTCTCCGATCTTTGATTAGAGCATGATGCCGAAAAGTGTGTGCGGTTTTCGGACGACATCATGCTCTACTTCCTTGATTTTAGAGCGGATTCAGATTTTAGGTCGACCGGACCTAAAATCATCCGGCTTTAGTCGAGACGCAGGCGACGCTCAGCGAAAACGTAGAGCGGCCGCCAGAGCGTTCTGTTGAAGAGCGTGACGAAGATCGACATGACGACGATCCCGAGGATGACCCGCGGAAAATCTCCGGCTGCCGTCGCCTTCGCGATGTAAGAGCCCAACCCTAAAGCTTCGAGCTTCGTGTCGCCCCAGCTTGCCAGCTCGGCGACGATGCTTGCATTCCACGAGCCGCCGGAAGCCGTCAGTGCTCCCGTGACGTAATAGGGGAAGATTCCCGGCAGGATCGCACGGCGCCACCAGGTCCACGAACGCAGCCTGTAGACAGCAGATGCCTCGCGCAGATCGGTGGGGAAAGCGCTCGCCCCGGCGATCACGTTGAAGAGGATGTACCACTGTGTGCCCAGCACCATCAGCGGCGACAACCAGATATTGGGGCTGGCCCCCGTCGCGACGATTGCGATCACCGCCACCGGAAATAGCACATTCGCCGGAAATGCAGCGAGAAACTGCGCGATGGGTTGAACCCGCTCCGCGACAGCGGGACGTAAGCCGATCCAGACACCGAGCGGAACCCAAATCACGCTCGCGACCGCGATCAGCACAGCCACGCGGATCAGAGTGACGAACCCGCCGGCAAAGGCGATCCAGACATCACCCCACGACAGCGTCTGGCTGAGGTAGGAAACGATGTCCCAAATGCTCCAGGCGCCGATAGCGGCGATCAGGGCGAACCACGCATAATCTATGACCCGGCTAACAACGTGCCGCTCGCCCTGCCTGCTTGCGACGAGTTTCGACGCGGGGCGCAGCCGCAGCAGAAACAGCGCGTTCCATACGGTGGTAAATGGCGCAGTCACATACTTCAGAAGACGCGTGCGGCGGATTAGCGAATAGACCCAGGAGCGCGGCTTCTGCTGGCCGGCGGTCTGCTCAAAGCGGAACTTATCGGCCCAGGCGACGATCGGCCGGAAGAGCAGCTGATCGTAGAGCAGGATTACGATACCCATGGCAAACACGGCCCAGCCGACGGCAACGAAGTTCTGCTTGTCGATGGCAACGGCCAACCAGGAGCCAAGCCCCGGAAGCTGTACAGTGGTGTCACCCACCGTAATCGCCTCCGAAGCGACAACGAAAAACCAGCCGCCGGACATCGACATCATCGTGTTCCAGACGAGACCGGGCGCAGCAAAGGGCGCTTCCAGGCGCCAGAAGCGCTGCCAGGCGGATAGGCCGAAGCCGCGGCTCACTTCATCAAGATCGCGCGGCACCGTCCGCAGTGACTGATAAAAGGAGAAGGCCATGTTCCATGCCTGGCTAGTGAAGATGGCGAAGATCGACGCGCACTCGGCCCCCATCTGGCTTCCGGGAAAGAGGCCCATGAAGAACGTGACGGTGAAGGTCAGGAAGCCGAGCACCGGCACGGACTGCAGGATGTCGAGAGCGGGAATGATGATCTTTTCAGCGCGGCGGCTCTTTGCAGCAAGCGTTGCGACCACGAAGGTGAAGATGAGCGAGGCGACGATTGCCGCCATCATGCGCAATGTCGTACGCAGCGCATATTCGGGCAAATAGGCCGGATCCAGCGAAATCGACCCCGTGGAAAGCCCGGATAGCGGCGCACGCATCTCTCCGACCCCATGAAGGGTCAGGTAGGCTGCTGCAGCGATGAAGGCGAAGGCTGCAAGATCATAGCCGTTTGGCAAAATACGTGCACCGGCCAACGCGGCTACGGCGCTACGCTCGCGTCGATCATTGGCGAGGAAAACCATGTATAACCCCTTGAAATCAGGATGTTACCAATGTGCGCCCCGCGGAGCGCCGCATTTGTGAGGCGGCGGGGCGCTTGCTTGGAGAAAAGGGCTAGGCCGCCCGACGACTATGATCCTCATCGGAGCCGGCGGCTCCTTCGGTCGTCCAAAAGCACTCCTGCTTCCCAGTGTGGGAATTGGTGTGCCAGACGGCGATCAGGCGTGGACGCGGAAGGGATGCGACCTGAACGACCGGCGCAAACGCTGCGGCGTTGAAAGTGCGCGCGGCAGAAAACTTGGTGGCGAATCTGCGTTCGCGGAAAAGAATGATGTTGTTCATGGCTCACTCCTTGGTCTGCGTCTCGGCAGATCCTTGGGCAAGCCGGAAAGGACGAACTAAGCCCTACCGTCGCTTGCCCGGCGGTTGCCGGTAGCGTTCCAGGTTATTGCAATGACTGTCCGGATTCGGGCCAAGGCCGCGGCCGGACAGCGGTTAGGGTAACTGTCCATTTGCTTCTTGATTTGTTGTTTCGTTCGCCAGCGCGTCGTGTCGTGCAGGCAAGGCCCTCTTGTCATACCCCCTGAAAAGGGTCAATCAAGCGATGGTGCAGTGCAACTATACCAAGGTATAGGTTCAGGAACTCGGCGGCGAACGCGCCCGGTCGGTTGCGACAAAAATCCTGATTTGGAAAGAGCTTATCAAGCTTCCCGCTCTCTGATCTCCAGCCACTCTGGACGCGGGAATATCTCCCGTCGGACACCTTGCCTTCGCAATGACACAGGGCTTGCGGGCAAAGCCTCGGCCTTCCCGCTCCATACCGTCGTTGATTGGGAAATCCGCTTTCATTGCTGGCGGAAACTGATCGAACTCGTGGCCAAACCCGTCCCTTCAATCCGGATATCAGTCAGCATTCAACGATTGAAAGAGTCCCGTGCGGCCCCGGTGATCCAGCCCTGCGCTTCGCTTTGAGAAGCGAAGCGGCCTCCACTCCAGTATTCCTGCGAATTTTCTGAGCGCCTCTGATGTGTCATGCAACAGTTTCTTTCAAAATGAAGCATGATAAGCCGTAGGTTGAATTTAAGCGTGCATACCGGAAGAAATATAAGATAGCCTCTACCTGCCGTATCGGACTCCATCTGTTCAGAAAACACCGGAATTCCAAGAGAAGTCGGCTATTACACACGAAAATAAATATAGAAGGCGCGATGCAATTTTCACTCAGAACATTCGGACAGCTCGTTCTTCTCGATGGTGAGGGACAGGACGTGGCATTTCCGGAAAAAGCCCTCCTGATACTTGCCTATCTATTGGCAACCGGCAGCCAATACAGCAGCAGAGCTACCATCGCGCGATTTCTGTGGGGCGACGATGACGTTGCCAACTCTCTGACGAATCTGCGCAAATTGATATCCCGCATCAAGAGCAGGCAAGCGAACCTGGGTGTCGAATTCCTAGGATTCGACGACACTGATATTCACCTGATCACACGCTCGCTGGCCACTGACATCGCTTCCATCTCTGCAGCGACAACACGGCCCTTACTCGAGAATCTTGCCATCCTCGCGCAGAACATACGCTCGAAGTTCCTTGCAAAAGCAAATTGCCAGAGCCGGATTTTCGTTGATTGGCGTGAGAGCGAAAGGAAGAGATATCTGGTGCTTTTGAAGGAAATGCTGGATGAGGCCACGCATCTTCCTGCCGCAACCAGGGATGTTGCTCTGGTCAAAGAGGCGGCACTCGTTCTTTTCGAAGCCGATCCGCGGAACGAAGACATCCATCCCGTTTTGCTCAGAGCATTCGAAGCCGAAGGCGGTCTTGAACAGCTTAAATACCTGTTCGAGCAGCGCAAAACTCGCATGCCCGGCCGGGCGACGCCTGCGCCGGCGTCGCCGTACAGGGTCACGCCGGTCGCTGCGAACAGTCCGCCCAACGACGCTGCCGCAGAATATGCCTCACCCACGCACTCCATCTTGCGCATACCGCGCATTGCTCTGCTGCCTCCCGGCAATGACAGCATCAATGCTGCGGCGGCAATGGTGGCGTCCTCTTTGATCGAGGACATCACCCTCGGTTTTTGCACCTTGCATAGCCTGAGAGTCATCGCTCCCTACTCCGCCATGCACATGAGCCGGCAGAGCGAAAATCGGCATGCGCTCCTCCAGTGCTACGACATCGACTATGTTCTCGATACGCGCCTGAGCGGGTCGGGCAACGATCTCTCCCTATTTGCACAGCTCATCAATCTGCCGGAGAGCGAGGTCGTGTGGGCCAACCACTTCACCTTCGGCAATCTGGACCTGGCTCGTAATAAGCGGGATATTTCGCGCCACATCGTTCTCAAGGTTGCCGGGCACGTCGAGCATCATGAGTTGGCGCGCGCTTATTTCGGGAAAAATCCAGCCGCCTATCACCAATACCTTGTCGGCCAGCAATATCTCCATCGCTTGACAGTGCCGAACATGCATCGCGCCCGCGCGCAGATGAACACTGCTTTGCGCGAGAGCAGCGATTTCGCCCCCGCGCTCAGCTCGGTCGCCCGCACCTATTCCAAGGAGTGGTTGCTGACGGCCCGCGGAGATGCCGAACTGCTGAAATCGGCGCGGGCTTACGCGACACAGGCCATCGCGCTTCGCAGCGATCTCGCCGATGGCTATCGCGAGCTCGGCGTCGCCAAGCTGTTCCAGGGGTCGATCGAGGAGAGCATCGAAGCGCTGGAGTTAGCGGAAACACTCAGTCCGCACCATGCCGACCTCATTGCCGACCACGCCGATACGCTGGTTCATTCCTCGCAGCCAGTGTTGGCATTGCAGAAGATTCAGCAGGCTATGGAGCTCAATCCCATTAATCCGGATTCCTACATATGGATCGCGGCCGGGGCGCATTACGCGCTCGGCCAATTCCAAACCTCGCTCGACTGCATCAACCAGATGGTTGACCCCAGTCTCGCGGATCGGCTTTCGGCTGCCAACTTGGCGATGCTTGGCCACGCGGACGAGGCACGCGCCACGGTACGCAGGATCCACGAGACCAACCCCGGTTTCGATATCGACCGATGGCTGTCCGTCATTCCCTTCAAGGAGCAGTGGCACAAGGATCTCTATCGCGAAGGTTTGAAGAAGGCTGGTTTCTGAGACCATTTATGCGAGCGCCAATCCGGCAAACGCCGGCGCCACATGATTGGATCTCGCTGACAACCAAGAAGAGAATGGTGGGCCCGGAGGGACTCGAACCCCCAACCAAGCGGTTATGAGCCGCCGGCTCTAACCATTGAGCTACAGGCCCGGCACGAGAAAAATCCCCGCACTCGCGACTCCGAAGCAATGGTTCCCCGGAAGCCGACTTGGCTCTAACTCAATTTCTCTTTTCCGACAAGGGACTGCCGTAATACCTTCACAATCAATCCGCAAAAGCGAACCCGAGGGATTATCAACCAAGGAACGAACCATGCTACTGACGAAAACCAGAGATTTTGCTCTTGCCGCTCTTGTCAGCACGACATTCTTCATGCCCGCGGCTGCCGCCTTCGCCGAAGATGCCAAGCCGCGCGAAGCCGTCATCACGGTCACCGGCGAGGGGCATGCAACGGTTGCACCGGATATGGCTGTGGTGACGCTCGCAGTCGTTCAGCAGGCAAAGACGGCCCAGGATGCACTCGACCAGAACAATAAGGCCATGGGCGCAGTTCTGGCGACGCTGAAGGAAAACGGTATCGCGGAACGCGATCTGCAGACCTCGGGTTTCTCCGTCCAGCCGCAATATACCTACCCGAATGATAAGGATGGCCACACGCAGCCTCCGGTATTGAACGGCTATCAAGTGACGAACGGCCTCACCGTTCGCGTGCGGGACCTCACCAAGCTCGGTGGATTGCTCGACCAGGCGATCAAGCTCGGCGTCAATCAGGGCGGCGATATCCAGTTCACCAACGACAAGCCGGACGCGGTTCTTGCCGAGGCGCGTAAGAATGCTGTCGCCGACGCTGCCACCAAGGCGAAGACCCTTACGGAGGCCGCCGGCGTCAAGCTCGGTCGCATCGTCTCGATCCATGAGGGTGGCATTGCGGCCCCGCCGCAGCCCTACATGCGCGCTATGGCCGCGTCAGCACCAATGGACAAGGCCGTCCCGGTCGCCACCGGTGAGAACGAATACAACGCATCGGTGAGCATCACCTACTCGATCCAGCAGTAAGCATAGCATCGAGATGCTGGAGCGCATTGCGAGCCTGAGGGCTCGCAATGCGCTCCAAGCAATTCGAGGAAAGCTGCGCTGCCGCTTTCCGTTCAAAATCGAGTAAGAGCCATTGGCTTAGCCGGCTCTTGGATCGCTCGAAAAGCCAGTTGCTAAAAAACAAAACCGCCCTTCGCTCAGACACCGATTGAGGTCGAGCAAAGAGCGGTTCCGCGGCCCCCGCCAATAGGGCGAAAAGGTCAGGCAATGAAGAGCGGATGCCGTGGGCGCCCGCAATCCCAATCAGCGGCCAAGCAGCGGGCAGCCGCGAACATTTGCAAACATCATCGTATCCGGACCACGGCGACCGAAGCCGTCAACGATCACGCGGCGAGGCGTCACATCCACGACACGGGCGCGGCGCAGACCGTAGCTGCGCGCAACATCCAGCGCATCGCGCGGATCGCAGCCGCGACGATCGTAACCACGACGGTCGTAGCGCGGCGGCGGCGGACGGTCATAGTCCGGCGGCGGCGGACGATGGCGGCCAGGGCCGACATAGATGTCTAAATTCTGGGCGGAAGCAAAATCCGCCGTGCCGGACAGCGCAGTGACTGCGATGGCGGCGGCGACCCCCAACTTTGTCAGCAATTGTTTCATTCTGTTCTCCATAGTGCAAAAGGCTTCTCTCATACCAGCAAGATGCATTGAGCGAGTACCCGAGAGGTAAAGGCGAGATACTGAACGGATTCAGAATCAGCCATTCATCTAATATTCACGTACAATGAACGCCAAGATCACACCAGACGGCCGATAATAGCACGCCGTAACAAAATGAAGCCGCCTCGCTTGCCAAGGCGGCTTCATATCTAACGAATAGATGTGGAAAACCGGGCAATCCGGTCGCTACCATTAGCGGCGGATCAGCGGGCAACCGCGAACGTTGGCGAAAACGACACGATCCGGTCCGCGGCGGCCGAAACCTTCAACGACCACGCGGCGCGGCGTGATGTTGTCGATGCGAGCACGGCGCAGCCCCATGTCTCGCGCCTTCTGAACCGCCAGAACCGGCGAGCACGAACGGCCGCGATAGTGATCGTAGCGGGCCTGCTGGATGCCAGGATGAAAATCATTGGCCGATGCCGTTACGGCGGTTGCAGAGATGGCGCCGAACGCGACGAGGGCTGCAATACCTGCCTTGGCGAAAAGATTGGACATGGGTGTTTCTCCTTCAAATCCTAGCTTCGGATTGTTGCAATCCCGTTATTCGGCTCAAGGCCTCTGGGATTGAGATCACGCTACGTCAGCCAAGCTGAACCGAACGCGAATTGGCCATTCAGATTGTATTCATGGGGGTTAACAATTGGTTAGTGGCCAAAATTGCGGCGATTACGCAGAGAGATGCAGAACGATTTCGCGCCGGTGCGGCCGGTCGCGATGCTCGAAGAGATAGAGGCCCTGCCAGGTGCCGAGCGCGAGGCGACCATTCATGACCGGAATACCGATCGACACCTGCGTCAATGCCGCCTTGATATGCGCCGGCATATCGTCCGGCCCTTCTGTCGTGTGAACGATCCAGTGCATCGCGGGGTCGGAGGACGGTGGCACCAAACGGCGAAAGAAGGCATTGAGATCGGTCTTCACATCGGGATCGGCATTTTCCTGAATGAGCAGCGAGCAGGAGGTGTGGCGTACAAAGACTGTCAAAAGCCCCTCGCCGCCCGCTGCCGTGGTCCGAACGAATTGCACAGCCTGTTCCGTAAATTCGTAGAGCCCCTGCCCGCGAGTGGACAGGGTGATGATCGTTTGCGGCATGGCTTTTCCCAATGATAGCGATCCGCATCAGGTCGGGCGCGGCAGTGAATTGTCAAGGCCGTGCCATGGGCCGCCTACATTTCCACAATGCTTTTGAACCCGCCATAGATCATCCGACGACCGTCGAAAGGCATGTTCTGCATCTCCTCCTCGAAGCGTGGATCGGCCATTACCTTTGCCATGATCTCGTCGCGGCTCTGCCGGGATTCGTAAGTGATCCAGGAAAAGACGACCACTTCATCTTCCGTCGCTTGCACCGCACGCGGGAAAGACGTCAATTCCCCATAAGGAACATCGTCGCCGACTGCCTCGACATAGCTAAGAGCACCATATTCTTTCCAGATTCTACCCCCTTTTTGCGCCAATGCCTTGTAAGCTTCCAGCTTATCCTTCGAAACGGCAACAATAAAACCATCGACATAGGACATTTCTACCTCCTCAATTCGAAACATTCGCCTTCCAAGGACGTTCGGACCGGGCGATATCCGACAGACGACATGATCTTTTCCGGCGCAGGGCAACGGATATAACGAAGCAGCGACGCAGCTGCCTGCTGGAGTACACATGCAAATTGAATACAGGGACGATCCAAATCCCGGAAACGAGGCCCTAAACGCACTCTGGGCGATCGCCTGGAATGCCACTTCCCCGCAGCGCGACTTCTCTTCGATCCTATCGCGAAGCCTCGCCCATGTCGGCGCATTTTCCGGCTCCAAGCTCATCGGTTTTGTAAACGTTGCCTGGGATGGCGGCATTCACGCCTTCATTCTCGATACCTGCGTGGATCCCGGATTTCGAAGGCAGGGCATCGCAACCGGCCTCGTCGAAAGAGCAAAGATCCTCGCTCGCGAACGCGGCGCGGAGTGGCTGCATGTCGACTTCGAACCGCACCTAACCCATTTCTATCGCCGCACGGGTTTTGTCCCCACCGACGCGGGCCTCGTGAGACTGCGCGATTCAGACTTGTGCTAGCTTTCGAAAGTCTTAGGCCGATGAACGGACTTGCGAAAGCAGCCAGCTGCGGAATAGCGCAGCCGAAGGATTGAGCAGCGCGTTTGGCAGATAGAGTAGATTGTAGCTCACAGCCGCCGGCTGGACCTCGACAAAGCATCGGACCAGCTTTCCCTCGGCAATATCGTCGGCAACCAGCGAACTGCGAACCAGCGCAAAGCCCTGCCCTTGACGGCACGCCTCAAGCATGTCGGCACAGGTTTCGAACAAGCGGCTGCTCGCCACGGCCTGTGCGATATCGAATGGCGGATCCGCCTCGCTGCTCGCGCCGGTGACCTGTTCATACCAGCGCTGCCAATCCAAAGTCGTATGCCTCATACCGGCATAGCGCAGCAACGGCGCCGCCATGATCGCGTGACGCGGAGGAAGTTGTTTCGACAGCGCCGGCGAGCTGACGACAAACTCTTCATCCATCAGCAACTCCTCCTGAACGAGCCCAGTCTCGGCGCGGCCAAGCCAGATCGCCAGATCAAGACCGCCGGGCTGAAAAACCGGTCGTTGATAGCCGACTGCCATTTTCAGTTCGACTTCCGGATGCCGCTGGCAGAAATCCGGCAATCGCGATGCCAACCATTGGCTCGAAAACTCCGGGGAAACGGAGACTGAGACAGTTTGGACCGAGACACTGGCGCGCGCCTCGTGAAGCGCCACTTCGAGTTTGGATATGGTCTCCGCAATGGCCGGATGCAGGCGTGCGCCCAACGACGTCAGCCTTGCCCCATGCCGGCCGCGATCGAACAGCCGTCCTCCGATCCATCCCTCCAGCTGTGCGAGCTGATGGCTGACCGCAGTCTGCGTCTGACCGATGCGCTCCGCCGCGCGACCAAATCCACCGGTTTCGGCGATGGCGCAAAATGCGCGCAGCACCGATAGAGGTGGAAGTGGCCGCTTTCCCATGAACATCCTGATTGATTGATTGCTGGAAGCTTCATTATACATGGCTGAATTTCAGGAGCCTCTGTCTATTTCGAGAAATCAAAAGGCCCTGAATAGATGATAATAGATCATGGAAATAGCTGGGCACGTCTGTTCTTCAGATACCTGGCTCGATCAATCCGCTGGTGCGGCCATGTGCCAAAGGCATCGACACGAGTGAGTAGACGGCGAGATACACTCCAGGCGGCCAGCCCGCATTTGCTGCGAGATGTCGGCATCAGCGATCGCAAGGCAAATCGGCTGAGGTAACGGGACGCGACGCAGCTGCACGTCGGCCTCGATGTTGTCTTGCTTCAACATTTCCATCAGCCGAGAGATCAAATCGCGGCGCTGAAGGACTGAGAACCCCTCGCCTAGTCTGCAACAGCCAGACAGAAGCAAGCTCAGCCGCAAGCACATCAATCAGACGCGACACGTCGCTGCTTGCCGAACTGTGCAGGGCTTCGGCCACGATCAGCACGGATCGCGTCTCCTTACGCACCGCCGAAAGGCCGCTTTGCCGGTTGGTCCAGCGCCGAGCGTGCGCTTGCCCAGCCGTATCGGCGAAGATGACCTCGCGCGGTTCCGGGTGCTCCGCCTCGCCAGAAAAGGTCAGATAGGACTCGCTGCCGTGCGCGTGACGCACCTCAAGATCGCCTGAGACATTTTCAAGGTCGAAAACGGCCACCGGAATGGCGAATGCAATGGAGATGGCGTTGCAGAGATCGACGAGCGGATGCAGCTGCGGCAGCGATCCCTCCTGACGAAAACGGCGCAGCAAAGCCTCCGAAGCACAGCGATATTGCGTCGGCTTCATCCCCATTTTGGAAAAGGCGCGCCGCCAGGCTTGGATTTCCGGCATTTCGCCCTCGGTGCCTTGCGCCAGACGCTCTGCAGCGACGGTATGGTAGCCCGCAATCCGGTCCGCAACGATCGCATCGGCCGTAACCCCTTCAGCGAAGAGTACGCCGGGAACCAACTCCGGAAACTCGCTCCACATCTCGTTCGAATGACGGAAATACATGATCTCTCCTTCTGCAGTCTCGACTGGCGCCGCAGAAAACCCCGTCACCATCGCGCGGTCTTGAATGAAATTGCAGATGCGTCAGCACGCTGCTGCATAGGCACCGGGCGAGACGCCGAAGTTGCGCACAAAGAGTCGCGTCATGTGGCTTTGATCGGCAAAACCACAGGCGAAGGCCGCTTCCGCCAGCGGCATGCCAAGCGCAATCAGCCGCCGCGCCTCCTGGATACGACGTTGCAGCAAATAGGCATGCGGCGTAAGCCCCGTCGCCTTGCTGAACGCGCGCAGGAATTGGAACTGGCTGAGCCCGCAGACATTGGCGAGTTCGGCAAGAGTGAAAGGTGCGGCGGGGTCGTCATCGATCAGCTCGCGGGCGCGGCCGATGGCGGCAGGAACGGCGACATCACGTAAACTTGGCCTGCTCTCGCTCATGACACGAGCAACGAGGGACAACAGCAACCCATCCCGCAACAGGCCATCCTGCGGCGCGGATTGGTCAATCAGAAGCGGAAACAGAGTCCTGAACTTCGAAACCAGTTCGGCGTTGCGAATGACCGGAGACGGGAACTCCACCTCACTCATCCTGCCTTCGCCGATATTCTGCAACAGATCGGCGATGACTCGCGGGTCGAAATAGAGCATCGACCATGCCCTGCTGTCGCCAACTGGCATGCCATCATGCACTTCGTTCGGATTGACGCTGATAATATCGCCAGCCTCCGCCCGCACCATGCCTCGTCCACTAAGAGAAGCCTGGGCACCGGCGTCGATCAGGCCTATGCCGAACTGATCATGCGTATGCTTGGGAAAGCTATGCCCCGTTTCCGCCTTCACGGCCTCGACGCCGGCAAGCGGAGTTCTGAATATCCTGAATTGGCCGGGCTTCATCCGTGTCGTTTCCTCAACGAGCTAACATCCCTAATCGGGGATGCTCGCAAAGCTTAGCGCGGCGATGTTGCGGCTGGCAATCTCGATCCCGCGCAGCCCAGGTCGCATTATCGCTTCGCTGCTTCCGGCTCATCCTCCTGCGCCGTGGCGAAGGCTGCCTGGGCATTGCCGGCAACGGCCGTCGGCAGCGGCGTGCCGCGTTTGCGCTCCCGCGCCAGCGTCAGCAGACCGGAGAAGATGATGAGGAGGATGCCGAAAGCCATGGGCATGTCGATGCTGTCGTTAAACAGAAGATAACCGAAGACGATCGCCCAGAGCATCTGGCTATATTGCGGCGGCGCGACCAGATTGGCCGGAGCCATATGAGCCGCATTCATCAGCAACACGTTGCCGAGTGCACCCAGCAGGCCGTAACTCGCCAGGAAGATCCACTGTGTCGCAGTCGGCGCTGTAACCTCCGAAATCATGAGGAAGCCACTAACGATCAGCGTACCGAAGAGACCAGCGCCGTAAAGGGAGATGCGCTTCTCCTTTGAGCCAAGAGCGCGGTTGATAACGATCGAAATTGCAGCCGCGAGACCGCCCACCGCGGCACAGAAATGGCCGACGGAGAGTTCGCGAAAGCCTGGACGCAAGACGATCAACACGCCGACGAAACCGAGAATGACCGCAGTCCAGCGCTGCCAGCGTACATCCTCCTTGAGGAAGATCACCGAGAGGATCGTTACGAAGGACGGAAGCAAGAACAGTAGCGAGAAGGCTTCGGCCATCGGCAGCTTGGTAAAAGCGATAACCGAGCAGATCGCTCCAATCGCGCCGCAAATGAAGCGCAGCAGCCACATCGGCCGGTTCGAAGTATTCACCATATCGAGCCAGGCATCTTCCCGCCTTTTCAGGAAGGGCACGGCCGCAAAGCCGAACAGCGCACCTAAGAAGGCGACCTGATAGGAGGGAACCACACCATGCAGGATCTTGATCGAGGCATCGCTGAAGGCAAATACGGCATAGGCCGAAAATGCCACAAGGACGCCACGCAAGGTGGAGCGGCCGGCGGCCGCGGAATTGGAATCGGCTGTAATCGAGGACATAGGGATCGTAGAAAAGTGCGACGGGAGGACACTGAATCAGTGAGATACAGGCAATTGTATGATGAAATGATCCGAATTTCGATTGGGCTGGAAATAAACTATTATTTCAGCCCAACGACCATTCGGCGTCAGTTTCCAACGAAGCCCAATTTGTCCAGCTGGCTCGGGGAGACATGTCCTCTGACCGCATAGGAAAAGGCGGTCACCTTCAGCGCATCGCTATCCACTTCGCAAGTGAAAGCCACTCTCTGCCAGCCATTTGGGGTCTGCACAGCGACACCGTCCCCAAAGAGACTGGCGTCAGAAACCATTGCCGGCGAGAGCGCGGAGTTTACATAGGCGACAGCCCGCAAATCGGCACGGTATTGAAGCTTCTCCTCCGAATTACAGAGATATGCCACCCGCTGACGTCGGGGCATCTTCTTCCAGGCATCGTATTCGCTCTTCGACAACCGCGCCATTTCAGCACCCGAATAGAGCTTTTTGGCCTGAACGGCCCTCTTCGGTGCAATCGACTTGGGAACCTGTGGTTCAGTGACCAATGCCGTGCCACCGGTCGAACCCCCTTGGCTATTCGAAGCAGATTGGCTCCGAGAACTTTGCGGCGGCGAAGGCTTTACCGCGGGAACGACGATCTGCGGCGCGACCTTGGCCTCATCCTTTGCTTGCTCCGCAGGAGATTGCTGTTGCGGGTCCGTTGACGGCGCCTGTGCCGTCTGTTGCGCCTGAGGATCATTCTGATCGGCAGTCGGAGCCTGCGGCTGTTGCACTTGCGAATCCGAAGGCTCGTTGGTGGCCAGAACGTCTGGTGCGGTGGAGGTGGCTTTCGCTGCGGAATCGCTTGCCGGCGGCTGGGCCGCATCCGCTTGCCGATCCCTGGCATCAGCCTGCTGTTGTGCCTGCTGCGCCGCCTGTGCCTGAGCAGCGGCAGCAGCTTGAGCTTCAGTCTGCTGTTCGGTTGCGGCGTCGTGCGGAGGCGTATCGCTCGGTTGTTGCGAGGCTTCGGCCTGCTGCGTGGTCGTCGCGTCCTTCTGATCGCCCTTCATATCCGGAAGAGGCGTCTCTGTGGCGGAAGGTTTCTGCTCGGCCTTTTCGACGGGTTTGGCGGCACTGGCGTCATCCGCTTTGGGCTCAGGCTTTTCCGCCTGTTCGTCAGGCTTGTCGGCTTTGGGCTCAGCCGATTTGGTCGCGGGCTTCTCCGCATGTTCCTTGCCCTTGGGATCGGATTGCTTTGGCGGCTGCTCGTCGGATTTCTTTCCTTGAGGCTGCTGCGGCTTCTCCTTGGCGTCTGCCGTCTCCTGCGCCTGCGTCTCGTCAGGCTTGGGCATGGGCTTCGGAGGCTGGTCCGGCTTCTCGTTCGCCTTCGTCGCGAGCTCCTGCTTATCTTCCTGCTGCGGCACGAGTTCGACATTGACGCTTTGCTCGGGTTTTGCCTGCGGAGGCGCCGGCAGCAGCGGCAGCAAGAAAATGGCGACAAACAGGACGTGCAGGAGGATCGACAGGGCAAAGCCCGGCCTCATCTCCCTATCCCGTTTTTTCGCAAGCTTTTCCATCGTTCAGCGTATGGCTCTCGAGGAGAAAGCTATCAAGAGGGCATAGCGCATCGATTCATTCGATCCTTACCGGCAAACAGATCAGCAGATGTTCAAGTCGCTGACATATGGTATCCGACAGCACGCCCGGAAAGGGGCTGACGTCGAAATCGAACTTGTCAGGCCTCCGGACGATCCGCAACGGCGCAAAAACAAACCTGCGTGATCGCACGGCGTGAAAGCAGAGGCATCCACCGTTTAGAAGAACTCGTCCAGCAACTGATAGTACGCCATCTTTTCCGCCTGCGGCTCAAAATCGCCATAGACCTTCAGAAACTGTGATATCAGCTCCTTACCGAAGTTTCGTTCGATGCTGATGCAAGCAAGCGCGATATCCTGATGGCGGTCGGCAATACCAAGGCGGCCGCAATCGATATAGCCGCTGAACGTATCGCCATCGACCATGAAGTTCGGGAGGCAGGCGTCACCATGAGTGACGACGAAATCCTCCGTTGCCGGCCGACGCTCCTCAAGTTCGCAGAAAAGGTCCCGCGCGGATCTCCCGAGCCTTTCGTCGTCGAAATCTTCCTCATCGACGCGGCCGGCAAGCAGATGTGCCTTTGCCTCAACAATTTTGTTGTCCAGGCGATGATCGAAGGGGCATGTCGCGATGTCGACAGCATGCAAACGCCGCAAGGCATTCGCCAGAAGGTGCACGCGCTCGGTCGGCGATATCCCCTCCTCGCTGACAAGGTCCGCGCCCGGAAGGGCGCTCATCAACAACCATTCCCGCTCATTGTCCCTCTCATGCGCAATGACCTGCGGGCAGGCAAGGCCCTGCGAGGCAAGCCAGCGCAGCCTTGCAACCTCGCCCGACAATTCCCCCAACGGATCGATGCGCTCAGTCTTGAGGTAGACCGGCTCGCGGCCCTCCGCTTCCAGCCGGAAGACATCGGCCGACGAGCAGCCGAGCGCATCCTGGCGCCATTCGTACCCAACCAGCAAATCCTGCAGCCGTGGCGGCAAAGACAATTCGAAAGCCGGCGATCTGTTTGCCATAGCCAACAACTCTATCCCGATCAGATTTCAATGAAAAACCCGGTTCGCTTGCGCAAACCGGGTTCGATGTCGTGACAGTGCCGGTTATGGCAAGCGTCAGCTGTCGAGGAAGCTCCGGAGCTTGCGGCTGCGGCTCGGATGCTTGAGCTTGCGCAGTGCCTTGGCCTCGATCTGGCGGATACGTTCGCGGGTAACCGAGAACTGCTGACCCACTTCTTCGAGCGTATGATCGGTGTTCATACCGATACCGAAGCGCATGCGCAGCACGCGCTCTTCGCGCGGTGTCAGCGATGCCAGAACGCGGGTCGTCGTCTCGCGCAGGTTCGCCTGAATGGCAGCGTCGATCGGCAGAAGCGCGTTCTTATCCTCGATGAAATCGCCGAGATGCGAATCTTCCTCGTCGCCCACAGGGGTTTCCAGCGAGATAGGCTCCTTGGCGATTTTCAGAACCTTGCGCACCTTTTCCAGCGGCATGGCGAGCTTCTCAGCCAGTTCTTCCGGCGTCGGCTCGCGGCCGATTTCGTGCAGCATCTGGCGCGAGGTGCGAACGATCTTGTTGATCGTTTCGATCATGTGCACCGGAATGCGGATCGTACGTGCCTGGTCGGCGATCGAGCGAGTGATCGCCTGACGAATCCACCACGTCGCGTAGGTCGAGAATTTGTAGCCACGGCGATATTCGAACTTATCGACCGCCTTCATCAGGCCGATATTGCCTTCCTGAATGAGGTCGAGGAACTGCAGACCACGGTTCGTGTACTTCTTGGCGATGGAGATGACGAGGCGCAGGTTGGCTTCGACCATTTCCTTCTTGGCGATACGCGCTTCGCGCTCACCCTTCTGAACCATGTGAACGATGCGGCGGAATTCCGAGATCGAGATACCGGTTTCGGTCGCAAGGTTCTGGATTTCCTGGCGAATGTCGCGGATCGTGGTGTTTTCGCTCTTGGCGAATTCCTTCCAGCCACGGGCGGCCAGATTGCCGATCGACTTCATCCAGTTCGGATCTAGTTCGGCGCCCTGATACTGCTCCAGGAAGCTGTCGCGCTTCACGCCATAGGATTCGGCAAGACGCAGCAGGCGGCCTTCGTTCTGAACAAGACGCTTGTTGATGTCATAGAGCTGCTCGACCAGAGCGTCGATGCGGTTCTGGTTCAGCGACAGAGACTTGACCGATTTGACCAGCTCATCCTTGAGTTCCTTGTAGCGGCGCTCCTGTGCTGAAGACAGCGTGCCGGAAGCCGACAGACGCTGTTCGACCTGCTGGTCCTGCAGCTTGCGCAGCTTCTTGTAGGTCTCGGCGATCGTGTCGAGCGTCGTCATGACCTGCGGGCGCAGTTCGGCTTCCATCGCAGCGAGCGAGAGGCTGGACTCGTCTTCGTCCTCTTCCTCTTCCTCGATCGGCAGGCCCTCGCCGCCGACATTGGTGATGTCGTCGTCGGACGAACCGCGGCCGCGACGGGCCTTTTCCTTTTCCTCGGCAGCCTTGCGGTCAGCCTCGATCTTCTCGGGGCTCTGGAACTGCGGGGCAGCCTTGGCTTCGGGGCCGGAATAGGTGGTTTCGAGATCGATGATCTCGCGCAGCAGCGTGGTGCCTTCGTTGAGTTCGTCGCGCCAGATAATCAGCGCCTGGAACGTCAACGGGCTCTCACAGAGGCCGCCGATCATCGTTTCGCGGCCGGCCTCGATGCGCTTGGCAATCGCGATTTCGCCTTCGCGCGACAGAAGCTCGACGGAACCCATTTCGCGCAGATACATGCGCACCGGGTCGTCCGTACGGTCGGTCGGCTCTTTCTTCTTGGTGGTGGCAAGCGCGGAACCAGTCGAAGGGGCAAGCTCGCCGCCTTCGCTATCGTCGTCGCCGCCGGCATCGTCGTCGTCGTTCGAGGCAGCACCGGCCTCTTCGACGTCTTCGTCTTCGATGACGTTGATGCCCATGTCCGAAAGCATGGCCATCGTGTCTTCGATCTGCTCGGACGTCACCTCTTCGGACGGAAGAACGGCGTTGAGCTCGTCCATCGTCACATAGCCGCGCTTCTTCGCGGCCTTGATCATCTTCTTGACCGCGTCATCGGAAAGATCGAGAAGTGGGCCGTCGGAGGTGCCGTCGCGCTCGACTTCAGCTTCTTCGTTCTCTTTGACCTTTGTTGCCATCTCTATATCGTCGCTTTCCCTGACGCTGCAAACTCACATGCGGTAGAACATTTCAATCGCGCCGGCACGCCCTGCGCCAGCCTCGACTCACCGACCAACACCTACGGAATGATCTTTAATGTCCGATTAACCACGATCACCTGCTCCGAAGTACAAAGCTGGATTGCGTCTAGGTTTCCGGCCATGGTATCAGGTGATCCGCTCGATCCAGTCTTACCGTTCTTTCCGAAGTCAAACGGTGATTCCCAGAATTTTGGTTCTCGTCAAGCTTTTCCAGTAAAAAAGCCCATTAAATGCGCGAAAAAGCCTTATCCACAGGCTCTGCGCGTCATATTCAATTATTTTCCGTATTTAGGAAGTCCCTGCGCGATGACAAGAGGATTCTAAAGAAACCTGCGCGTTCACGGCGTCGGCCTGCACGACCGATGCCGTAAAGCGACAGTCGGGATCAGTTCCAGTCCATGACGACCTTGCCGGAATTGCCGGAACGCATGGCCTCGAAGCCATCACGGAAATCATCGATGCCGATGCGGTGCGTAATGAGCGGCGAAAGGTCGAGACCACCTTGAACGAAGGCGATCATCTTGTACCAAGTCTCGAACATCTCACGACCATAGATGCCCTTCAGGTTCAGCATCTTGAAGATGACCTTGTTCCAGTCGATCTCGAAACCGGCCGGCGCGATGCCGAGAATGGCGATCTTGCCGCCATTGTTCATCTTGTCGATCATGTCGCGAAAGGCCGGTGCCGCACCCGACATTTCCAGACCGACGTCGAAGCCTTCAGTCATGCCGACGGATTTCATCACATCCGCAAGGTTTTCCTTGGAGGCATCGACGACGTGATCGATACCGACCTTGCGGGCAAGCGCCAACCGGGTCGGGTTGATGTCCGTTATCACGACCTTGCGGGCGCCGGAGCGCTTGGCGACCATGGCCCCCATGATGCCGATCGGACCTGCCCCGGTCACAAGCACATCCTCGCCGACCAGATCGAAGGAAAGTGCCGTGTGCACCGCATTGCCGAACGGGTCGAAGATCGCGGCGATCTCATCCGGAATATCGTCCGGGATCGGGACGACGTTCGATTCAGGAATGCAGACGAATTCCCCGAAGGAACCTGGGCGGTTGACGCCGACGCCGAGCGTGTTGCGGCAGAGATGACCCCTGCCCGCACGGCAGTTGCGACACTTGCCGCAGACGATATGCCCTTCGCCGGAGACGCGCTCGCCGACGTGATACTTTGTAACAGCCGAGCCGATTTCGGCGATCTCACCACAGAATTCATGGCCGACGACCATCGGCACCGGAATGGTCTTTTGTGCCCATTGATCCCAGTTCCAAATGTGGACGTCGGTCCCGCAGATCGCCGACTTCCTGACCCGGATCAGGACATCGTTCGGCCCGACCTCGGGCACCGGAACATGCTCCATCCACAACCCGATCTCAGGCTTGGCTTTGACCAACGCTTTCATCATGTTCGACATGATCGGTTCTCTCCAACCAACTCAAATAATTCCAAGTTCTTTTCCGGCTTCCGCGAAGGCAGCGATCGCCTTTTCTACATCGGCCTGCGAATGGGCGGCCGACATCTGCGTGCGGATACGGGCCTGCCCCTTGGGCACGACAGGGAAAGAGAAGCCGATAACGTAGACGCCCTTCTTCAGCATCAATGCAGCCATCTCCTGCGCAAGCTTGGCGTCGCCGAGCATCACGGGAATGATCGGGTGATCGGCACCGGCGAGCGTGAAGCCGAGTTTAGTCATCTCGCTACGGAAAAGCTCGGCATTGCCCTTGAGCCGCGCCCGCAGCTCCGCGCCGTTCTCGATCAGATCGAAGACCTTCAGCGATGCAGCGGCAATAACCGGCGCCAGCGTATTGGAGAATAGATAAGGGCGCGAACGCTGCCGCAGCCAATCGACGACCTCGCCCTTGGCAGAAGTATAGCCGCCCGAAGCACCGCCGAGCGCCTTGCCCAGCGTACCAGTAATGATATCGATCCGGCCTTCGACGCCGCAATGCTCCGCCGAGCCGCGACCATTCTTGCCGACGAAGCCGACGGCATGACTGTCATCGACCATGACCATGGCACCGTATTGCTCCGCCAGATCGCAAACGCCGTCAAGATTGGCGATGATGCCGTCCATGGAGAACACACCGTCGGTGGCGATCAGCTTGAAACGGCTGCCCTCAGCCTTCTTCAGCTCTTCTTCCAGGGCCGCCATGTCGTTGTTGGCATAGCGGAAGCGCTTGGCCTTGGAGAGACGCACACCGTCGATGATCGATGCGTGGTTGAGCGCATCCGAGATGATGGCGTCTTCCTCGGAAAGCAGCGTCTCGAACAAGCCGCCATTCGCATCGAAGCAGGAGGAATAGAGGATTGTATCTTCCATGCCGAGGAAGGATGAAATGCGGCCCTCGAGCTGCTTGTGCTCTTCCTGCGTGCCGCAGATAAAGCGAACGGAGGCCATGCCGTAACCATAGCGATCGAGCGCCTTTTTCCCCGCCTCCGCAAGTTCTTCATTGTCGGCCAGGCCGAGATAGTTGTTGGCGCAGAAATTGAGGACACGCGCTCCGCCGACAACCGCGATTTCGCCAGCTTGCTTGGAGGTGATGACGCGCTCGGACTTGTAAAGACCGGCTTCTTTCAAGCCGGCAAGCTCGCTGCGCAGGTGTGATAGAAATTCTGAGGTCATTGTCGCATTCCGTTACTGATCATGGCGGAAACAGGCCGAGAGATAACACAGGATTAGCACACCTGCCGCATTCATCAGCGGCAAAAATGCATGGAGCCGTGACGCTGGCGCGACACGCCGCCACGCAGTCCGATTACCACTGCCCGAATGTTGTCTCAACGGCACATTCGTGCCATTTGCGCCTGCCGCTATTGCAAAAATTACTTGACTGAGTCCATAATTGTGAAAACACGATGGTCACCCGCCCCTATGATGGAGATATCATGAGCATATTCGAGAGATTCTCCCTGAAAGGGCGGGTCGCCCTGGTTACGGGCAGCGGACGCGGGCTGGGATTCGAAATGGGCCAGGCGCTTGCCGATGCCGGCGCCCACGTCATCCTGAACGGGCGCACGGCGACGACGCTGGATGAAGCCGTCCAAACGATCCAAGCGCGAGGCTGCTCCGCCGAAGCAGCCACCTTCGATATTGCCGACCGCGAAGCGCAGCGCGCGACAATGGCAGATATTGAGAAAAATCATGGTCGGCTGGACATATTGGTCAACAATGTCGGCGCCCGTGACAGGCGTCCACTCGCCGACTTTGATGACCAGGCGATCCTCACCTTGCTCAATACGGACCTTGCGGCCTCGATCATGCTCTCCCGCGATGCTGCCCGCTTGATGAAGCAGCACAATCACGGACGACTGATTTCCGTCACCTCGATTAGCGGCCAGGTCGTCATGCCCGGAGATTGCGTCTATCCGGCAGCCAAGCTGGGACTAACCGGCCTCGTGCGCGGCATGGCGGTGGAATTCGCCCCCTATGGCATCACCAGCAACGCCATCGCTCCGGGCTGGTTTGCAACGGAAACCAACGCCGCGATGGCTGCAAATGAAGAACTGACCCCTTTCGTACGCCAACGCATTCCGGTTCAACGTTGGGGCCGGCCTGACGAGATTGCCGGTGCCGCACTCTTCCTTGCCAGCGACGCCGCATCCTTCGTCAACGGCCATGTCCTGACCGTCGACGGCGGCATGACCGTACGCATGTAGCGTGGGAATCGAAGCTCTTTCAGACTTCGCCGCCAATTGTCACCGATCGGTGAAATTCGAGATCACCGCAAGAAACGCATCGCCATAGCGCTCGAGCTTCGACTGCCCGACACCCGAGATCCCCAGTAGCGCCTTATGATTTCTTGGCCGCTCGGTCGCGAATGCAATCAATGTCGTGTCAGGGAAAACGACATAGGGCGGCACGCCCAGCTCTTTGGCGATTCTCGTCCGCTCCGCGCGCAACGCGTCGAACAAGCCCTGTGCCTCGCCGGCAAGACCATGGGCCTGCCGCTCCGGTCGGCCAGCCTTCTTGCCTCGGCGTCCGGTCTCGGGCCGATCCTTGCGGAAGAAGACCTTCCGTTCGCGCTTGAAGACTGCCCTCGCCTCCTCTTCCAGCTTCATGGCGCCGAAAGCCGTATGATCGACGCTGATAAGGCCGCTCGCCAGCAATTGCCGGAAGATCGATTGCCAGCTTCGGGCTGAAATATCCTTCCCGGCTCCGAAGACGGGCATGTCGACATGGCCGAAACGCTCAGTCTTGTCGTTAACCGTTCCCATCAGCACATCGATGACATGGCCGGTGCCGAAACGTTCGCCGGTGCGATAGACCGCAGCCAGCGCCTTGATCGCCGCTTCCGTGCCATCCCAGGTCTCGACAGGTTTCAGGCAGGTATCGCAGTTGCCGCAACCGCCACCATGAGTCTCGCCAAAATGGGCCAGAATGGACTGCCGCCGGCAGCCCGCCGTCTCGCAGATAGCAAGAAGCGCGTTGAGTTTCGCCCGCTCCACGCGCTTGATCTCGTCGGACGCGCCGCCTTCGTCGATCATGCGGCGCCGCTGGATGACATCAGCCATGCCATAGGCCATCCAGACCTCCGATGGCAGCCCGTCGCGGCCAGCACGACCGGTTTCCTGATAATAGGCTTCGACCGAGCCTGGCAAATCGAGGTGTGCGACGTAACGCACATTGGGCTTATCGATGCCCATGCCGAAGGCAACCGTCGCCACCAGACACAGATCCTCTTCCTTCAGGAACGCATCCTGATTGGCGTCGCGCAGGGATCTGTCCATGCCGGCGTGATAGGGAAGTGCTCGCACACCCTGCCCGTTCAGCCACTCCGCGGTATCCTCGACCTTGGCGCGCGAAAGGCAATAAACAATGCCACTATTACCGCGATGGCCGTCGAGGAAGCGTATTAATTGCTGGCGCGGCTGGTCGCGCTCGACAATCTCATAGGCAATATTCGGCCGGTCGAAGCTGGTCGTGAAGACCTTGGCATCGCCGAGAGCCAGCCGCTCGATGATATCGTCGCGTGTGTGTGGATCGGCAGTCGCCGTCAGCGCGATACGGGGCACGTCGGGGAAGAGCTCGGCAAGCTTGCCGAGATCCCGATATTCCGGCCTGAAGTCATGCCCCCATTGCGAGACGCAGTGCGCTTCGTCGATTGCAAAGAGCGCAATCTTCGCCCTGGCGATCATCTGCTGGAAGCCGTCGGTCAGGATGCGCTCGGGCGTGACATAGAGCATATCGAGCGTGCCGTTGGACACGGCGCGATAGATCTCACTGGCCTCCTCACGCGACAGCGATGAGTTCAATGCCCCAGCACGTATGCCCAGCTGCTTCATCGCCTCCACCTGATCCCGCATCAGCGCGATCAATGGCGAAACTACGATACCAATACCATCGCGGCAAAGCGCCGGGATCTGGAAACACAGCGATTTGCCCGCACCTGTCGGAAACAGCACCACGGCATCGCCACCCGAAACGACGTGCTCGACCACCTGCTGCTGCTTGCCGCGAAATGCCGAATAGCCATAGACGCGCTTCAGCACATCGAGCGGCGCAACCCCGCCGCCGATTTCACCGAACAGTGCCTCATCAGCGGAAAATCGCGGATCCAGTCTATCCGGCTGTGACATTCACTTCCTACTTTCCTGTAACGTTTTTGACGCGCCCGGAAAGAACGCCAAAGCCATCGATGATCGCCTCCTGGTTTTCCAGCCGCACCGCTTCAAGCTGTACTTCCTGCAAGGCACGCATCAATTGCTCGATAAGCTCGCCGTCGCCATCTTCCGTCGCCTCGGCAATCGCGCCCTGCAATTCGATCTTGTGCCACCGAAGAGCCTTTGAGCGTTTGTGAAGTGCAAGCGCCTGGCGATAGCCCTCGCGCGCGTCTTCCATCGCGGCTTGCTCGGTTGCCGTCCATAGCCGGGCATTGCGAACCTGCTGCTCGAGATTCTTCAATAGCGAGCCGAAGTCTTGCTCCTCCAGCTGTTCGACCAGCCGCTCACGAGTGAGCTGCGGCCCGACCATCGCGGCGGCGATCCCGAGCACAGCCGACCAGAGGCGCTGCAACTCGCGGCTTTCGTAATCGATCGCGGCGATCTCGTCATACTCGTCCTGCAGCAACAACGGATGATTGACGATAGTCAGCGCCAAAACGCTTTCGCGCAGGCTCGGAATATCCTGATGTCCCTTGATCATCGCCGAGCGCGTCAGGCGATCGGACGCCGTCGTGCTGACTGCCGCCCGGTCGCGACCCTGCCCGCCGCGGCCGCCAAAGGCGCGACCGTTGCCATCACGAGAGAAGCCGCGCGCCTGCTGATTGCCACCGCGCTGGAATTGCGGCTGGAAAAGCCCGTTCAGCCGCTCGCGCATGCTCTGCTGATAATGTCGCCGAACATCCTCGTCGACAATGACGGACACGATACGCCGAAGCCGGGCTTCGAGCTCCGCCCTCGCTTCCGGTGTCTCGAAGGTGCCGCTGGCGGCTTCCCTTGCCCAGATCAGATCGGCCAGCGGCTTTGCCTGTGCCATCACCTTGTCAAATGGCGCGCGCCCGTCATGGCGCACAAGATCGTCAGGATCCTTGCCATCGGGAAGAAGCGCGAAACGGACAGTGCGGCCCGGCTTGATATGCGGCAGTGCCAGATCGGCGGCGCGATTAGCGGCGCGAACGCCTGCGCCGTCACCATCGAAGCAGAGCACTGGTTCCGGCGTCATCTTCCAGAGAAGATCCAGCTGATTTTCCGTGAGCGCAGTGCCGAGCGGCGCAACCGCATTCTCCACTCCGGCCTGATGCAGGGCGATGACATCCATATAGCCTTCGACGGCAATGATGGTTCCCGCACCATCGGCGCCCTGAGCGGCGCGGCGCGCCCGGGTGAAATTATAGAGTACATTGCCCTTGTGGAAGAGCTCGGTCTCGTTGGAATTGAGATACTTCGCCGGCGCGTCCGATGCCATTGCGCGGCCACCGAAGGCGATCACCTTTTCGCGTGATGAGAGAATAGGAAACATGATGCGATCGCGAAAGCGGTCGTAGGAGACCGGCACGTTCTCGTGCACGACAAGGCCGCAAGCCTCTATCTGTTCCTTCAACACGCCCTTGCCGGCAAGATGTTCCTTCAGCGCATTACGGCTGTCTGGCGAATAGCCCAGCCGAAAGGTCTCGATGGTGCGGCCGGTCAATCCGCGGTCGCGCAGATAGGCGCGCGCCCGCGCGCCGTTGGCTGTCTGCAGCTGGTCCTGAAAGAATTGAGTCGCCATCTCCATGACATCGAGCAGCGACGTGCGTTCTTTCTCCCGCTTCGCCTCCATCGGATCGGCGACCGGCATAGGCACGCCTGCCATATCGGCAATCTGCTGCACGGCCTCCGGAAAGCTCAGCCCCTCAAGCTCGGTGAGGAACCGGAAATGATCGCCCGTCACCCCGCAGCCGAAGCAGTGATATCGCCCCTTGCGGTCCTCGCAGTGAAAGCTCGGCGATTTCTCACCGTGGAAAGGGCAGCAAGCCCAATAGTCCCCACGCGGCACATTGGTCTTGCGCCGATCCCAGGTCACACGACGACCGATCACGTCTGAAATCAAAACGCGGTCGCGAATCTCGTCGAGAAACGTATTGGAAAATCGCATGGCTACCTCTGGCTCACCTCATATAAACATGAATGAACGGCATTGCCACGATGACCAGACGGGCACTCACTGTATTCACAGACCATTCTGGATGAATACAACTCCCTCCTTTCGATCACAACTTCGTGAAGCCATTACCGAGATCGAACCGTACAAACCCAAGCCTCAAACCGTGTTTCGGCCTGCCGGAACTCGCATTCATCCCCGTCGCAGCCACCCCGAAGGCAAGAGGCGCCGGAATGGAAAACGGCTGCTTTTTTTGAAAAAGCAAGGACTTGCACATCTTGAAGTGGGCAATAGGCGAAAAGAAATGACCGGAAAACAATCGCTGGCTGCAAGTCAAGTCGAGGGCGATTGGCGCCTGGAGCGGTGAACCTGCGGTATGGTTTGTAAGCCAAACATTATTTTTTTGTAATTTGATTGTTGGTGTGCAGCGCAATAGCGTTCTTCTCACAGGGCGAGACAAGCCGGCGAAGAATATGCTTCGCGACGCGACATGCCGAGACGCCCTGACGAACGGGAAGCCACAAGGTACAGGCTTTCAGTTTAGGAGAGGAAATGCGCGTTCTCATCGTACCTTTGGCCGCAGCGGCTATTTTTGCAACAGCGACTTATAGCTCGGCTACAACGGCTAACGGCAACGACGACAACAACGCACTGCATGCTGGCGCTAGCTATCAGCTGCCGGCAGATATGAAGATCCCCGCACTTACGGCGGGCGTAAAGGTTCAGATGTCCGGTTTTTCGTCGCAGGCGCTGGCCCTGCCCCGGGAAATCAGGATCCTCAGATAAGTTCAGCAGATACTCAGGTGGGGCACCATCCCTACCCCCGGCGCCGCCCCACCTGAGTGCCTTTGCAATAGACGTTTGATTTTTGGGCCCCACCCTGCGTCATCAAACGCCTGCAAAGAGCAAGAAGGCAGGAGCTCCCCCAGCTCCTGCCTTCTCTAATTTGTGGCCCCGAGAACAATGAACATCCGACGAGGGAAAGTCTCTCGCTTCAGGTTACCAGTATGGTAATACTGTTGATGAAATCTGCATTTTTTAGTATATTAATATATGCAATCCAGGCGATTAATATCCTCAGACATTCTTAAATTTTGCTCAGTTCATCGGAGACGGCTGCATGTCTTTATCCGCAAAGGAACTTGCTCAAGACCCAAATTTTTTCGCTGAAATTCTGAATTATACGCGGGAAATCATATTCACGTACAATCAGAATCAGCAGATATGCTCGGTCTTCGCCTCCCAACAGCGTTGGCTGATGGCACTCGCCGGCTTCGGATTATACTATGGCGGCATCGACGGCGAGCAACCCGGCCTTCATGCGAATCGCTTCGCGACCTATGTGGTCGAAAACGAGATTGCCAGTCACAACACCGCGCTCAGTTTCATACAGCAGATGCTGGCCGAAGGATTCTTGCGATATCTGCCCGTTGCGCCGGATCGCCGTTCGCGGCCCATGGAACCGACCGAAGAAGCCATCAAGCAGCTGGGAAAATGGCTCGCCATTCATCTCTCGGTGCTGGATCGGCTGGATGACGGCAAGCGAAGCGCCTTGCTTGCCAAGCGCCCAGATCTTATCGCTGCGTTGCAGCCTGCCATCTCCGTTGATATCATCAACAGTGACGATCTGCGCCATCCAGGAGACACGTTCGACCTGTTCACATGGGTCAATTCCGGCGGGGTGATCATGGATTACCTGATCTCGCGCGTCGGGCTGGTGGATACGGCAACACAAAGAGTGATTGTCGGACGAATTGCCTTCACGGATATCTGCCGCCGCTTTCTGATTTCCAGAACGCATGCGAAGCGCCTGATGATCAGAGCCGCAAAAATGCAGAGCATCGGCTGGACGGGCTCTTCGGGCAGGAGCCAGCTCTGGCTTTCCTGCGACTTCATCCAGGAATATCGCAACTTTCAGGCCGAGAAATTCTCGATCATCGACAGCGCCTGGAGAAATGCCTCCGGCTCGCCGCAAATCCGCGCGCCGAAGGCAAAACCAGTTTTTACTTCAGCAGTTCCTTGAGAATGCCCGAGGCCTTGGCGAAATCCATCTGCCCGGCATAACGTTCGCGCAGAGCGGCAACGCATTTGCCCATGTCCTTCAGGCCCTGCGCGCCGAGCTCGGCGACGATGGCGACGCAG
Source organism: Rhizobium sp. BR 314 (assembly GCF_047445805.1). Lineage (NCBI taxonomy): Bacteria > Pseudomonadati > Pseudomonadota > Alphaproteobacteria > Hyphomicrobiales > Rhizobiaceae > Rhizobium > Rhizobium sp. BR 314. The sequence goes on along the minus strand of NZ_JARWLA010000004.1, from coordinate 67,841 downwards.
ATCTCGCGCACCTTCTCTTCGGACAGCTGTTCCGGCATGAAGCCCTGGATCACCGTGATCTCTTCGCGCTCCTTCGCAGCCAGCTCCGGACGAGCGCCGTCGACGTAGATCTTCTCGGACTCTTCGCGCTGCTTGATCATCTTGGCGAGCAGCTGCAGGATTTCGTCGTCTCCTGCCTGCTCCTTGCCGAGACCGCGATTGGCAATATCCTTGTCCTTGATTGCCGCAAGGATGAGACGGACGGTCGAAAGCCTCGCCGTATCCTTGGCCTTCATGGCTTCCTTCTGGGCGTTGGAAAGGGTTTCGCGGATCATGTCTGTAACTCCTTGAAGCAGGTAGGCGACGATCGCCCGTCCCCTTATTTCATCTTGCCAGTCTCTTAGACCATCAGCGCCGATCAATGCAATTGCGTCGAGCGGGACGAAACCGGGCGAATTCCCGGGCAGGAAAGCAAAACCGTGCATTGACCGGCTCGCCTTGTTTGGTTATGTCCATCACCTGCACATTAGATCGATATGAAGATCTCAAGCCGCGACCTCGGTCGCCGGCTGTACCTTGCTACAAACATGGCGGAAGCCTACGGCCTCTTCAAGGTCGTGCACGACGCCGGAAACGGGATGACTATGACCGCGACAGCCCCATGGACCACCGAAAAGCCGACTGCTCTTCTCGTTCTCGCCGATGGCACAATCATCGAAGGCAAGGGTATCGGTGCGACCGGCAAGGTCCAGGCCGAAGTCTGCTTCAACACCGCACTGACGGGATATGAGGAGATCCTGACCGATCCATCCTATCTCGGCCAGATCGTTACCTTCACCTTCCCACACATCGGCAATGTCGGCACGAACGAGGAAGACATCGAAGACCTGAGGCCGGTTGCACGCCACGGCGCGGTCGGCGTGATCTTTAAGGCCGACATCACCGATCCGTCGAACTACCGCGCAGCCAAGCATCTCGACCAGTGGCTGAAGGCCCGCGGCATCATCGGCCTCAGCGGCATCGACACCCGCGCCCTCACCGCCTGGATCCGTGAGAACGGCATGCCGAACGGCGTGATCGCCCACGACCCGAACGGCGTCTTCGACATCGAGCAGCTGAAGGCGGATGCCAAGGCCTGGAGCGGCCTCGAAGGCCTCGACCTCGCCAAGGTTGCCTCCTCGGGCCAGTCCTCGCAGTGGTCGCAGACGCCCTGGATCTGGAATGAAGGCTATGGCGAACTCAGCACCGCCGACGCCAAGTATCACGTCGTCTGCCTCGACTACGGCGTCAAGCGCAACATTCTGCGCCTCTTCGCCGGCCTCGATTGCAAGGTCACAGTTCTACCGGCCACCGCTTCGACGGATGAAGTTCTCGGCCTGAAGCCGGACGGTATCTTCCTCTCCAACGGCCCAGGCGACCCGGCCGCAACAGGCGAATATGCCGTGCCCGTGATCAAGGACTTGCTGAAGACCGAAATCCCGTTGTTCGGCATCTGCCTCGGCCACCAGATGCTCGGCCTCGCGCTCGGCGCCAAGACCGCAAAGATGCATCAGGGGCACCACGGCGCCAACCATCCGGTCAAGGACCACACGACGGGCAAGGTCGAGATCGTTTCCATGAACCACGGCTTCGCAGTCGACTCGAACTCGCTGCCGGAAGGCGTTGAGGAGACCCACGTTTCGCTCTTCGACGGCAGCAATTGCGGCCTGCGCGTCGCCGGCAAGCCGGTCTTCTCGGTCCAGCATCACCCCGAAGCCTCGCCCGGCCCGCAGGATAGCCACTATCTCTTCCGCCGCTTCATCAATCTGGTGCGCGAAAAGAAGGGCGAAGCTGCCTTGGCGGAGCGTGCCTGATCGCACCGACACCTTGATGGTATAAGAAAAGCCCCGGATTGATAGCCAATCCGGGGCTTTTCTCTTTGTGCGTCAAGTTGGGAGGTCTTTTCGTCACATCGGTTGAGCTTGCTGAAACTCATGCCTGCAGGCGGCGCTGCTTGACCACTTCAAGCTCGCTCATCAGGATTTCCTCAAGGAACTCAAAATCCGACTGGCCGAACTCGACAAGGCCGAACCTCAGCTTGTAGCCCCAGTTCTTGCCCTGAGTGAAATCGAGCCAGCCCAGGAGCGGACGAAGCGGCTGTTCGGGCGCATCGAGCCAATCCACATCCTTGCGGTAAGCCTTTCCGCAGCCCATCTCAGCAAGATACGGCTCGCCCTCACGGACAAAGCCGATGGCGGTGAAGCTCTGAAAACCGTCTCGCTCGCCTATCTTGACTGATGGCGAGTAGTAGACAATGCCGTCGCCCGGCTTGATACGCTTCAATGGGGCTCGCTTGCCGTGGTTTACCTGCATGAACCCATGCTGGCGCCCAATGCGTACATGTTCCGCGCTGGCGACGGCCAGCCAGTAAGATCTTTTCTCCGGCTCAGGCCGCCGGGACGATGTGTTCGCGTGCGGAAAGAGGCGCACGGTAGCGCTCTGCCGGATGATGTCTTCCCGCGGGAAAAGCGCGGCATCGGTACGATCGCTTGCTTGGAATGTCATGGTCGTCTCCCGTCTTTGGTATGAGACAGCTATAGACGACCATGCTGTCAATTTTTGTCAGCAGTCTTGTAGCCCGATCATGAACTTTTTGCGTCAGGCGGCGACCTTCTCCGAACACACCAGAATGTAGAATCGGGCGCAGAGCATGACTGCTGCCGAGCCCAACCCGAGAAGGAAGCCGAACCATATGCCGATGCCGCCAAAGCCTAGCGGGAACGCCAGGAGCCACGCCAGGAGGAAGCCGATCGGCCAATAGGCGATAAGCGCCATGATCATCGGCACGCGGGCGTCCTTCAGGCCGCGCAGCAAGCCGCTGGCGATCGACTGGAGCCCGTCCACCAGCTGGAACAAGCCGGCAACGACGATAAGCGGCGCCGCATAGGCCAGTACCTTCGCTGCATCAGGCGATGTCACATCCAGGAACCAGCCTCCGAGCCAGGTCGGGATCGATGCGAATAGGATGCTGCCGAACAGCGAAATGCAGCTCGAAACAACGAGCACGACGATCGCCGCTCGCATCAGGCCGAGATGATCGCCCTGCCCGTGCGCAACGCCGACCCGCACCGTTGCGGCCTGGCTAAGCCCAAGCGGGATCATGAAGGCGATCGAGGCCCATTGCAGCGCAATGCCATGTGCGGCAAGCTCTATGGTGCCGATCTGCCCCATCAGCAGCGAGGCCGCCGTGAAAAGGCTGACTTCGGCGAGAACCGTAACGCTGATCGGGAAACCGAGGCGAACCACGTCCCACAAGGCATGCCAATCGGGCCGCCAGAAGCGCACGAAAATCTCGTAGCGGCGTGTATCTTCATGCGCCTGGACATAACCGACGATGAAGAAGAAGCCTGCGGTCTGCACGGCAACGGACACGATAGCCGCGCCATGCAGCCCCATCGCCGGCAGGCCAAAGTGGCCGAGCACGAGGATGTAGGCAAGCACCGCATTCATCACGAGCATTGCGATGGTGACCTTGAGGATGATGCCGGCACGGCCGATAGCACTCACCAAGGCGCGAATGACATTGTAGAGCAGCCCCGGCAGCAGAGCGAAATGGCCGATATCGATATAGCCGCTCGCCAGTCGAGCCACCTCGGGCTTCTGCCCGGCCGCCAAAAGGATGTGCTCGGAATAGAAGAAGGCTGGCTGCGCGAGCAGCCAATAGGCCGTCACGACCCAAAGACCCATGCGCAGGGCTCGGCGAACCGAAGCCACATCCCCCTTACCATAGGCCTGCGCCACCAGCGGCACCACGGCAATGGAGAAGCCCGAACCGAAAATGAGAATAGTAAACAAAAATTGAGCAGCAAGCACCATCGCCGCCAGCTGTTCGGCCCCGAGCCGGCCGACGATCATCACGTCGGTCGTATTGATGCCAAGCTGCGCCAATTGCGCGCCGATCAGCGGGATGCCAAGCGCAAGGGTTGCACGAATGTGCGCTGACCACGAATTATTAGTGTCATACGCGTTTGGGCGCGCAGCTAACGGCATATCCATAACGAAAACTCGATCTTTAGAATCGCGCGAACCGCCCCACCCAAGGGTGCGCGAGCAAGCGGCCTTAGCGCAACTTAGGGCAAAAAGCCAGCGAGCAAGGCCTGAATGCTAAAGAATTCATCATATCATCAAAATAACTGATGAAATTCTAGGCTGCTTCTCCGGCCTGCGCCTCCGCAACCGCCGACGGCGCGGTCTTGCGGACCTTCGTCAGCAGGACCACGAGCGAGACAACGATGAGAACAGCGCTCATGACGAACGGCGCGCCCGCAAAGACCACCGGCGCGGTCGGCGCCGTATAGTAGCTGAACAGATAGGGAAATAGCAAAGGCCCGACGATTGCGGTGATGCTGGTCAAGCTGCCGAGCGCTCCTTGTAGCTCGCCCTGCGCCGACGGCGGAACTTTGCTGGCGGCGATGGAACGCAGCGGCGCATCCGCAACGTTTTCGATGACGGTCAGGACCACCACCGCATAGACCATCCAGCCTTGCCAGGCGAAAGCATAGCCGAGCAGACCGAGACAGGAGAAAGCGAGCCCGAGGAGCGCCGTCTTCCATTCACCGAGAATAGGCACTAGCCGTGGCAAGATAAGCCCCATGACGATTGCGGCACCGATGCCGTAAACTCCAAGCGAAAAGCCGATCTCGCCTTCACTCCAGCCATAACGATAGGAGGTGACGAAGGCCCAAACAGCCGGATAGACACCGTGCGCCAGCCAATTCAGGAACATGACGACGCAAACCCAGCCGATACCCTGATAACGGCGAATCTGCTTCAGCGCACCGAGCGGATTGGCCCGACGAATGTCGAATGGCCGGCGATTCCTGGCGTCGAGCGTTTCCGGCAGAAGGAAATAGGCGCCGACGAAGTTCAGGAATGCCAGAGCCGCGGCACCATAGAAGGGTACGCGCGGACCGAATTCGCCGAGAAAGCCGCCGATGACCGGCCCGAGCACGAAGCCGACGCCGAAGGCCATGCCGATCAGGCCGAAATTCTTTGCCCGGTTCTCCTCATTGCTGATGTCGGCAATATAGGCTGAACAGGTCGAGAAGCTCGCGCCGCTGATCCCGGCGAGAATGCGGCCGACGAACAGCATCCAATAGGAGCCGGCGATGGCACAGATGAAGTTGTCAATCGCGAAGGTCAGCACCGAAGCCAGCAGCAGTGGACGGCGACCGAAGCGATCACTGAGATTGCCGATCAGCGGCGAAAATAGAAACTGCATCGCGGCATAGGCCAGCAGCAGCCAGCCGCCCTCGGTGGCGGCTGCGCTGACGGATGCGCCAGTCAGCTCTTCCAGATATTTTGGCATGACCGGCATGATGATCGCAATGCCGATAACGTCGAGAAAGAGGATGAGGAAGACGAGGAACAGCCCACGCCGTGCGAATTTCTGATCGATCATGGAGTTGCCTTAGGGGCTCCATCTCCATGACAGAGACAGAACGTGAACGAAAAACGAGGATGTTCCAATACATAAAGATTTTAGCCGAAACAATCCGTGAACGCTTCAATCTTATTGATTTATCGCCCGGTTTTTTTGATCTTTCAACCAGAACGTTTACCGATCGCGGCGGCGGCGTTGTTCGCGATTGAGGAAGTCGACGAAGGCTCTGAGTGGTCCTGGCATGTGCCGGCGGCTGGCATAATAGAGGAACGGGCCGGAAAATGCCGTATCCCATTCCTCAAGGATCGTCACCAGTTCGCCGCTTTCGATCTGCGGCGCCAGGAACTCTCGGAAGGTCCTGATGATGCCAAGGCCAGCAACGGCGGCGCTGCGTTCGATATCGATCGTGTTGGTAGCAACTACCATCGATGGCGCCATGAAGATCGTCTCGCCATTCCTTTCGAATTCCCACGACGCGACTGATCCGCTCAGAAAGCGATGACGAATGCAGCGATGCTCCAATATGTCGCGCGGATGCTGCGGCGTGCCATTTGCGGCGAGATAGCCAGGCGCAGCCGCCGTGATATAATATTGCCGCCGCGGCCCGATCGGCACGGCGATCATGTCCTTCTCAAGTCTTTCATCATAGCGGATACCGGCATCGTAGCCCGCCGCCACCACATCGATGAAACTGTCCTCCGCGACGATCTCAACCGAGATTGCCGGATATTCCGTGAGGAAGCGGCTGATGATGTCGGGCATGACAACCATGGCAGCCACTGTCGGCACATTTAGCCGCAAGGTCCCGCCAACGCCGTCGCGAAAGCTGTTGATGTCATCGAGCGCTACCGCGATCTCGCTCATGGCAGGGGTCAGGCGCTCCATCAGCCGCTCGCCGGCCTCCGTCGGTGTCACGCTTCGGGTCGTGCGGTTGAGCAGGCGCACCGCCAGCCGCTCCTCCAGCCGGCGCACGGCTTCGCTGAGCGATGAGGCGGAAACGCCGCGTTTGCGTGCCGCCTCGCGAAAGCTGCGCTCGCGGGCAACGGCGGTGAAGGCAACCAGATCGGCCAGCGGCAAGTCATCCATTGTGCGGAATTCCAAACAACCTGTTTCGATTCATCCGGATTATCGCACAGAGACCAAAAGAGTAAAACTAAGGGGAAAACTGAAGCGCTTCCGCCAAGGAGAACGACAATGGAAAAGCATCAATTGGGCAAGACCGGACCACAGGTCTCCGCTCTCGGCCTCGGATGCATGGGAATGTCGGGCATGTATGGCCCCTCCGATCGTGCCGAGAGCATCGCCACCATCCATGCCGCGCTCGATGCCGGCATCAACCTGCTCGATACCGGAGATTTCTATGGCATGGGCCACAATGAAATGCTGATCGGCGAAGCCATCAAGGGGCGAAAGCGGGACGACTTCCTGCTCAGCGTCAAGTTCGGCGCTCTCCGCGATCCCGCCGGCGCATGGCTCGGCTATGACGCGCGTCCGGCGGCAATCAGGAACTTCCTCGCCTATTCGCTGCAACGTCTCGGCGTCGACCAGATCGATATCTACCGCCCTGCCCGCCTCGACCCGAATGTGCCGATCGAAGATCAGATCGGCGCGATGGCCGATCTGATCAAGGCGGGCTACATCAGGCATGTCGGCCTTTCGGAGGTTGGCGCCGATACCATTCGCCGAGCCGCAGCCGTCCATCCGATCGTCGACGTACAGATCGAATATTCGCTGATCTCGCGCGGCATCGAAGACAAGATACTATCGACTTGCCGCGAGCTCGGCATCGGCGTCACCGCCTATGGTGTCCTGTCGCGCGGCCTCATCAGCGGCCATTGGCAGAAGGACAGCGCCCAGAAAGGCGACTTCCGCAGCATGAGCCCGCGTTTCCAGGCCGGAAACGTGGAAAAGAACCTGCAACTGGTGGAAGCCCTGCGAGAGATCGCCGCAGCAAAAGGCGCCAGCGTCGCACAGATCGCGATCGCCTGGGTCGCTGCTCAAGGCAAGGACATCGTCCCGATCATCGGCGCCCGCCGTCGCGACCGCCTCACGGAAGCGTTGGGAGCATTACCGGTTAAATTGTCGGAAGCGGATATGGCGGCGATCGAGCGCGCGATCCCCAAGGATGCCGCCGCCGGCGGCCGATATCCGGGGGCACAGCTGGCGCATCTCGACAGCGAGAAGTAACAAGCGAAGGAGGCTGCCCGCTCGCCGGTCATCCGGGAGCGGGCGAGCAGGGTCAGACCGGGTTGTTCAGCGTATCGCAATCGCTGAGTTTGCCGGAATCGAAGCCCTTCTTGAACCACTTCACGCGCTGCGCCGAGGTGCCGTGGTTGAAGCTGTCGGGGACGACATAGCCCTGGCTGCGCTTCTGCAGCGTGTCGTCACCGATCTGCTGCGCGGCATTCAGCGCCTCTTCGAGGTCGCCGGCCTGCAATATGCCCTTCTGCTGCGTGAACTTGCCCCAGATGCCGGCGAAGCAATCTGCTTGCAGCTCGATGCGTACCGACATCTTGTTCGCATCCACCTCGCTCATGTTGCGGCGGGCCTGATTAAACTTCGGCAGAATTCCGAGCTGATCCTGTACATGGTGGCCGACTTCATGCGCGACTACATAGGCCTGGGCGAAATCGCCCGAGGCACCGAATTGATCCTTCATCTGCTTGAAGAAGGCCATATCAAGATAGATCTTCTGGTCGCCCGGGCAGTAGAAGGGTCCGGTCGCAGCCGAAGCCTGTCCGCAGGCCGAAGGGAAGCTGCCGGAGAATAGCACCAGCTTCGGATCTGTATAGGTCTGTCCCATCGACTTGAAGATGCCGGTCCAGGTGTCTTCCGTATCGGCAAGAACGGTAGCGACAAACTGCTTCATCTCGTCGTTGGCCGGCTGCCCGCCCGCACTGCGGTTGGACGTGCTTTGCTGATAGCCGGAGCCGCCGCCTTCGAGCACTCCGGTCTGCTGCAGCAGGCCCATGACGTCGACGCCCATGGCTTTCAGGACGAGGAAAATGACGACTAGGACGATGATGGTGCGAAAGCTCAAACCGCCGCCGCCGATCCCGCCGCCTGGAAAGCGGAAACCTCCGCCTCCCATGCCGCCGCCCATAGGCGACGAGCCGCGCTCGTCCTCGATATTGTCGGACTGCCGACGCCCCTTCCAATCCATAGCGCACCTCCTGGCGATGCCTAAAATCAAAGTCCCTTGAGGCGTTTATATATCCAGGAGGAGCCACAAAGCCAGTTGGCTATCGACAGAAGATCAGCTTAAACGGCGGCGATGCCATATTTCTTTCGACAATTGCCAGAGAAGCACGATCGCAATACCTGCGATAACAATGACCGGTGCGATTTCATCGCCGCTGAAGACCACTTTGTTCATGATGCGCCCAGGGATGAATGTGAATAAGCCGGCTCCGACGATCCCGCCGAAGTAGAGGCCCCTGACGATGCGCTTATGAGCCTCAATATTACCCTTGCGGGCATTAACGATGGCCCCCCAGCAACCGAAGAGAACATATGCGGACAGCAGATGAATAGGGCTGAAACCGTAGAACATGTTGATCTGGTGAACGAAGAAACTCGACAGCGCCGTGATTACCATGAGGCACAGCCAGATTTTGCCGAGCAGGCGATGCCTTGGCGTACCCTTCGGCTGTAGGAGAAGATAGGCGCCGAGCAAGGCGGCCGGAACGACTGCCGCAACATGAATCTGGATTGCGATGGAAGCATGAAGAAGCGGCTCGAAAGTCATGATTGGGATCCGGTTGAGTTTGTCGAGCCTTTCCGCGATATTGTCCGTCTCTCAATTGAAATTGCATGGAAAAACGGGAAAAATTCGTGGATCACACCTTTCTGCAATCCACGCTTCGCGAATTGCAGGCCGTCTGGCGCTCGCCGCGGCTCTGGGGAACCTTCATAACGGTCGTCCTGATCTTCGCTGTAACTGGCCCCTACGGCACTTTCGCTCGGCTGATGCCCGGGGCGCGCTTCGGCTATTGGCTCGTCCTTCATGCCATGGCCTGGTCGATCGCCATCGTCCTCTCCATCGCCGCCGAAGTCCTCCTGCGCAAATGGATGTCGAACATGCTCGCACGGATGATGACCGGGGCAGTCATCTCCGCGCTGCCGATCGGCTTCGGCATCTCCCTCGTCGACTTGGCATTCTTCGGCGACGTCCCAACTGTCGCGGCTGGCCTGCGCCAGTCGCTGACGTCGATACCCCTTTGCCTGCTCTTCTGTTTTCTGACCTATATGACGATGCACCGGGAGATCGCGATAGCGGCCGAAGCACCGCATCACGAAATGCCCGTGCCTGCCCCTCTAGCGACATCCGAGATGAAGACGACTCCTGCGCAAGCGCCGATCCTGTCGCGGCTGAAGCCGGAAAATCGGGGACAGCTCATAAGGCTCGCTGTGCGGGACCATTACACTGAAGTCGTCACCACCCGCGGCCGCGAGCTCATTCTGCTCCGCTTCGGCGACGCCCTGATGGAAATCGGCGACACCGAAGGCCTGCGCCTCCACCGATCCCACTGGATAGCCACGGGCCATGTCGCAGGGTTGAAACGCGACAACGGCAAGCTTCTCGTCATAACGCGCGACGGCGTGGAAATGCCCGTGAGCCGTCCCTACGCCGAAGCCGTCCGTCGCCGTTTTGGCTAGCAGGCCCAAGGCTTGGCGATATCGCCCCGATCCACGGGCTGCTCCCGATAATTCAGGCCTCAGGAGAGCGAGGGCTCGCTCAATTTCAGCCGCACCGTGTCACGGCAACTTAGAAGGATCGGAAAGAGATTCTTTACGATCACAACCATTGGTCTAAAAATATTTCCGCCGAACGCACGCTTACGTTCTTTAAATGCGCCCGATCTACACTTAACTCTGATTTCGAGCCCATATTCTTTACGTTGCACCCCTACATATGCAGACAACCGCGACGCCGCTTTTGCGCGGCTTGCGGTTGATCGACCTATGCCGGCGGTCCTCAGGAATATCCGGGCGCGTGAACGCGCATTGCGCAGGGGGCTTTATGAAGCGATCGATGAGTGTGTCTCTGCTGCTCATGGGAACAGCGGCATTGACGAGTTGTGGCGAGAAAGAAGACACGGTTCAGATATATAAGGACGTCAATGCATGTATCGCGGGCGAAGTCTTTTCCGCTGACGAATGCCGATCCGACTTTGCTGCTGCCGAGACGGAGCGCTTGCAAAGCGCGCCAGCCTACGAAACGGCTGCAAACTGCGAAAAGGATTATGGCATTTACAATTGCCAGCCCACGACCGGCCTGCATCGCTCCGGCGTGGGACATTTCATTCCCATCCTGGCCGGCTATCTTGTCGGCAGCGCCGCCAGATCCCTCGATACCAAGGCGCTTTACCAGCCGCGCGGGAGCAGCGACTTTCGCACGGCAACCGGGCGGAGCCTTGCGAACAGCATGCTGCTTGGGAAAACGGCCAATGTGGAAAGAAAGGACGACAACAGGCAAGCGTCTTCATCTTCCGGAGGCGGCGGCGGTGGCAGCGTTTGGGGAGGATCTTCCAACCGTGCCGGGCGTTCGAGCGGCACAGTAGAACGTGGCGGCTGGGGTTTTCGCGGCTTCCATCTTTCGGGCTAACCGGTGAGAGCATGAAACGTATTGTCGTGAACGAACGGCCGGATTGGAAAGCTCAGGCGGAGGCTTGTGGCTTCACCATCCATTCCATGTACGGCCAACGTTATTGGGATGAACGGCATGCTTATGCCTTCTCCCTCGAAGAAATTGAGACGAAACTCGAGGAACCCTCGGCCAAATTGCTGGAAATGTGCTACGCGGCAGCCGAAAGGATCGCTTGCGATGCCGAACTCATGCGTCGGATGGCCATTCCGCCGGCCTATCACGATGGGATATTGCGCTCATGGCGCAATCGGGAACATGATCTCTACGGCCGTTTCGATCTCTCCTATGACGGAAGCGGTCCGGCAAAGCTCCTCGAATTCAATGCCGATACCCCGACCAGCCTGTTTGAAAGCGCGGTTTTCCAATGGCAGTGGTTGGAAGACATGAAGCAACGCGGCGAACTTCCATCTTCGGTAGACCAGTTCAACTCGCTGCATGAGCGCCTGATCGATGCGATCCGTGTTCTTGCCGCGCCTTCGGGTCGCATGCATTTCGCCGGCATGCTGGAATCGGAAGAGGACCTCGTAACCCTGAACTACCTCGCCGATTGCGCCGTACAAGCCGGGTGCGAAGCAAAACTCCTTGCCATGCCCGATATCGGCATCGATGATACGCATTGGCTCATCGATCTTGAGGACGAGCGGATGGACTGCCTGTTCAAGCTCTATCCGCTCGAAGATATGGTTCGCGAGCCTTTTGGCCGCCATATGCCGCTCACCCCGACCCGCGTCATCGAGCCGCTGTGGAAGCTGACCTTATCGAACAAGGGATTGCTGCCGGTGCTTTGGGACATGTTCCCCGGCCACGAAAATCTGCTGCCGGCCTATTTCGAAGACGATCCGTGTATCGGCGTCCTCGGCGATCGCTACGTTCGCAAGCCCTTGTTATCCCGCGAAGGCGCGAATGTGACGCTCGTCAACCACGAAGCCAGCAGCGGCATATATCAGGTTGAAGGCCCCTATGGCGAAGAGGGATATATAAGGCAGGCAATGCACTTGCTTCCCCGCTTCGGCAACGATTGGACCGTGATCGGCTCCTGGGTCGTGGCCGGGCAGCCTGCAGGTATCGGCATTCGCGAAGATGACACCCCCATCACGCGGGATACCTCGCGCTTCGTCCCTCATTATATAGAGAGCTAGCCCGATCGGGGAGCCCGATGCGGGCGTCATATTGCCTGTACGGCTCCTCATTTTGCGATGGCGTGATGATCTAGGCAGAATTCATGTCGATTCCGCCATTTATGGGGTTCCGTTTGCAAATACATTTGCCTATAAGCCGCTTCTAGCCTGAAAATATTGCCCATGCGCCCCGACCGGTGACCTCCCACCCTGGCCGGCTTTTTGCGCAACAAAAAAACGGATGAGAGCCCATGCCGAAGCGCCAAGATATCAAATCGATCCTCATTATCGGTGCAGGACCGATTGTTATCGGCCAGGCTTGCGAATTCGACTATTCCGGTACCCAGGCCTGTAAGGCACTCCGAGAGGAAGGCTACCGCGTCATCCTCGTCAACTCCAACCCGGCAACGATCATGACCGACCCGGGCCTTGCGGATGCGACATACGTCGAGCCGATCACGCCTGAGGTCGTCGCCAAGATCATCGCCAAGGAGCGCCCGGACGCACTGCTGCCGACCATGGGCGGCCAGACGGCGCTCAACACCGCCCTGTCGCTGAAGCGCATGGGCGTGCTCGATCGCTATAATGTCGAGATGATCGGCGCCAAGCCCGCCGCCATCGACATGGCCGAAGACCGCGCCCTCTTCCGCGAAGCCATGGCCCGCATCGGCCTGGAGACACCGCGCTCCATGCTGGCAAACGCCACAGACATCAAGGATGCCGACCGCAAGACGCACGAGGCCGAGCGCAGCAAGCTGAAGGCATCCCTCTCAGGCCCCGCGCTCGACAAGGCGCTCGACGAACTGGAAAACCAGTGGAACCTCGGCGAGAGCGACCGCAAGCAGCGCTATATGAGCCATGCGATAGCCGTTGCCGCGCAGGCACTCGACCATGTCGGCCTGCCCGCAATCATCCGTCCATCCTTTACGCTCGGCGGCACTGGCGGCGGCATCGCCTACAACCGTTCGGAGTTCTTCGAAATCGTCGGCGGCGGCCTCGATGCCTCCCCGACCACGGAAGTCCTGATCGAAGAATCGGTGCTCGGCTGGAAGGAATTCGAGATGGAAGTCGTCCGCGACACGGCGGACAACTGCATCATCATCTGCTCGATCGAGAACATCGATCCGATGGGCGTCCACACCGGCGACTCCATTACCGTTGCTCCGGCGCTGACGCTGACGGACAAAGAATACCAGATTATGCGTAACGCCTCGATCGCGGTTCTGCGCGAGATCGGCGTCGAAACAGGCGGCTCGAACGTACAGTTTGCGGTTAATCCGAAGGACGGCCGCCTCGTCGTCATCGAGATGAACCCGCGCGTATCGCGTTCCTCCGCGCTCGCCTCGAAGGCCACTGGTTTCCCGATCGCCAAGATCGCAGCCAAGCTCGCCATCGGCTACACGCTGGACGAACTGGAAAACGACATCACCGGCGGTGCGACGCCGGCCTCCTTCGAGCCGTCGATCGATTATGTCGTCACCAAGATCCCGCGTTTCGCCTTCGAAAAGTTCCCAGGCGCTTCTCCGGTTCTGACCACCGCTATGAAATCTGTCGGTGAAGTCATGGCGATCGGTCGTACTTTTGCTGAATCGCTGCAGAAGGCTCTGCGCGGCCTTGAAACCGGCCTGACCGGCTTGGACGAGATCGAAATCCCTGGCACCGAGGAAGGCGAAGGCAGCCAGAATGCCATCCGTGCGGCCATCGGCACGCCGACGCCGGATCGTCTGCGCATGGTCGCCCAGGCGCTGCGCCTGGGGCTCAGCATCGAAGAGGTGCATGAAGGCTGCAAGATCGACCCATGGTTCCTCGCCCAGCTCAAGAACATCGTCGATATGGAAACCCGTATCCGCGAACATGGCCTGCCGACGGATGAAGCCAATCTGCGCATGCTTAAAGCCATGGGCTTTTCTGACGCGCGCCTGGCGACGCTGACGGGCAAGCGCCCCAAGGAAGTGGCCGAACTGCGCAACTCGTTGAATGTCCGCCCCGTCTTCAAGCGCATCGACACCTGCGCGGCCGAATTCGCCTCGCCGACCGCCTACATGTACTCGACCTATGAGACGCCCTTCGTCGGCACCGCCCGTTCGGAAGCACAGGTCTCCGACCGCAGGAAGGTCGTCATCCTCGGTGGCGGCCCTAACCGTATCGGCCAGGGCATCGAGTTCGACTATTGCTGCTGTCACGCCGCCTTCGCGCTGAAGGATGCCGGCTACGAAGCAATCATGATCAACTGCAACCCGGAAACCGTTTCGACCGACTACGACACCTCGGATCGTCTCTATTTCGAGCCGCTGACGGCGGAAGACGTCATCGAAATCCTGCGCGCAGAGCAGGAAAAGGGCGAAGTGGTTGGTGTCATCGTGCAGTTCGGCGGCCAGACACCGCTGAAGCTCGCCGAAGCGCTCGAAAAGAACGGCATTCCGATCCTCGGCACTGCACCCGACGCGATCGATCTTGCAGAAGACCGCGACCGCTTCCAGAAGCTGCTGATGAAGCTCGATCTCAACCAGCCGAACAATGGCATCGCCTATTCGGTCGAGCAGGCTCGCCTCGTCGCGTCCGAAATCGGCTTCCCGCTGGTTGTTCGCCCGTCCTACGTTCTCGGCGGCCGCGCCATGCAGATCCTCCATTCGGAAGGCCAACTGCAGAGTTACCTGCTCGACACGGTTCCGGAACTAGTGCCGGAAGACATCAAGCAGCGCTACCCGAACGACAAGACCGGCCAGATCAACACGCTGCTCGGCAAGAACCCGCTGCTGTTCGACAGCTACCTCACCAACGCAATTGAAGTCGACGTCGACTGCCTCTCCGATGGCACTGATGTCTACATTGCCGGTATTATGGAGCATATCGAAGAGGCTGGCATCCATTCCGGCGACTCCGCGTGCTCGCTGCCGCCGCGCACCCTCTCCCCGGAGATGATCGATGAACTGGAGCGCCAGGCCAAGGCCATGGCCAAGGCTCTGAACGTCGGCGGCCTGATGAACGTCCAGTTCGCTATCAAGGACGGCACGGTCTATGTGCTCGAAGTAAACCCGCGCGCCTCGCGTACCGTGCCTTTCGTCGCCAAGACCATTGGCGCCCCGATCGCAAAGATCGCGGCCCGCGTCATGGCTGGCGAAAAGCTGAATGCGACCTTTGCCGCCTATGGCGAAAAGCCCGATCCGCGCAAGCTGAAGCATATCGCCGTCAAGGAAGCGGTGTTCCCCTTCGCTCGCTTCCCGGGCGTCGACACCCTGCTCGGACCGGAAATGCGCTCGACTGGCGAAGTCATCGGCCTCGACACCGACTTCGCGCTGGCCTTCGCCAAATCGCAGCTCGGCGCGGGCGTCGAACTGCCGCGTGACGGAACGGTATTCGTGTCGGTTCGCGACGACGACAAGCCGCGCGTGCTGCCGGCCATCCGCATGCTGGCGGAACTGGGCTTCAAGGTTCTCGCGACCGGCGGAACCCAGCGCTATTTGGCCGAAAACGGTATCGAAGCCACGAAGATCAACAAGGTGCTCGAAGGTCGCCCCCATATCGAGGACGCCATCCGCAACCGGCAGGTCCAGTTGGTGATCAATACCACCGATAGCAACAAGGCGATCTCCGATTCCAAGTCGCTGCGCCGGGCGACGCTGATGCAGAAGGTGCCCTACTACACCACCATGGCTGGTGCCGAAGCAGCCGCCATGGCGATCAAGGCACTGAAGGCCGGAAACCTCGAAGTTCAGCCGCTGCAGAGTTACTTCTGACACGCAAGAATTGTCGCGGCGGATGTGAACGGCAATAGCCGGCTTACATCGGCCGCGGCGTCATAGGATCCATGCGACAATTTTTGACGCTTGCCGCCTCGTCGATTGCAGGGGATTGATCTGCAATGTGTGCGAGCGGGGAGCGGCATTCCTTCAAGCATCGAATCTTCTGGAAATCGGCTGTCGCAATCTGCTATAGATGACAAAATGATGGCTCTACTGGTTCCGAAGTACCGCTTCGGAACCTGTTTTCTTTTGTGTGTGCGAAAGAGCAGCGCAGGGACTGAAGGATAAGGAAAATGGTTGAAAAGGTACCGATGACGCAGAGCGGGTTCGTCAAGCTGCAGGAAGAACTGCGCTGGCGTCAGCAGGAAGAGCGCCCGCGAATCATCGAGGCAATTGCGGAAGCACGCGCCCATGGCGATCTCTCCGAAAATGCCGAGTACCACGCTGCCAAGGAAGCCCAGAGCCATAACGAAGGTCGCGTCAGCGAGCTCGAAGACCTGACGGCGCGCGCGGAAGTTATCGACCTCACCAAAATGTCTGGCTCGAAGATCAAGTTCGGCGCCAAGGTAAAGCTCGTCGACGAGGATACCGAGGAAGAGAAGATCTACCAGATCGTCGGTGATCAAGAAGCCGACGTGAAGGCCGGCCGCATCTCCATCTCCTCGCCGATCGCCCGCGCCCTGATCGGCAAGGAAGTCGGCGATTCCATCGAGGTCAATGCGCCAGGCGGCGCCAAGGCATACGAAATCCTCTCCGTCACCTGGGGCTGATTGCCGGTGCGCGATCGTGATTCAGCGCATGCCTCCGATCTCCGCGAGATCGAGATCATCGCAACGAATTTCAAACGCCGGTTGTCCGGCGTTACCTCGACGATCGTACAGCTCATCCCGAAGCAGATCGAGCTTGGCTATCATGTCGCCACGCTCGGTCCCGGCCTGCCGGAAAACCTGCCCAAGCTCGGCTGGCTGAGGCTTCCCGGCCTTTGGAGAAGGCCACGCCGGCATCGCCACCGGATTTGGCACGCCCGCCGCAACAACGAGATGCTGGTGGGCCTGCTGCTTCGCGCCGTTCTGCGCATGCCTTTGAAGCTCGTTTTCACCTCCGCCGCACAGCGCCGCCACAGCAATTATACCCGCTGGCTCATCCGCCGCATGGATGCGATCATCGCCACCAGCACGCGTTCCGGCAGCTTTCTGCAGGTTCCGCACACCGTCATCCAGCACGGCGTCGATCTCAATCGCTTTCATCCGCCCGAAACTCCTGACGATCGCATGGCCGCCACCGGGTTGCCCGGCATCTACCTGATCGGCTGTTTCGGCCGTGTCCGGCATCAGAAGGGCACCGATCTCTTCGTCAAGGCGATGATAGAGCTGCTGCCGCGCTATCCCGATTGGACGGCGATCGTCTGCGGTCGGGTCACCGCCGAACATCGCGGCTTTGGCGATGAGTTGGAAAAGATGGTCGCCAGCGCCGGTCTCTCGGATCGCATTCGCTTCATGGGCGAAGTCGACGACATCAAGCCCTGGTATCGTCGTGCCACGCTTTACGTCGCCCCTTCCCGCAACGAGGGTTTTGGCCTGACGCCATTGGAGGCCATGGCGTCGCGCACCGCGGTCGTCGCCTCGGATGCCGGAGCCTATGCGGAGATGATCGTTCCGGGTGAAACCGGCGCCGTCGCGCCGGCAGGCGACGGGGAAGCCCTGACCAAGGCCATCGCCTTCTATCTGGCCAATCCCGAAGAGGCGCTTCGCCAGGGTGACAATGCCGTACGCCATGTGCGCAGCGAGTTCGCTCTGGAAAAAGAGGCCACCGCCATCGGCGACGTCTATCGGCAGGTACTTGCTACCAACCGCTGAGGCACGTCACGCCTTCGGCTTTACCGCAAACCTGTCGTCATAACCGAAGTCATACTTCAGCAGCGCCGAAACCGGAGAGTAGTTGACAAGCGAAACACCGCGCTCCGCAGCCATCTTGCGCGCGAATGCGAGATGCTTGACGATGCGCCCCTCGGCCTGGGCAATGCCGGAAAACGCAGTATCACCAGCGGTTTCGTAAAAGCGAGGTTCGCGGGCGTTGGAAATGTCAATCCCGAGAAAGCCGATCGTGCGCTGCGCGCAATACAGAGCAAACTGCAAGGCCGATACCGCCACCGACCCGCCGACGAAAACGCCGTGATCGGGCAAGAGCGAGAAGCCGGCCGAGCCGGCCGCATCCAGGCGCACATATTGAAGCTTCCGGAGATCGTCAAGGGAGCGGCGCCGCGCGCCATAGGGTTTGCGGATGTCGTCGATCAGGATGATCGTCTTGTCCTCGAGGTAGCTTCTGTCGACCTCGCAAAGGGCGCGCAGCACCGCTACGGAAAACAGACAGAGCGAACCGGGAGCAATCTTCGCACGCATCGTGTCGATGTGCCGCCAGACGAAACGCTCATCCTCGATTGCGACCGCCAGCGGCTCGCCGATCTGCTCCCCGGCGAGCCTTATCGCACCATTCAGAAGAATGGCGCTGCACGCTTCCATGCCGCTCAGGTCGCAATGACGAATGGATGGTCCCGAACCGACAATATAGATTGCCTCACCGGACCGCTCGCTCAGCCGGTCCATCCCGGCAAGACTGGCGACTTTGGCGCCACGGTAGAGCACCTCGCCGCCGTTTGCGTTGCGATTGATGTTGAGCCCGGGAAACCAGTCCTGCACATGCGCCAACGAGCCGCCCAGGAAAACACGCACGCCAGACTTGATCAGCGATCGATGCCAGGGCCTACGTGTCATCTCTACCTAGAGCTCTACCAAACCAAGCTTCTTGACCTGTCGAATGGTCAACATCGTACGCACCGTATCGACATGTTCGTTCGCGGTCAAAACCTCGATGACGAAATCCTGGAAGCGGGTGAGATTTTCGGCCACGCAATGCAGCAGGAAATCGCTGTCTCCAGAGACCATCCATGCCTGCCGGACCAGCGGCCACGCCGCTGTCGCACTGGCGAAAGCCTTGAGATTGGCTTCCGACTGATGCTTGAGACCGACCATACAGAAGGCGACGAGATCGAAGCCCAGCTTCGGGCTGTTCAACATGGCGTGATAGCCTTCGATGACGCCGGCTTCTTCGAGCTTGCGCACCCGACGCAGGCATGGCGGTGCGGAGATGCCCACCCGATCCGCGAGTTCGACGTTGGTCATCCGTCCGTCCCGCTGGAGTTCCCGCAGAATCTTGATATCGATGGCATCGAGTTCAGCGCGAAGCACTTGCATTGCCTTTCTTTAATTCCCCCTCGCCAGCTTCTATATAAGGCACGAAAATTCGCAAGAAAGTTTCTCGGGGGTGACCGATTCTTACACAAAGCAGATTTGCTCTGTGTGTAATGCAAGGCTGCCCTTGAATAAATGCATAAGGCAATCATAAATGGAGCCGCGGATCGCGAAATCGCCTGCTTTACCCGCTTGAAGCCGCGTTTGCGAACTCGCTGAATTGAAAGGACTGACTATGCCCGCCCGCCACACCAAAGTGCTCATCATCGGCTCCGGCCCAGCCGGCTATACCGCCGCTGTTTATGCCGCCCGTGCGATGCTGCAGCCGGTACTGATCGCTGGACTGGAACAGGGCGGCCAGCTGATGATCACGACGGATGTCGAAAACTATCCGGGCTTTGCCGATCCCATCCAAGGACCATGGCTGATGGAGCAGATGCTTCAGCAGGCACAGCATGTCGGCGCCGAGATCGTCAACGACCTCGTGACCGAAGTCGACACCAGCAAGCGTCCTTTCGTCGCCCACACCGATAGCGGCCAGGTCTGGACCGCCGATACCCTCATCATTGCTACCGGCGCAAAGGCGAAGTGGCTGGGCATCGAGAGCGAGCAGCATTTCCAGGGCTTCGGCGTTTCCGCCTGCGCCACCTGCGATGGCTTCTTCTATCGTAACAAGGACGTGATCGTCGTCGGCGGCGGCAACAGCGCCGTCGAAGAAGCGCTCTATCTCTCCAATATCGCCAAGTCGGTAACGCTCGTGCATCGCCGCGATACCTTCCGCTCGGAGAAGATTCTGCAGGAGCGCCTGTTCGCCAAGGCAAACGTCAACATCCTCTGGAACACCGAAGTTGCCGAGATTACCGGTACTCCGGCCAAGCCGCCGATGCCGCCGTCGGTTACAGGTGCCCGCCTGCGCGATACGCGCACGGGCGCTATCACCGAAATGCCGATCGACGGCGTCTTCGTCGCCATCGGCCACGCACCGGCAACCGAACTCTTCAAGGGCAAGCTGAGGCTCAAGGATAACGGCTATCTCTGGACCGCTGCCGATTCTACGGCGACCAGCGTAGAAGGCATCTATGCCGCCGGCGATGTGACCGACGACACGTTCCGACAAGCGATCACGGCAGCGGGGATGGGCTGCATGGCCGCGCTTGAAGCGGAACGCTACTTGACCGGGCACATGCCCGTCGCCGTGGCTGCGGAGTGATGCAGCCGATGAGGGGAAACGGCATGCCATTGGATTGGGACAAGCTGCGTATCTTTCACGCGGCCGCCGAAGCGGGTTCGTTCACGCATGCGGCTGACAAATTGCATTTGTCCCAATCCGCCATCAGCCGACAGGTCAGCGCACTTGAGCAGGACGTCGGCATAAAGCTTTTCCATCGCCATGCGCGCGGCCTCATCCTGACCGAACAGGGTGAACTGCTGTATCGCACGGCTCACGACGTTCTGCTGAAGCTCGAAACGGTCAAGATGCAATTGACCGAAACGACCGACAAGCCGAGCGGCAAGTTGCGCGTCACGACGACGGTCGGTCTCGGCCAGGGCTGGCTGACGGACAAGATCCAGGAGTTCCTGCAGCTCTATCCAGATATGCAGATTCAGCTGATCCTCGATAACGAGGAGCTGGACGTGAACATGCGCCATGCGGACTGTGCCATTCGTCTACGCCAGCCGCAGCAATCCGACCTGATCCAGCGCAAGCTTTTCACCGTGCATATGCACGTCTACGCAGCCCCCTCCTACATCAACCGCCACGGCGAGCCGCAATCGGTGGAGGATCTGGACGAGCATCGCATCATCAGCTTCGGCGAACCGGCGCCCAATTACCTGCTCGACGTCAATTGGCTCGAGATCGCCGGCCGGTCGTCGGATAACAAGCGCATACCGCATCTGCAGATCAACAGTCAGACCTCGATCAAGCGCGCCTGCCTGCTCGGCATCGGCATCGCCGTCCTGCCCGACTACATCGTCGGCCGTGACCCAGGCCTCATTCAGCTCGCGATCAACGCCGACGTGCCGTCCTTCGACACGTATTTCTGCTACCCGGACGAGATGAAAAATGCGGCAAAACTCAAGGTTTTCCGAGATTTTATCGTGGCCAAAGCTCGAAACTGGAATTTCTAGCGAAGGTAAGCCACTGATAACGAACTCGTTTTTGTGACCGGCATATCAGCCACGCATATGACGCATGGCTGATATGCACAAAATAGAGTTGAAGCCTGCCCATATAACTACCATATCGCACATAGCTGATGCACACGGTGGCTTTTCCTCCCAGTTCCACCGCATTGGCTGTTCCCCTCTGGAGGTTTTTGACCTTCATACCTATAGGGCCCTGGTTTACTCCGGCGGCCCTTTTTTTTGCCTTTTTGAATCTGGCGCGGCAAATGCATAACTGCCATGCACAAAAATGCATTGCGCACTGCACAAATTAGCATCATAACGCACACAGCTGATGCACATGGTGGCTTTTCCTCCCAGTTCCACCGCATTAGCTGTTCCCCTCTGGAGGTTTAGACCTTCACACCTATAAGGGCCCTGGTTCATACCGGTGGCCCTCTTTTTTTGCCTTTTTTTCGATCATGCACTCCGGCTGCCTTGCAGAAAATAATGTTCTGTGCCGACCTTGATATATCGAAAAGCATCGATACATAAATCGAGATTATTCGATATTCATCTAGTGAACACCATGGACAAGAGCGAGATACTCAAAGCCCTGGCCAACCCGGCAAGGCTCGAAATCCTGAACCACCTCAAGGATCCGCATACCCATTTTCCCACCCAGGAACATCCGCTTGAGCTTGGCGTTTGCGCCAGTCAGTTCGAGCGTTGTGGCCTTTCGCAATCCACCGTGTCGGCGCATCTGAGCACGCTGCATCGCGCCGGCCTGGTGACGACGCGGCGCCTGGGCCAATGGATTTTCTACAAACGTAACGAGGAAACCATCGCGGCATTCCTCGAAGCCATGCAAAAGGAACTTTGACATGCCCCTAGCGCTCCTCATTCTTGCGCTCAGTTCTTTCGCCATCGGCACCACCGAGTTCGTCATCATGGGTTTGTTGCCGGAAGTGGCATCGGACCTCTCCGTCACCATTCCGCAGGCAGGCTGGCTGGTAAGCGGCTATGCGCTGGCGGTGGCGATCGGCGCGCCGATAATGGCTGTTTCGACGGCCCATCTGCGCCGCCGCTCGGCTTTGATCATGCTGATGGGCTTCTTCATCCTCGGCAATCTCCTCTGTGCCATCGCCCCCGACTACTGGATGCTGATGGTTGCTCGCATCGTGACCGCTCTTTGCCACGGCGCCTTCTTCGGCATCGGTTCGGTCGTTGCGGCAAGTCTGGTCGCGGAAGACCGCAAAGCTCGCGCTGTCGCCCTGATGTTCACGGGCCTGACCCTCGCCAACGTGCTGGGCGTTCCCCTCGGCACCGCGTTCGGTCAGGCGTTCGGCTGGCGCGCTCCCTTCTGGATCGTGACCCTCCTCGGCGTTGCCTCGATCGCCGGCCTCATTGCGGTGCTGCCGAAGAACGAAGAGGTTCGCAACGGCAATCTCGCCCGCGAGATCTCGGCGCTGCGCGGAGCCGGGCTGTGGCTGTCACTGCTGACGACGGTATTTTTCTCCGCCGCCATGTTCGCGCTCTTCACCTATATCGCCCCCATGCTGCGCGACGTAACCGGCGTCTCGCCGGAAACGGTTACCTGGACACTGCTTTCCATCGGCGTCGGCCTGACCATCGGCAATCTCATCGGCGGCAAGCTGGCGGATTGGCGTCTCGGCACCACCCTCGCCGGTGTCTTCATTGCGATTGCTGTGACGTCGGCCATCTTCAGCGTCACCGTCCATTCCTTCATCGGCGCCGAGATCACCCTCTTCCTGTGGGCCGCCGCTGCCTTTGCCGCCGTTCCGGCGCTGCAGATCAATGTCGTCGCTTTCGGAAAGGACGCGCCGAACCTCGTCTCGACCATCAATATCGGCGCCTTCAACGCGGGCAATGCGCTTGGCGCCTGGCTCGGTGGTGTGGTCATAGACCAAGGTTTCGCTCTCTCGCAGGTACCGCTTGCCGGTGCGGCCATGGCGATCCTCGGCCTCGTCACCGTTCTCCTTACCTTCTCTGCTGTCCGATCCAAGGACGAAGCCCTCGCCTCTTCCTGACATCCTTCCTCCTCCCCCCTCATAGAAAGGACCAATCATGACCAAACTGTTTGAACCGACGAAGCTGGGCGACATCTCGCTTGCCAACCGCATCGTCATGGCGCCGTTGACGCGCAATCGCTCCCCGAATGCCGTGCCCAACGAGCTGAACGTCAAGTACTACGCCCAGCGCGCCACCGCTGGCCTGATCATCACAGAAGCGACCGCCATCACCCATCAGGGCCAAGGCTACGCCAATGTCCCGGGCCTTTACAGCAAGGAAGCGCTCGACGGCTGGAAGAAGGTGACGGACGCGGTGCACGCCAATGGCGGCAAGATCGTCGTGCAGATGTGGCATGTCGGCCGCATTTCCCACACCACCCTGCAGCCGAATGGCGGAAAGCCGGTCTCCTCCACCTCCAGGCGCGCGGAAACCTCGAAGACCTATCTCGTCAACAGCGACGGCACCGGCGGTTTTGCCGATGTCTCGGAACCGCGTGCGCTGGAAACCTCTGAAATCCCGAACATTGTCGAAGACTATCGCAAGGCTGCCCGCGCGGCGATCGATGCCGGCTTCGATGGCGTCGAGATCCACGGTGCCAACGGCTATCTGCTCGATCAGTTCCTGCGCGGCAACGTCAATGATCGCACCGACCAGTATGGCGGCCCGATCGAGAACCGCGCGCGTTTCCTCTTCGAGGTGGTCGATGCCATCACCAAGGAAATCGGCGCCGGTCGCACGGCGATCCGCATTTCGCCGGTAACGGCCTCTGGCGATGTCAGCGATCCGGCTCCACAGGAGCTCTTCACCTACGTGGTCGAAGGTCTGGCGAAATATGATCTGGCTTATGTCCACGTCATCGAAGGCCAGACCGGTGGCAAGCGTGACTCCCTGCCCTTTGACTATGATGCTCTGCGCGCCGCCTATAAGGCTGCAGGCGGCAAAGCCGGCTGGATGGTCAACAATGCCTATACCCGCGAAATGGCGATCGAAGCCGTCGAAAGCGGCAAGGCCGATGTCGTCGCATTCGGCAAGCCCTTCATCTCCAACCCGGATTTCGTCCGCCGCCTGACGGAAAACGCGCCGCTTGCGCCCTGGGATCAGGCGACGCTCTATGGCGGTGGCGCCAAGGGTTACGACGACTACCCGACGCTGGACGAAGCCGCGTGAACACAGTGACATCTGCAGGCGCCTGCCGTTGACGTTCAGACGGTGAGATCAGCCTCGATCAAACAGCTCCCGCAACATTCGATTGCGGGAGCGCCCTTGCAAAAATTACCGGATATGGTTGAGGTCGACCGTTCCGTAGAAGCCAACCGATTATTTTTATTGACATAATTCCAATTTAGCGCCTCCTTTGGAAATGCTTGCAATCCCTCTTGACTTAGAGCGCGCTCTAAATCGTACAGTCCGGTGGCTGGCGGATTGCCACGATGAACGGGAGGGAAAATGGACGCATTTTCAATTGGGGAAGCGGCCGAGCGATTGGCCTTGAGCCCACACACGCTTCGCTATTACGAACGGGCGGGGCTGCTCGACATGGTGGCGAGAAATTCCGCCGGCAGACGCGTCTACACAGACGCAGACCTCCATTGGATATCGCTCCTCATGTGCCTGCGATCCTCGGGCATGCCGATCGCCAACATGAAGAAATTCAGCAATCTCGTACGTGCCGGCCTTTCGAACGTGCCGGATCGCATTGCGCTGCTGGAGCAGCACCGCGCAAAAGTAGTCGCGGATATGGCGGCGCTACAATCGGCGCTGACGATCATCGACGGGAAACTTCAACGATATCGGGGCATATCCAATGAGAACCAAATCGCTCGGTAACTCCGGCCTGCATGTGTCTGAGCTCTGCCTGGGATGCTTGGATTTCGGTACACGGCTTGATCGCGAAGCTTCTTTCGAACTGTTGGATACTTATTATGAGGCTGGCGGTCGCTTTCTCGATACCGCAAACAACTATGCCTTCTGGGCTCCCAACGGCGTTGGAGGAGAAAGCGAAAAGATGCTTGGCGAGTGGCTCTGCGCTCGCGGCAGGCGCCATGATATGACTATCGCAACGAAAGTCGGCGCACAACCGACTCGTCCCGGCGCTGGTTTCGAGGCAGCGGAAGGGCTCGGAGCGCAAGCGATCGCGCGCGCGGCCGAGGCCAGCCTTTCAAGGCTCGGCATCGATCACATCGACCTCTACTATGCCCACATCCAGGATGATGACATCACCCAGGAGGAAACGCTATCCGCCTTCGAGCGCTTGCGCAAAGACGGCAAGATCAGCGCCATCGCCTGCTCGAACCACAGCCTCGAACGCATTATCGCTGCCAAGGGCATCGGCGAGCGGAACAGTTGGCCTGCCTATTGCTGCCTGCAACAGCGTTACAGCTATCTGCCGCCCAACGCCGGCGCTGATTTTGGCCCGCAGAAGACGATAGACGCCGAACTGAAAGCCTATCTGCAGGCGGCCGACATGCCGCTCATTTCCTATGCCACCCTTCTCGGCGGTGCGTATGAAACCGGGGTACTACCCAAGGCCTACGACGCTGCAGAAAATCAGGCACGGCTCGATCGGCTCCGGAAGGCGGCGCAAATTCTCGGCGTGACGCCAAGCCAGGCGGCTCTCGCCTGGGCGAGGCTTTCGTCCGGCAATGTAATCCCGCTGCTCGCGTCCGGCAGTGCCGAGCGCCTCAAGCAAGGGATAGCGACGTTGAATATAACTGCCGAACACCTCGCCACAGCCATGGGCGCGGACTGACCGCTAACTCGTCAAACAAGACGTTGATCGGACCGACTGTCCGGCCAGGGCTTTCGACGGCATGGCTCCCGGGCGACGATGATACGAAGAATGCATATTCGGATTTCACCGTCGCCCAACTTGCTTCGACCGGGTTGAGCGCCTAAGCCGCCTCAGGCGGCCTGAGCTCGCAAGCAACCGATCGAGACCAGGCTTGCGCGGATAGCTTCGTCAATGGGCGTATGCGGCTCCTCTCCAAGCACCGCCACCAGCCTGTCGTTCCGCATCTGCAGCGGAACTTTCCAAAGATAGGTCATTTCGCGCAGCTCCCGCATGAACGGAACGAAGGGGCTGGCCAGCGGCACGATCCACCAGGGAAATGCCCTCACCTTTACATTGTGACCAAGCACGCGCTGCACGGCTTCGATCATCTGCCGGCCATCGCCATCCCAATGGCCGCGCATGTGATAGACGGCGAAGGATGGCAGTTGGTCGCCCTTCTCGATCAGCCGGATCATCGTTTCGGCAACGTCAGGCAGGTAGGCCCATTGATGGCCGAGGCCAGTCTTGCCCGGGTAGGTCAAGGAGCGGATCAGCTTACCCGGCGTGACCATCGCCTGCGAAAACCAGCTATTGGCGCGCAATCCGCCAAAAAAATCGCCAGCGCGAACGATAATGACGGACGTACCGCCCTGCTCTGCCGCTGCCTGCAGGCGCCGTTCCATCTGCACGCGGATGGCGCCCTTGCGGGTCTTCGGCCGCTGCGGGCTGTCTTCCGTGACCCTCGGGAAGACGTCGGGGCCGAAATTATAGACGGTTCCCGGCAGCACAATGCGCGCACCGACGGCCTTGGCCGCAGCAATGGTGTTGTCGAGCATCGGCAAGACGACTTGCCCCCAATTGCGATAGCCGGGCGGGTTGACCGCATGCACGATAACCTCGGCTCCTTCAGCTGCCTTCAGAACATCGCCCGCCTGCATGGCATCGCCCTGGAACCAGTCGAATTCGGGCTGGCGGCGGGCCGCCTCGGCTGCATTGCGGTTCAGCGCCCGGATGCGCCAACCGCGAAAGGCTAGCCCTTCAGCGACAGCACCGCCAATGCCGCCGGTAGCACCAAGGATCAAGGCCGTCTTTACGCTTTCCATCTGCTTGCTCATCGTCATCCCCATCGGTTTCGATGGACTGACTATGGCCCACGATCGCAATAGACGAAATTGCCTAAAAATCTGCAGATGCTATACATAAATGTATGACATCAGAACCAAGCTGGGATTTCTATCGTACCTTTCTCGCGGTGCTGGAGCACGGCTCACTGTCTGCTGCCGCCCGCGATCTCGGCCTGACGCAGCCGACAGTCGGCCGTCATATAGACGCATTGGAACAATCGGTCGGCGCCGAACTCTTCACGCGGTCACAGCAAGGCCTGTTGCCGACCGATGCCGCCCTTGTCCTGAAGCCCTACGCCGAAACGCTGGCGAGCACGGCTGCCGCGCTGCTGCGCGCCGCCACCGGCTCCAGGGAGGAGGTCAGTGGCACAGTGCGCATCAGCGCCAGTGAAGTAATTGGAACGGAGGTACTGCCGCCCATTCTTGCCGGGCTACAGGCACAGTATCCCGAACTGAT
The DNA here is from genome assembly GCF_047445805.1 of Rhizobium sp. BR 314. NCBI lineage: Bacteria > Pseudomonadati > Pseudomonadota > Alphaproteobacteria > Hyphomicrobiales > Rhizobiaceae > Rhizobium > Rhizobium sp. BR 314. The sequence goes on along the minus strand of NZ_JARWLA010000004.1, from coordinate 40,190 downwards.
CGTGGAATTGTCCGCTTCCGACATCGTGGAGGATCTGTTGCAGCGCGAGGCCGACATTGCCGTGCGTATGGTCGCGCCGGCGCAAGAAGCGCTGCTGGCCCGCCATGTCGGCGTAATCTCCCTGGGTCTTTTCGCGCACAAACGCTATATCGAGCGACACGGCAAGCCGGAAACGATCGCGGACCTCCGCCGACACAAGCTGATCGGCTTCGATCGGCAGACCGCCTACATCCGAAGCATGGTGAAACGCTATCCGATGCTCGACGGCATCTCGTTCAGCTTTCGATCCGACCACAGCATCGTTCTGCACAATGCCCTGCGATCCGGCATCGGCATAAGCTTCTATCAGATCCCCTTGGCCAAACGCGACGCCAACCTTCAACGGCTCTTGCCGGAAGTGGAATTGACGATCGACACCTGGATCGTGATGCACGAAAACCTGAAGACATCGCCACGCTGCCGCGTGACGTTCGACGCGCTCGTCGCGGGCTTGCTGGACTATGCGAAGGGAAACGATACGCCGGAAGGACAATAGTCATGAGGGCAGCGGTGGAGCTCGCACCATGCGATCCGAACTGGCCGAAGGATTTTGAAGTTATCCCCGACAAGCGTACTCAATTTTGCCGACAGCTTATGCCCAGACGATCGAGCATATCGATACGATATCGGTCGCTAGGGCGTCGAGCAGGTAATCGGTATAGCGCCAATCTATGCGCCGGGCGCCGTATCCACTGGTGGAAAATGCCTCTGGCCGTCAATGACTTCCGTTTCCGGCCGGTCTCCACCGTCAGCATATTCCTCATGCCACTTGCCGCTTTCATCCTGCCAGCTGATCTCGGCGGAGTCTCCTCCCACCTGCTGCTCTGCGGCAACAATCCTTGCGGCCTCCACGGCCTCGGAATGTGTCGGAAACGCTTCCGAATAGACATCGTGGAAGCGATATGCCCATCCACCGTCATGCGGCACGATTTCGTAAACGACCTTGACCATTCAAACCCTCCTTCTCATCTGCCAAGACCTTCGGGACCGGGCGTTGCCGGCAGGACCGCATGCATCTGAGACGGATTCGAGGATGCCGCGACGTTTGGGGTGGGCAGACCGACGGGCACAGTATTCCATTAAATGGTTCTGACTGCAAATCCCGCCCTCAACCATACGCGCTTGATGTGCGAAATCATTGATTTAGAGTGCAACCGTGAATCGGCGCAGAAGGTGGGGAAGGTGAATATAGTGAAGTGGTTCAAGCAGGAAAAAGCCCTCTTGGTGGCACTGGCGATCGCCGTCATTGCCTATGTCGGCGAGCATTCAGTGCTGGAAATGGGGCAGACCGCCTCGATAACCGCGGCAGCGGCATTGATCGCAACGATTGTACTGGCATCGATGCGCGTCGCCCATCATGCAGAGACCCTTGCGGTCAAGGTCGGTGACCCCTACGGCACAATGATTCTGACGCTTTCAGCCGTTGCCGTCGAGGTGATCATCCTCGCCATCATGATGAGCGGCGAAAGTTCGCCGACGTTGGTGCGCGATACCATCTACGCCGCCGTCATGCTCGACATCAACGGTATCCTAGGCCTGGCCGCCCTTCTCGGTGGCCTGAAGCACGGCGAGCAACCTTATAACGACGATTCCAGCCGGACCTATGGCGTCATGATCCTGACCGCCATGGGCATTTCGATGATCGTGCCGGAATTCATCCCGGAAGCAAAGTGGCACTACTACTCCGCTTTCACCATCGTCGCGATGATCGCGCTCTATGCGCTCTTCCTGCGCATGCAGGTCGGCAAACATAGCTATTTCTTCAGCTACAGCTATCCGCGTACCGAGAAGAAACTCGGAATGCCCGAAGAGCATCACGAAGAAGAATCCACGACGACATCCATCGTCACCATTCTGATCGGCGTCGTCCTGATCGGCACGCTGGCGGAATTCATGTCGGCCTTCATGGATACAGGCCTAAAGGGCACAGGCGCGCCGCCGGCCATCGCAGCCATCGTCGTCGCCGCGATCTCGGCAGCTCCGGAAATCCTGACGGCGCTGCGTGCGGCGCTCAGAAACCGCATGCAGGCAACGGTCAATATCGCCTTGGGCGCCTCGCTATCCACGGTCATCCTGACGGTACCCGTCATGGAGGCGATCGCACTCTATACAGGCCAGCCGTTTATCATGGCCATGTCTCCGGTGCAGACGGTCATGATAATGATCACGCTGATCGTTGCCGCTATCAACCTCAATGACGGCGAAACCAACGCCATCGAAGGCATGACCCATTTCATCCTCTTCGCCACCTTCATCATGCTAACGACACTCGGTCTTTGATTCCAATTTCAAGGACTTGCGCCGACTGGCGGAATCAAATTGCGAAGCGCTTGAATCAATTGATGAAGCCGCAACCGGCAATCTGAATAGGAAAAGCCCGCCATTTCTGGCGGGCTTTCCATGTAAGCTATCGCTGGCTGCTTACTTGCAGGCGGCGCAGAAGCGCTGGATGCGGCGGCAAGCTTCTTCGAGCAGCTCTTCCGAGGTCGCATAAGAGATGCGGAAGTTCGGGCCGAGGCCGAAGGCCGAACCGTGAACAACGGCTACACCTTCCGATTCCAGCAATTCGGAAACGAAGTCTTCGTCCGTTTCGATGATCTTGCCGGTCGGAGCCGTCTTGCCGATCAGGCCGGCGCAGGACGGATAAACGTAGAAGGCGCCTTCCGGAACCGGGCAGGAAATGCCCTTCGCCTGGTTCAACATCGAGACGACGAGGTCGCGGCGGCCTTCGAAGATCTTCTTGTTGCGCGGAATGAAGTCCTGCGGACCGTTCAGCGCTTCGACGGCCGCCCACTGGGCGATCGAGGTCGCACCCGAGGTCTGCTGGCCCTGGATCATGTCCATGGCCTTGATGAGCTGCAGCGGGCCGGCAGCATAGCCGATGCGCCAGCCGGTCATGGCATAGGCCTTCGAGACGCCGTTCATCGTCAGCGTGCGGTCATAGAGGCTCGGCTCGACTTCGACCGGCGTGGCGAATTTGAATTCGCCATAGGTCAGGTGCTCGTACATGTCGTCGGTCAGGATCCAGACATGCGGATGCCTGACCAGCACGTCCGTCAGCGCCTTCAGCTCGTCATGCGTATAGGCAGCGCCCGACGGGTTGGACGGCGAGTTGAACATGAACCACTTGGTCTTCGGCGTGATCGCCTTTTCAAGATCGGCAGGCTGCAACTTGAAGCTGTCGGCCTGCGTTGTCGCGACGAAAACCGGCGTGCCGCCGCACAGCGCCACCATTTCCGGGTAGGAAACCCAGTAGGGCGTCGGGATGATGACTTCATCGCCCGGGTTCAGCGTCGCCATGAAGGCGTTGAACAGGATCTGCTTGCCGCCCGTGCCGACGATGGTCTGCTCCCAGGTATAGTCGAGATTGTTCTCACGCTTGAACTTGGCGGCAATCGCCTTGCGCAGTTCCGGGATGCCGGAAACCGGCGTGTACTTCGTCTCGCCGCGATTGATCGCGTCGATGGCGGCCGTCTTGATATTATCGGGTGTATCGAAATCCGGCTCACCGGCGCCAAGACCGATCACGTCGCGTCCTTTTGCTTTCAGCTCGCGCGCTTTCTGAGAAACGGCGATGGTGGCAGAAGGCTTTACACGGGAAAGAGCGTCGGCAAGAAAGGCCATGGTGATCGGTCCTATTCGGTTGAAAATGGCAGAAAGCCTGTGGACCAGATTTCTGCGCTAAGCTCTATGTCGAATATGGGCCGACGTTTCAAGCGCAAAGGCGTCACAGTGGCTTTATTTCCTGGCTTTCGGGCCATGTCTTCGATGCAGATTCCAAGCCTTGGCGCGACGACTGCTGCAGCCCATCGACGGCCCGCAAGCCTCGCCAACTTGAATCAATTTGCGAAGCACCTGATTCAACGTCTGAGCAGAACGGCGATTTCCCATTGTAACATAAGGGCTTGCCCCAAACGCCACCTTCGACAAACCCTTGTTCCACGCGCCTTCCGCCTCGGTCCTATGCTTTGGCGCGCCGGACGGTTTCAGGACGCGACGCAGGGCGACACCAAATTCGCGAACACAAAGACGTTATCGGCACAGCACTCGGCCTTGAACGTCAAGGCGGTCGACCCACCTTGAAAAACCAGCGGTCTTGGGGAGCGGCAAATATGCGTGTGATAAGAACGGGAGTTACCATTGCATTGACGGTTTCTGGCCTGTTGGCGGCAGGCGTGGCGCTGGCAGAAGCTCCGCAGACCTTCAAGACGCAAAAAGTCACGGTCAAGGTCGAGGCAATCGCCACCGGGCTCGAGCATCCATGGGCTGTGGCAGTGCTGCCGGATGGCGCCTATCTCGTCACCGAGCGCCCCGGCCGTATGCGCCTCATCCGCAACGGCAAGGTCTCGCCGCCACTCGCAGGACTGCCCGAAGTCTACGCCCGCGGACAGGGCGGCCTGCTCGACGTCGAAATCGATCCGAAGTTCAGTAGCAACCGAACCCTCTATTTCACCGCGTCGGTGGCGGGAGACGGCGGCAGCGGCACGGCCGTTTTCCGTGCGAAACTGTCAACCGACGAAACGCAGCTGGCCGATGTGAAGCGCATCTTCCTGATGAACAAGCTGTCGAGCGGCAATATCCAGTACGGTTCGCGCATCGCGATCGCCCGCGACGGCAGCCTCTTTGTCAGCCTTGGCGATCGCGGTGAGCAGGACCGCGCCCAGGATTTCCACGACGATGCCGGCACCATCATCCATATCCAGACCGACGGCGGCATTCCGTCCGACAATCCGTTCAAAAACGGCCAAAAGGCCCTGCCCGAAATCTGGTCGAAGGGTCATCGCAATCCGCAGGGCATTACCTTCGATAGCGAGACGAACAGGCTTTACACGGCAGAGCACGGTGCAAAGGGTGGTGACGAGATCAACACGCCGGAAGCCGGCAAGAATTACGGCTGGCCGGTCATTTCCTATGGCACCAATTACAACGGTACGAAGATCGGCATCGGCACGGCGAAGAAGGGCATGGAGCAGCCGCTTTTCTATTGGGACCCATCGATCGCTCCCGGTGCGATTGCCGTCTATCGCGGCAAGATGTTTCCCGAATGGAATGGCGATCTGCTGGTGACTGCGCTGAAGTTCCAGCTGCTGTCTCGCCTCGATCGTGACGGAGCCGGCAAGATCACCGAGCGTGAGCGCATGTTCGAAGGCAAATTCGGCCGCATGCGCGACATCGTCGTCGCGCCCGACGGCGCGCTTTTGATCACCACGGACGAAGATAACGGCGCGCTCCTGCGGGTTTCGAAAGCAACGAACTAGCCAACACCTGCGACGCCATTCGCCCTTGCCGAGCACAACAGCAACTGCTAACGGTCGGCTATTCGTTTCCCCCTCCCGCAGGATGCAGATGTCTCGCATACAGGCGAATTTGTTGTTGTTGTTCGCTGCCGCGATCTGGGGCGGCGGCTTCGTCGCGCAATCAACGGCAATGAAGTCGATCGGACCGTTCTGGTTCATCGGCCTGCGGTTTGCTGTCGCCACCGTAGTCGTCCTGCCCTTCGTCTTGATGGAAAGCCGCAAGGCGAGGCAACCGTTGACGAGCCGCAACTGGCTGTCCTTCGTGATGATCGGCGTCGCGCTGTTCGGCGGCGCCGCGACGCAGCAGCTTGGGCTTTTAACGACAACCGTCACCAATTCCAGCTTCATCACCGGCCTTTACGTGGTGTTCGTGCCCGTGATCGCCGTCATCTTCATGCGGCGCTCGCCGCACTGGATCATTTGGCCCGCCGCGCTCATGGCGCTCTGCGGCATCTATCTGCTATCCGGCGGATCGCTTTCCAGCCTCACGACGGGCGATCTCCTCACCGTCATTTGCGCCCTCTTCTGGGCAGCACAAATCACCCTCGCTGGCTCCGCAGTCAATGAGACTGCCCGGCCGCTTGCCATTTCCGCGATACAATTTGCCGTCACAGCCGCCCTCGCCCTTGCCGTTGCTGCTCTGGTCGAACCCATCAGCCTTGCGAGCATCCAAGCAGCACTCGGTGAGATCCTTTATGTCGGCATATTCTCGTCCGGGCTTGCTTTCGCGCTGCAGGTAATCGGCCAGCGCTACACGACTGCGCCGCAGGCGGCGATCTTCCTCTCTTCGGAGGCCTTGTTCGGAGCTTCTTTGGGCGCGCTGGTGCTCGGCGAGACCATGGGACCGCTCGGCTACGCCGGTTGCGCTTTGATGTTTGCAGCAATGCTTGCCGTAGAACTGGTGCCGGAGCTGGTACGCCGGCGGAACGCAGCGGCCTGAAAACACCAGAAATGCGCGTCATGAGTGTTCAATTGCAACGGTTTTTGAAATTTTTTTGAACAATCGAAAATCGACGTTCACCCCAGCCGACTTGGGAAAATTTCGCCAAAACTATATCGCAAACGATGCAAAAACCTTAGAAACTTGTTTCAAAGTGAGAAAATTTGCGAATCGCGTTAGCACAGTCGCATTACTATAGTGTGCTGCCTGCGATACGTTAAAAAACTTTTGCTTGCCAATTCCCAACAAACACAGCACTCTCAATGATGTTCGGGCATTTTTAGAGCATGGGAAGTCCTAAGAAAAACGCGCGCCGGAGACGCTAATATTCCGGTCAGCTGGTTGAAATGCGGGGTGGCAAACATCGCATCGAGATCATGCCGAGGTATAGGGGACCTTTTCCTTAAAATTTCGAGAACTGCCTGCAAGCGCCCGCAAGGGCAACACAGTAATGCTGCCCGTGTGGATGGTGGGCAGAGAGAAAAGGACCTGAGGCATGGCCGAGACTGGCACTGTAAAGTTTTTCAATACCGATAAAGGCTTCGGTTTTATTAAACCGGACAAGGGTGGCGCAGACATCTTTGTACACATTTCTGCGGTTCAGGCTTCCGGCCTGGCAGGACTGTCGGAAAACCAGAAGGTAAGCTTCGACACGGAACCGGATCGCCGCGGCAAGGGACCGAAGGCCGTCAATCTCCAGATTGCCGGCTGAGACCCTTAAGGTTATCATTCGAGTTGAGGCCCGGCAGCAATGCCGGGTTTTGTCATTCAGTCTGTATTCAGTTTGCCGCGTATAGTTTGCTCATCATGAAAGAGCGGGAGCGACAGTCATCCCGTTTTCCTGAGAGGACAAACCAATGACCATACTCGGCAAATCGCTCGCTGTGTCCGCCATGGCTGCAGCATTGATGCTGACGTCCATGACTGCCGCGTCTGCAGGCGATTATTGGCGTCATCGGGATCGCGATGGCTGGGCGCTCGGTGCCGCTGGGCTTGCCACAGGCCTGATCGTCGGTTCGGCGATTGCCAGCCAGCCGCGCTATGTCGAGCCGGGACCGGTCTATGCCGAACCGGACTATGATGCGCCTCCGCCGCCCTACTATTATCGTCCGGCCCCGCGTCGGGTCTATGTCGAGCGCGATGTGAGCTACTATGCTCCGCCGCCGGTTTCGGGCTTGCGTCCCTGGTCCTCTGCATGGATGCGCTACTGCTACGATCGTTACAGAAGCTTCGACGGCCGCAGCGGCACTTATGTCGGCTATGATGGCATGCGCCACTTCTGCACGGCCGACTAAGTTCCGGCAGCGATCGACTAGCCACTCCGAGAGCGGAAGTAGCCGCTTGCCCGCAGCTGAAAAATTGAAGTCCTTCCTATCGCAAGACACCGTTTGTCTTGCGATAGCTTGGCCACGACATGGTTGGCCGTTGCAGCCTCTCACCAGCTCACGCCACATGCTGGAGAGCCACCTCCAAGCCATACCGCCATAATGTCTTGCCACAATCATGTTGGCCACCTATTCCGGCTGTTGCCGCATCGCACGGCGCCTGCAAGCTCTCGGAACAGGGTCTGAAAATGGGCGTTAGGAACTATCTAATCGAAGGCGTTTCGGGAAGCGGGAAGACATCGGTCGCCACCGAATTACAGCGGCGCGGCTATGACGTGATCCATGGTGACCGCGAGCTGGCCTACAAAGGCGATCCTGAAACGGGAGAGCCGCTGATTGGCTCACCGCAGACAGGTGGCTGTGCGGACGTCGGTTTCGCGCATTGGCATCACCTCTGGAATGTCGACAAAGTCAAATCCCTGATTGCCGATCAAAGCCACCCGATCTCATTCTTTTGCGGTGGCTCCAGGAATCTCCACCGCTTCATTGGTCTCTTCAATGCGATCTTCGTTCTAGACGTCGATGCAGATACGGTGAGCAACCGACTCGCCAGCAGACCGGAAGACGAGTTTGGCGGAACGCCGGCGGAGCGGGACTTCGTTCTAAGACTGCACGCGACGCAAGGGGATATTCCGAAGAACGCGACAAGCATCGACGCCACTGCCCCGCTCGCCAGCGTCGTCGACGATCTTCTCTCCAGATGCGGCGAGCGCCGCTAGATTGCCTCCATCGGCCCCTCGGTGCCTCTTACAACCCGCGCAGGAATGGATTGGTGCGGCGCTCGTCGCCGATCCGGCTGCCGGATCCGTGACCGCAGATGAAGCCAACCTCGTCGCCGAGCGGAAAAACCTTGTCGCGGATTGAATCAAGCAGTTGCTGATGACTGCCGCCCGGCAGGTCCGTCCGGCCGATCGAACCATTGAAAAGCACATCGCCAAGATGCGCGAAACCCTGCTTGCGGTTGAAATAGATGACATGGCCGGGCGCATGACCGGGACAATGGAAAACCTCGAACTCATGCTCGCCGAAGGAGACCTTGTCCCCTTCCTTCAGGAACCGATCCGGCACCACGTTGCGCACGCCGTCTATGTTAAACATCTTGGCCTTGCCCTCGATATCCTCCAGCAGGAAGCGGTCATCTTCATGCGGGCCGATAACCTCGATGCCGAGCACCTCGCGGACTTCGTCGGCGCCGCCGGCATGGTCGATGTGCCCGTGGGTGAGCCATATGGCCTTCAGGGTGATGCCGTTCTCGCGCACCGTCTGCAGGATAATGTCGACATCGCCACCGGGGTCGACCACGACGCCCTCTTTCGTCTCCGGGTCGAACAGGATGGTGCAGTTCTGTTCGAAAGGGGTCACCGGAATGATGCCGGCCTGGAGCATGCCCATGAATGCCTCGTCTGTTTGAATGTCGTGCTGTCGGTATAGCGGCAAACTTGGGACAAAACAGCCCCCGACACTCGAACGCGAAGACGCCGGATCGAGGTGTAAAAATATGAATATAATTCAATTGGTTACCGCGACACTTCATCAGTCGCCGGCCGTAACGGGCCCGATCGACAGGAACACAGTGGCGCGCAAAACGTTGAAGTTAGGTCTTTAAAGGCAGAAGGAGAGAACCAATGTCCTTGAAGAGAAACCTGTTGCTGGCCGGCGTTATCCTTACCGGCAGCGTCGGCTTGGCCCATGCCGAGATGGCCGCGACGACCGCTAGCGACATTGAAGTGCGGTCGGGACCTGGCGCCGAGTTTCCGACCGTCGGCGTCGCGACACGTGGCTCTCCCGCCACGCTTGACGGCTGCGTCGAAGGCAGCCGCTGGTGTCGAGTCGATGTCAATGGCATGCGCGGCTGGGTTTACGCCCAATATCTTAGCGTCGAGCAAAATGGCGCGCCGGTTGTCGTTCAGGATCATCGCGACGACCTCGGCATCCCCACGATAACCTATGAAAAGACGGATCCGGTCACGACCGGCGGCATCCAGTCAGCCCAGCCCGACCCGGATGACCAGTTGCTTGGCCGCGTCGATGAGGATAGCGGCAATATCGTCGCGATCACACCGCCGGAGGAAGTCCGGACCTATATCGACGACAATCCGGTCGATACCGTCCAGCTCGGTGGAAACTTGGCCATCGGTGCGACCGTTCCGCAAAGCGTCGAGGTTCACCGCATTCCGGACTATCAATACAGCTATATCGACGTAAATCACAGACAGGTGCTGGTCGATCCGGGCACGCGGCGCATCGTTTACGTCTACCGATGATTCGGCCTGAAAGCCGAACATAGTGGCGAAATTGGCGTGCGGCCGGACAGCCGCATGCCCGAAAATTGGATTTCCCCCGGAATTATCGGGGCATTCTCTCGTTGAAGTTGCCTTTCTATTTCCACCGGCCGGCGCATGATGTACTTCTGATACCAGTGAGGATTATCGCCGCCCCCAGGCATCGATCCCGGGCGCGCCGAGAGGGCATCCGGAAGCGTCTCCGGAACACTGGGAGAAGGGCAATCACATGGAAAGTCTAGGACCTATCATCACGCAACTGATAGCTGGCGCCATTGGCGGCAACGCAGCGAGCGGCGTTTTGAAGCAGGACGGCATCAATCTTGTTGCCAGAACGATCGCGGGTGCCATTGGCGGGCTGGGCGGTGGCGTCCTTCTCAAGCTTATCGGCAGCGACGCCCTCACCGGCCTGGTGGCACAAGGCATATCCTCATTGATCGCCGGCGGCGTGCTTTCGGCAATCGTTGGCGTAGTTCTCGGCCGCAAGTCGTAAGGATCAAACCTGCAAGGGCCGGAGAAAACATCCGGCCCTTGCAGGCGGCTGCAAGGCACTCCGGGGATTGCATGCGCGCCTGACTATCGACGAATGAGCGAATAGCGCTCCCCAAAGGGCTGAAGGTGAAAATCCGCGGGCCTGGAACTTGAGCCGTTCCAATTGCGATACCCCAGGCCTGTTTGTTCATCGGGGAAGCCCCCTCCCCATCCTTCCTGCAGAACTCTTGGATCTGCCGAGATGAGGTCGGGCTTACGGCAAGGAAACGCCTCCCCTTTGACGCTCCTTGCCCCCGTCGGCTGAGAAAACTCGAAATAGGTTGGAGTTTTGCCAGTCCGCACCTAGATTTCCCGAAATGGCGCAGTCTTTCAGGCCGCACGGCATTGTGCGGAGGCAGGCGATGGCGTAAAAATACGTCAATAAAGCTGACATATTTTTGCGTAAATTTCGCAAACGCGCAAAAAATAAAAAGGAAATGCTATTGTGCCACGACAGATGAGCCAAAACGCGGCAAGGGCTGAGTTGCTGGCGACACCGATGCAGAATGCGGGGAATATCGACTTCGAGATCATCGAGCTACTTTTCTTCGCCTACCGCGATTTCGTGTCGGACCCGGATCAGATCCTGATCAAGAGTGGCTTCGGGCGGGCTCATCATCGCGTCGTGCATTTCGTTAACCGCGAACCGGGCATGACCGTTGCAGACCTTTTGGAAACATTGCAGATCACCAAGCAGAGTTTGGCACGGGTTCTCAAACAATTGATCGATTCGGGTTATATTCATCAGGTGGCCGGTCCGGAGGACCGTCGGCAGCGCAAGCTTTATCCGACGCAGGCAGGACGCGATCTGGCGCTGGCGCTGGCAGAGCCGCAATCGCGCCGTATTGAACGGGCATTCGAAGGCGCATCGGACGCGACGCGCGAAAGCGTAAAGCGCTTTCTAAGGGGAATGCAGACAGCAAAATAATGGCAAATCGGCCGGGGATCCGGCGCGGAATGCCGCTTATCAATCGTGGGTAAGACAGGATCGAGACGGATCGAATGACGACAACGAAAACAGTTATTTCGGACGATGCTGCACATCTTCTGGTGGTAGACGACGACACGCGTATCCGCGCCCTTCTCAATCGCTACCTTATGGAAAAAGGCTTTCGGGTAACGGCGGCAGCCGATGGTGCCGAAGCACGACGCAAGCTCGAAGGACTGGATTTCGATCTCATCATCATGGATGTGATGATGCCGGGAGAGTCCGGCATCTCGCTGACATCGAGCCTGCGCGCCATCAAGAACGTTCCCGTTATCATGCTGACTGCGCTTGCAGAGGCCGATTCCCGCATAGCCGGCCTTGAGGCCGGCGCCGACGATTATCTGCCGAAGCCGTTCGACCCCCGCGAGCTGGTGCTGCGCGTCAACAATATCCTGCGGCGCAATGCGCCTGCCGATTCACCGAAGATCGAGCTTGTGATGTTCGGGCCTTATACGTTTTCCCTGACCCGCAAGGAGCTGAAGAAGGCCGCAGAGCTGATCCGGCTGACGGATCGCGAACAGGAAATCATGCTGCTCTTCGCCAAACGCGCGGGCGAGACCATCCCGCGCCATGAGCTCATCGGCAATGAGGCCGAGGTCGGTGAACGGACCATCGATGTCCAGATCAACCGGTTACGCCGCAAGATCGAAGACGATCCTGCAAACCCCATCTGGCTGCAGACGGTGCGAGGTATCGGTTACCGCCTGAGCATAGACTGACCTACGGGATCATAGGCGATGGTGACATTCGATTCGATCAGACGCGAGCAGGATCACACGCCGACCAACGGGCTGCGGTGGCTGGCGCGCTGGATGCGTCGATATGTGCTGCCGACAGGCCTTTATGCCCGCTCCCTGCTCATCTTCATCCTGCCGATGATCATCCTGCAGGCGGTCGTCACTATCGTCTTCATGGAGCGTCACTGGCAGATGGTGACGCAGCGGCTATCCATGGCAACGACGCGCGACATCGCCGCCATCATCACCATTATTCAGACATACCCGCAGGACGACGACTATGCCGCCATCACGCAGATGGCGCGGCAGAAGCTCGACCTCGTAATCTCGATCGAACCGGGCGGCGAGCTGCCGCAGCGACGCGACAAGCCCTTCTTCTCGATCCTCGACAGCATCCTCAGCGACGAGATTAAAGATCAGATCAACCTGCCCTACTGGATCGACACTGTCGGAAACTCCAGCCTGGTCGAGATCCGCATCAAGCTGCCGGATAAGGTGCTACGCGTCTTCGCCAAGCGTAGCCAGACCTATGCCTCCAACACCCATATCTTCATCCTGTGGATGGTCGGCACGTCGCTCGTGCTGATCGGTATCGCAGTGCTGTTCCTGCGCGGCCAGATCCGGCCGATCCTGGCGCTGGCTCAAGCCGCGGAGAGTTTCGGCAAGGGACAGCGGCTCGAAAACTACTCCCCCCGTGGCGCCGACGAGATCCGTCGTGCGGGCCTCGCCTTCATCCTGATGCGCGAGCGCATCGAGCGGCAGTTGGAGCAACGCACGGCGATGCTATCCGGCGTCAGCCACGATCTGCGCACGGTGCTCACTCGCTTCAAGCTCCAGCTCGCGCTGGTCGGCGACGATCCCGATCTTATCGGCCTCAACGAAGACGTCGAGGACATGCAGAGCATGCTCGAGGGCTACATGGCTTTCGCACGCGGCGAAGCTGAGGAGGATGTCGGCCAGTTCAAGCTCAGCGATATCCTCGAAAAGATCCGCCAGGACTTCACCTTGCATGGCAAGTCCATGGATTTTTCCATCGAAGGCGACGACGAAATTTCCGTTCGTCCGAACGCCTTTACCCGTCTCGTCACCAATCTCGCCACCAATAGCCGCCGCTACGCCACAAACCTGCGCATAGAGGCCAAGCACAGTGCAAAATGGTTGACGATCGTTTTCGACGATGATGGCCCGGGCATTCCTCTCGAAGCGCGCGAGGACGTCTTCAAGCCGTTCTTCCGGCTGGATTCCGCTCGCAATCTCGATAAATCCGGCACCGGGCTCGGTCTTGCCATTGCGCGCGATATTGCTCGGAGCCACGGCGGCAATGTCACGCTCGGCGACAGCCCGCTCGGCGGCCTGCGCGCCACCATCCGCATCCCCGCCTGAGGAGACATCCGATGCCGATCGATATCGATGGCATGCACTGGCTGAATGCGCCGCAGGCGTGGGAAATGAACCAAGGCCGGCTGTTCGTGCGCTCGAACAACAAGACGGATTTCTGGCAGGAAACCTATTACGGATTCCATCGCGACGACGGTCATTTCCTCGGCAAGCCCCGCCGCGGCGACTTTACCGCGGAGGTAGCCTTCGTCGGGCATTACCAGGAACTCTATGATCAGGCCGGCCTGATGATCCGCCATGACGCCAGACACTGGATGAAGTGCGGGATCGAATACACCGACGGCGCCAAACACTTCAGCGTCGTTGTCACCAACGGCAATTCCGATTGGTCCGCCTTTCGGCTCGATCATGACTTCGACGCCATGTCCGTGCGGGTGACGCGCAATGGCGACGCTCTTTTCATCCAGTACCGCACCGACCAGATGCGGGAATGGCGGATGGCAAGGCTTGCCTGGTTCGATCCGATGTTGGAGGAACTAGCGGTCGGCCCGGCCTTCTGCTCGCCCCAACGCGAAGGCTTCGAAGCGGAATTTCTCCACTTCAGCCTGACGGACCCCGTATCGAGAGATATCCATTGAACCTGTCCCTTTCGGTGCGAAAGGGCGGCGCTCACATCAACTTCTTGCCGTTCGGCACCGGTTGCATCACCGCGGCGAGAACGATCGCTCCCGCCTCATCCTCAAAGCCCAAAGTCAGCACCTCGGAGCGAACCGGCCCGATCTGGCGCGGTGGGAAATTGACAACGGCGAGCACCTGACGGCCGACAAGAGTTTCCGGCGTATAATGGACTGTTATCTGCGCGGACGATCGCTTGACACCGATTTCCGGTCCGAAATCGATCCGCAGCTTGTATGCCGGCTTGCGCGCCTCTGGAAAGGTCTCAGCCTCGATGACTGTCCCGACGCGAATATCAACGCGCTCGAAATCGCCATAGGTGATTTCTTCCGTCATGCCTCTGCCCTTCCTATAGAAAACTAAAGCGGTGCAGTGCTTTCGCTCAGCACCCACCGCTCCAGCTCTTTTCCCTCACGCAATTCCGGACGGAAAACCGCTGTGCAGTTTCCCCGCAATTGCCTTAACCAGCCAACTCCTGCGCCCGCTTGCGCGCCGCTTCCAGTGCGGCATCGAACAAGGGCTGCATGCCGTCTTCCGCCATCAGCACGCCCAAAGCCGCGGCAGTCGTGCCGCCGGGCGAAGTCACGTTCTGGCGCAAGCGCGATGCGTCGTCGGGGGACTGATGGAGCAATTCACCAGCCCCCGCGACAGTCTCCCGTGCGAGCCGCATAGCGAGGTCCGCCTGCAGGCCGAGCTTGCGCCCTGCCTCCGCCATGCATTCGACGAGATAGAAAACATAGGCAGGCCCACTGCCTGAAACCGCCGTCACAGAATCGATGTCGGCTTCTTCCGGCACCCATTCGACCGGCCCGGAGACTTTCAGAAGGTTCTGAACAAGCTGACGCTGCCGCTCGCTGACCCTGGCATTTGCAAAGGCGCCGGTAACGCCGCGACCGACCATCGCAGGCGTGTTGGGCATGGCACGCACCGTCGCGGCCGGCCCCAGATTCTTCTCAAGCGAGGCAATCGTCTTGCCGGCGGCGATGGATACAACAACCGTCTCCGCGTCTAAAATCGCTTTAAATGGCGGCAAAACCGCATCCATCACCTGAGGCTTGACCGCAACGAACAGGACACCGGCAGTGATACCTGCGGGAACGCCGGTCAGGTGGCTGGCGCCAGCATCAGCAATCGTCTGGCGCATCGCCTCGGATGGATTGGGATCGACGACAACCACAGAAGATCCGGGCACGCCGTTCTTCAGCCATCCCATCAGCAGCGCGCCTCCCATATTGCCCGCGCCGATCAGGATGATCGGCCCGGAGGATGCAAGGATGCTGGAGGAATGTTCGCTTGTCATATCACGCTTCGCCTACAGTTTCGAAAAGCACGGCTTCCATGGCGCGGTTGGCATCAAGGCCCGACCATACAACGAACTGGAAAGCCTGATAATACGCCTCGCACGTGTCAAGCGCATTGGAAAGCAGCACTTCCACCTGCCGATTGGTAGGCTCAGCACCGCCCGAAAGCAGCAGGGACTGGCGGAAGATCACGATGTCTTCCTGCCGCCACAGATCGAAGTGACCCATCAGCACCTGTCCGTTGATGCAGGACAGCAGCTTGATCACCTCGTTGACGCGCGGCTCGGGAACCTTCACGTCGAAGGCGCAGGCGATATGCAGCGCCTCGAATTCTTCCATCCACGAGAAAGAGACATGATAATCTGTCCATTTCCCTTCGACGGTCATGGCGATTTCGTCTTCGCCGGACCGCTCGAACGACCAGTCGTTGTTGGCCGCCACAAACTCGATCATGTCAACCGGATTCGATTGTCGTTCGACTTCCACTTCCATCAGGCTCATGCAGCACCTTCTTGACCGGAACGAATGCAGTTTTCACGTGGTCCAACACTGAGAGAACGCAAACAGTTTTACTCCGGAAACATCCTCGGGATGATGTTGAACGGCTGCCAGACTAACGCGTCCACCCTGCCCGGAGCTTACCAAGTCCGTTTCGAATCATCATTTAAAATCAGTGTATAGCGGCATGCCCGGCCTGCCAGCCCCTGAGCTTCGTTTTTGGAAAAGGCGCTGTGGACAGCTCTTCGGACACCTATTCAGAAGGGAGTCATAACCGACTCTGACGATTGGCTTTTTTGCCGATGTCCACAGGTGGAAAAACAAATAGGATTTTCATAAAAAATGCGCGACAAACGTGTGCCGCGCAGATCGTTAATAGCGGAATGCGTGTTTACTCGCCCTTGGACGCCAGCTTTGCTTCCAGCGCTTCGATTCTCGCGAGCAGTGCTTCGTTTTCGTCGCGCGCCTTGATGGCCATCTCGCGAACGGCCTCGAACTCCTCGCGCTTGACGATATCCATGCTATTCAGCCAGCGTTCGACCTGGGCATTGAAAGCCGTTTCGATTTCGCGGCGCACGCCCTGGGCCGCACCGGCGGCATCGGTCATCAGCTTGGCGAATTCATCCATGATACGGTTCGGTCCAGTGCTCATAGCAATCTCCTTGCGGCCGTCGGCCCTCAACGGTCAGGCATCTATCTGGGCCAGATAGTGCTGAGGTAGGATTTCCGGGAAGCCGATGCAAGTAAATTGACATGGGGCAAATTGAGATAGGACGGGACAACAGGCCCGGCCCATACGGCCTCAATAACAATCGACTTGACCGTTTCGATAGCGGACGCCATGTTCCGCGCACATTTGGATATAGCATGGTCCTGCTCCGAAATGGCAGAGTGCCTTCGGGAATCATGCGATAACGGGCCTGACGATCTTGCTGACATCCGCCAATCTTGCCGCCATCCTCCCATTTCCGGACCTCGATCCGGTTGCCATTTGGCTTGGGCCGGTCCCGGTTCATTGGTATGGGCTTGCCTATGTGGCGGGCATTCTGCTCGGCTGGCTCTACGCGAGGCGGCTGATCGACAACGGCAAGCTCTGGCTGAACGATACCGCTCCGATGACCCGCCAGCATCTGGATGACTTCATCCTTTGGGCTGCCATCGGCATCGTCCTGGGTGGACGCATCGGCTACATCTTGTTTTACGATCTCGGGCCGGTTTTGAACGATCCGATACGGGCCATACAGATCAACAAGGGCGGCATGTCCTTCCATGGCGGATTAACCGGCACGACCATCGCCATGTTTTTGTTCGCCAGACGCAATAAGATTCCGGTCTGGAGCATGTTCGACATCGTTGCCGCCGTAGCGCCGATCGGCCTCTTCTTTGGCCGCATCGCCAATTTCGTCAATGGCGAGCTTTGGGGCCGCGTCACCGATGTTCCCTGGGCGATGGTATTCTGCAGCCAGCATCTGGTCGATGCCAACAACGGAATCTGCCCCGCCGGCCCCGACCCGCGCCACCCAAGCCAGCTTTACGAAGCCGGCATAGAAGGCATTTTGCTCTTCCTCGTTCTGTTCGCGCTCTGCCGCTGGGCGCTCGCGCTGAAAAAGCCGGGGACAGTCAGCGGTATTTTCATTATCGGCTACGCATTCTCGCGTATTTTTGTCGAATTCTTCCGTCAACCTGACCGGCAGCTCGGCTATCTGCTTGAGACGAACTGGCTGACGATGGGCATGGTGCTGTCGCTTCCGATGGTTGCCATCGGCCTGTGGGCAGTTATTCGCGCCGGTCGGGCAGCGACCAGGCAAGCGGCTTGAGTTGAGGGTTTAATGTCGCGTGGCCTCCGTCGAAAGACGCTCCCAGCTTGTTGCGGGTCACGCATTAGCGAAAGCAAAGAATGACGACGGCGCTCGGGGAAAAAATCAAAGCCATCATCCGCACCAACGGGCCATTGAGCATCACCGATTATTTTTCGCTGTGTCTCGCCGATCCGGTGCACGGTTATTACAAGACGCGTGAACCCTTCGGCCACTCCGGCGACTTCGTCACCGCGCCCGAAGTCAGCCAGCTCTTTGGCGAAATGATCGGCGTCTTCATGGTGCATGCATGGCAGCGTCACGGGACGCCGGCGGACGTGCGGCTCGTCGAGATCGGCCCCGGCCGCGGCACGATGATGGCCGATATGCTGCGCGTCATCGGCAAGCTCGCGCCGCAGCTCTATGACGCCATGACGGTGCATCTGGTCGAGACCAGCGAAAGGCTGCAGGGTTTCCAAAAGCAGACGCTGGAGGCGCATGGCACGAAGGTCACGTGGCATATGGACTTCGGCGAAGTGCCTACCGGCTTTACCCTGCTTGCCGCCAACGAACTCTTCGATGCCATCCCCATCCGCCAGTTCGTGCGCACGCAAAGCGGCTTCCGCGAGCGCGCGGTCGGGCTCGACATCAGTGATGAGCTGACCTTCACGACAGGTGTCGCGACGCTCGATCCGGCGCTTCTTCCCGACGGCAGCTCGCCGCCGATCGGTACTATCTTTGAAATTGCCCCTGCCCGCCAGGCCGTGATGACAACGATCTGCGACAGGCTCGCAGTCCATGGCGGCACTGCGCTGGCCATCGATTATGGGCACATGGCCACTGGTTTTGGCGACACGCTGCAAGCCGTGCGCATGCACGAATATGACCCGCCACTCGAACATCCGGGCGAAGCGGACCTCACCAGCCACGTCGATTTTCAGGATTTAGCTCAAACCGCGCTCGCCTCCGGCATGCACATCAACGGATGCTGTCATCAAGGCGATTTCCTCGTCGGGCTCGGCCTGCTGGAACGGGCGGCAGCGCTTGGCCGCGACCAGGACGCGACCACCCAGGAGAGCATCCAGAACGCCGTGGAAAGGCTGGCCGCAGCCGGCGAAGGCAAGATGGGCGAGCTCTTCAAGGCTCTCGCGGTTTCTAGCCCGCCGATCGATCTCCTGCCATTTCGTCCCGTCAGTTGAACAGTGACTGTCGATCCTACGGATTGACAGTCAGCGCTGCGCTGGGCCAACATCCCGGTCAAATCGAACTGCTTCGCCGCAGACGCGTTGTTCGTCGCACGACAGGCAAACCAGAACTCAAGGAACGCTCCAGTTGCCGACACCAATTGCAAGCACGCTGCTGAGCGCCGCCGAGGCTGCCGGCATTCGCCATGGCTATTTCACCCGTGCAGGTGGCGTTTCGGAAGGCATTTATCGCGGATTGAACGTCGGGCTTGGCTCAAAGGACGATCGCGAACATGTGCAGGAGAACCGCCGTCGCGTCGCCGGCTGGTTTGGCCTCCCGGTGCAGAAGCTGGCCACTGTCCATCAGGTTCATTCGCCTGATGTCATGACGGTCGACGTGAATTACGATGGAAACCGCCCGGAAGCCGATGCGATGGTCACGGCCACGCCCGGCATCGCGCTCGGCGTACTGGCGGCCGATTGCGGTCCCATCCTTTTCGCCGATCCGGAAAATCGCGTCATCGGCGCGGCCCACGCCGGCTGGAAAGGCGCGCTGACCGGCGTACTGGAAAACACCATCGATGCGATGGTGGCGCTCGGCGCCCGCCGCGGGGCGATCATCGCCTGTCTTGGCCCCTCCATCAGCCAGGCAAGCTACGAAGTCGGCCCAGAATTCGTGGATCGTTTCCTCGCTTACGATGCCGGCTATGGCAAATATTTTGTACCGTCTGAACAAGCCGGCCATGCGATGTTCAATCTGCCGGCACTGACCGTCGATCGCCTGCGCAAGGCGGGCGTGACAGCCGAAAGCCTGAACCTCTGCACCTATCCGGACGCCGACCGTTTCTTCTCCTATCGCCGCACGACGCATGCGAAGGAGCTGGATTACGGCCGGCAGATCTCAGCTATCGCCATCGCGGAGACAAGTTGACATGGCCCTGCATTTCGAACGCAGCGAATTCGATGCCCGCCTCGCGCGGCTGCTTGCCAGAATGCAGGAAGAAAAGCTCGATGCCATGCTGCTGTTCGCGCAGGAGAGCATGTACTGGCTGACCGGCTACGACACGTTCGGCTTCGGCTTCTTCCAGACGCTGGTGGTCAAGGCGGATGGCTCGATGACGCTTTTGACGCGCTCTGCCGATCTTCGCCAGGCGCAGCTCACTTCGGTCATCAAGGATATCCGCGTCTGGGTCGATCGCCCCAATGTCGATCCGACACTCGATCTCAAGGAATTGCTCGTCGAACTCGATCTTCTCGGTGCACGTATCGGCGTCGAATACGACACCCACGGCATGACGGGCCGCATCGCCCGACTGCTCGATCATCAGCTGTCCAGCTTTGGCCAGATTGTCGATGCCTCTTATGTTATCAGTCGCCTCCGTTTGACGAAGAGCTCGGCAGAGATCGCCTATATCGAACGGGCAGCAGCCCTTGCGGATGATGCACTCGACGCAGCCCTGTCGCTGATCAAGCCGGGGGCAGACGAAGCCGATATTCTGGCTGCCATGCAGGGCGCCGTCTTGTCCGGCGGCGGAGACTATCCCGCCAACGAGTTTATCATCGGCTCGGGCCAGGACGCACTGCTCTGCCGCTACAAGGCCGGACGCCGCAGGCTCGATGCCGACGACCAGCTCACGCTCGAATGGGCCGGCGTCGATGCCCATTATCACGCCGCGATGATGCGCACCGTCGTCATCGGCAATTCCAGCCATCGACATCGCGAACTCTATAGCGCCTGCCTGGAAACGCTGCAGGCGATCGAAACGATCCTGACACCCGGCCACACGTTCGGCGACGTTTTCGACATGCATGCCAGGATCATGGATGAGCGTGGCCTCGCCCGTCACCGGCTGAACGCCTGCGGCTATTCGCTCGGCGCCCGCTTCTCGCCCTCGTGGATGGAGCATGAGATGTTCCACATGGGCAATCCGCAGGAGATGGTGGAGAATATGTCGCTCTTCGTGCACATGATCATCATGGACTCCGACAGCGGCACCGCCATGACGCTCGGACAGACCTATCTGACCACGTCCCAGACCCCGAAAGCCCTCTCGCGACATCCTCTCGAATTTCTTAACCGTTAGCGGCGTATTGTAGCGATCCTGAACGGGAGGACCGGAAAGAGGAAGGATCGCGCCAATGGGACTGGTCAGGATAGCATTGACTGTCGTCGGCTTTTGCCTCGCGCTCTCTGCCTGCAACACCACGGACGCTTTGACGCCGCCCGAGGCCATTGGTTATGCCGGCTCCAGCCCCGTCACGCAGCGCGATGTCGAGCGCCTGGCCGCAGCGCCACAGCCCCGCCGGAACTATCAGAACTCGCAGGATAGCTTCGGTTATCAGCAGCAGACTTCCCAGCAGGCCTATCAGCCCCAAAGCTACGGCGGCAGCGGCTCGCTCGACGAACAGGCGTCGGCGCTGCGCTCGAGCGGCACCAACCCCTATGCCTCCCGACCCTTGGACGGTGCTCGCACGGCGTCGATCCCCCAGGCCAACGGCAACCAAATTTCCGAGAGTGACGAGCAGCGCGAGGCGGACCGCCGCCTCTCGGAAGACCCACCGCCACAACAGCAGCAAGCAGCTGACGATCAACAGCCGGACCAGCAACAGGCATCGCTGCCGCCGGCCGCAGCGACGACAGGCGGCAGCAGCATCCGCTTTCTGCCGATCATCGGCGCGCCCGTTCAGGCCGTCACGCCGCTATCGCGTCAGCTCGGTGCCGATGCCCGTTCGCTCGGCTTGACGATCAAGAGTTCCAGCGACGCCAGCGCAAGCTACATCCTAAAGGGCTACCTCTCAGCCTTCGAGGACGGACCGCAGATCTCCGTGACCTATGTGTGGGACGTACTGGATGGTGCCGGCAACCGCGTCCACAGAATCCAGGGAGCCGAAAGCGCTCCGTTGAAGCGCGGCGATCCGTGGACGGCGGTCCCTCCAGCGGTCATGCAGAAAATTGCCACCAAAACAATGGCGGATTTCAACTCCTGGCGTAATTCCAGCGGTGGATAGTCACAAGCTTTTCAGAAATATGAAAGGTAACGCGCCTCTACCCCTTGCATTCGAGAGCGAGGTGATTAAAAGCGCGGCTATCAGGTTGGTAACAGGCGGACCACAATGAAGGTTTTCGCAGGCAATTCGAACCGGCATCTAGCCGAAGCGATCTGCAATTATCTTAACGTTCCTTTGGGCAAGGCTAGTGTCAGGCGCTTTGCGGACCAGGAAATCTTCGTCGAGATCCAGGAGAACGTGCGCGGCGAGGACGTATTCGTCGTCCAGCCGACTTCGTTCCCGGCCAACGACCATCTCATGGAACTGTTGATCATGATCGATGCGATGCGGCGCTCCTCGGCGCGGCGCATCACGGCGGTTCTTCCCTATTTCGGCTATGCCCGTCAGGATCGTCGCGCCTCCGGGCGCACGCCGATCTCGGCCAAGCTGGTGGCCAATCTGATCACCGAGGCAGGAGCCGATCGCGTTCTCACACTCGACCTGCACGCAGGCCAGATCCAGGGCTTCTTCGACATCCCCACGGACAATCTCTACGCCCTGCCGATCCTGACGCGCGATATCAAAGCAAATTACGATATCGGCAACGTCATGGTCGTCTCGCCTGACGTCGGCGGCGTCGTCCGCGCCCGCGCGCTTGCCAAGCGCCTCGACTGTCTTCTGGCGATCGTGGACAAACGCCGTGATCGCCCGGGTGAATCCGAAGTGATGAACATCATCGGCGAAGTCTCCGGCAAGGATTGCATTCTCATCGACGATATCGTCGATTCCGGCGGCACGCTCTGCAATGCGGCCGATGCCCTGCTTGCACGAGGCGCGGCAAGCGTTACCGCCTATATCACACACGGCGTTCTCTCCGGTGGCGCTGTGACCCGCGTGACGAATTCGCAGCTGAAGGAACTGGTCATCACCGATTCCATCCAGCCGACGACGGCCGTGCAATCGGCCCCCAACATCCGCGTCATAAGCACGGCAACTCTCATCGGCGAAGCCATTAACCGCACCAGCCAGGAAGAGTCGGTTTCCAGCCTGTTCGACTGAGGTCGGATAGCGCCTTGGAGCAATTCGAGGAAGCGTGCATAGCGGTTTTCCGCCCTAAATCGCGTAACAGCGAAAAGATGGAGCATCTTCGCGATTCGAAGAAAAGCGGAAAGGCCCTAGGAAGCCTTTGCTCCGGCTGAATGCGTCTGTCGCCATGTCAGCAGGCCAATTCCGATCAGGCCGGAGACGAAAACCGCTGCGCCAGCTCCCATGATCGACGGCCCGATGCCGAACCATGCAAACAGGCTCGGTGACATGAGATAGGCCAGAAACAGGCCGGAAAAGATCGCGCACATCATCAGACGATAGACCTGCCCGAGACGATGCGGCTCGCTGCGCGTCTGCATCAGATGCAGCATGGCCAGATTTTCGAAGGGGCCGTTGATGGCCGCAAAGCAAGCGACGATCATCAGCCACATCCGATCATGCATCAGCGGCAACAGAAAGACCCCTGCCCCGAAAGTCAACTTCGCCGCAATGATCCAGACGACAGGCCGGCGCGGCTTGATGCTGCTGAGAATGAGATTGGTCGTGACATTGCCGACCCCGTAGGCCGTCATCATCAAGCTGTAATCCGTCAGCGGATCGGCGCTGGTTTCTCGCAGGTGCAGGATCATCCCGAGCAGGATGCCCATGGCCCAGGCGATGTTTCCCATCAGATTGGTGAACAGGCCATAGAGAATGGCGGCGTGGCCTCGCGCGACACGCCATCCGCCGAGAACGCCGTCCACAACGGCAGCCGTGCCTGAAAATTCCCGCCGGCGCGGTGCGGCCGGCAGCTTTGCCACGGCCAGCCAGACCGCAAGTGCCGAGAGCAGGAAGGTCGCAGCCGTCACGGTGAAGAATTGCGACTTCGGCAAAAAGCCGTTCACGAGGGCAATCAGGCTCGGCCCGAGAATGCGCGCCATGCGGCGCGTGGCATCAAAGAGGCCGTTGGTGGCATGCCGGACATCCGGATCGACGGCAATGGTCGGCAAGGTTGCCTGCAGCGACGGGTCGAATGCCGACGTCAGCAAGGCAATGCTTCCGGCAAGCACCATTAGGAGCAGCAGGCTCATCAGATGCAGAAGACCGGCAAGCGACAGCATCAGCAAGAGCGCCGCCCTTACGAGATCGGTCGCGATCATCGTGGTGCTGTGCCGCCAGCGATCCGTGAGGATGCCGCCGAAAAGACTGCCGAACAGCAGCGCTCCGGACTGCAGCGCGGACACATATCCCGCATTACTGCCGATAAAATCCGCCGCGATCCAGACGACCGCGACCATGTAGAATTCCGAGCCCGTGGCGGCCAGCACTTGGCCGGCCCACAGAAGAGAGATCGAGCGCTGGCTCAACGGCCTCAGAACAAACATGGTCGCATTCTGATTTCAGAGTGGCTTACTTCATGACTTGGCCGTTGACCGTCACGCTGCCAGTATCGGAGAGATCGATGTCCCAGCGCGACCGCCCATCGGCATCCGTCTTGGCAAAACCCTTGGCCATCATCAGACCGAAGGAGAGCTGGGAAAGATCGGCCTTCGTCTTTGCCGCTTCCTGGACGGCAGCAATCGTCTTGTCGAGATCACGTGCGAACACAGACATCTTCATCGACACGCGGTCTTTCTCGTTCAGCCAGCCACGCATGCTTCCGGTCGCCTCGACATCATAGAGACCAGAGACGGCGCTGATCTTCGGGAAGTTGATTGTCATCGTGCCGTCCGGGAACATGGCCTCCTGCAACTTGGTGTCGAGAGCCGCCTTGCTTTCCGGATCATTGAAATCGGCCTGCTGGAAGACATCCATCAGGGCCGAAAAATTCAGGTTGGGCATCTGAATCTGGAAATCGGTCACATCGGGAATGAAAGCGATATAGTCTTCCGGCACCAGACCGGTGGCCAAGGTAAGCTTTTCGGCGCTCAATCCAAAATCGGCGTTCATCGCGTTGGTCGGGCCAGCCAACTTGACGAAGTAACCCAATTTCTGCAGGCCGCCTTCCCCGAAGGGTGTCGTAACGGAAATATCCTTGGCGGTGATGGCCTCGTCGAAGGAACCGACGATCGGCATGGCATTCATGAACAGCGCCTTCAGCGCCTTGCTGTCCGCGTCGGAGAGCGTCTTCTGGTCCTTGTGCTCGGAGACGAAGTGCAGGATGGAATTGACGGCCTTCAGCGGCAGCTTGGTCGCACCGGCGTTGAAGTCGATCGCCGCCACCTTGATTTCAGCAAGCGTCGCATCTGCGGACGAAACCTTGTCGTAGAACGACTGCATGCTTCCGTTCATCTTGACGTCGAGCCTGCCGGCCTCGCCACTATCGGCGGAGGAAAGCGTGTAGCCTATGCTATCGACCGTTCCTTCGTTCTTCTGGGCGCTGGCGTCGTTGGTCTTCGTGGCGAAGGTGATGCCTTTGCCCTGCAGATCGGCCGATCGCAGATAGTGGAGCGCCGGATCGAAGACGCCTTTGAAAACAGAGGAGGCTAGCGCGTAGCGGAACTCCACATCAGGGTCGGTGCCGGGCTTGGACTTCGCGGAAATGTCAAAGCCATTATTGCCCTCGACGTTCCAAAGGCCGCTGTCCAGTGGCGTCGCAAACATCGTCAATGGCTTCAGGCCGCTGATCTCGAAACCAGTGATATCTAGCTTATCGAACAGCGCCTTCAGGTCATAAGTGACCTCGTACTGAGAGCCTGCCGGCTTTACCGCGATGCTGCCGCTCTTGGCAATATCGTCGGGCAGGAAATAGGTCAGATTGTTGAAAAGATCCTTCGCACCCTGCTCACTGACATCAGCCGCCTGTGTGGCGCCAGCCACACCTGCAGCAAGGACAGCTGCCGCGGCAACCGCTTTGAAACGCATAATTTACCCCCAAAATATGATGGAAAAGAAATGTGAAAGCTCGAAAAGCACCATCCGGCTCTTCAAGCGGAGTTGTGTCTTTGCCCCGCTGCATCACGCGCGCCTGCGCCGCTTCAGGGCTTCTTCATCACCTGTCCGTTGACCGTTATCGTTCGATCCTCGTCCATCGTGACATCCCAGCGCAAACGGCCGTCGGGATCGGTCTTCGCAAACCCCTTTGCGGCCAGCATGCTGATGGAAACCCTGTTGAGACGGGCGTCTGCCTTCGCAGCCTCCTGAATGGCGGCAATGGTCTTGTCGAAATTGCGCACCAGGATCGTCGCCTGCAGCGAATAATCCGAATGTGCCTTGGTTGAGCCCTTCAATGCGCCGGAAACCTCTAGGTCGTAGACGCCCGACGTAGCGCTGACCTTTGGAAATTCAAGCGTGCCGTATCCATTTGGGAACATCGTGCGCTTGACGGCCTCGCCGGACATAGGCGCCGCCCGCGTGGTGATCGTCTCAAGCGCCGTGTCGATGAGGCCGGAAAAATTGATATTGGGGACACCGAGCTGCACATCCAGCGTCTCGGGCAGGAAGGACGCGTAAGCTGCCGGAATAAGACCCGCATCCGGCGTGAAATGCTCAGCTCGCAGCCCCAGATTGACATTCGAGGCCTTGGTGAAGCCGTCCATCTTGAAGCTGTAATCGATCCGCTTGATGCCGACCTTTCCCTTGTCCGTCGCGATGACGGCATTATTCAACGTCACCGTCTTGCCGAGAGAGCCGAATACGGGCAAGGCCTTGTGCACCAACTGCTCGAATTTCTCGCCGCCGCTCTCCGAAAGCTGCTTGGTCTTGATGTGCTGAACGAAGAAACGGATGAGTGCGCTCAACTCCTTCACAGGCAAGCTGGTCGCGGTAACGTTGGTGGTAACGCTATCGGCACTGAAGCTGAAGGGCGAGCCCTGCGGCAAAGTGAACGTCTCGTTCAGTTGCTGCAGCGAGCCTTGCATTTGCAGATCGACCTTGCCCGCTTCGCTGCTATCGGTCACCGTGTGGGCAAACGAAGCGCTGTCGATGGCGACATCGACCTTGCGGCCGCTTTTTGCTCCGCTGCCGACGCTCGAGAATTTCACACCGCCGCTTTTGATGCCCATCGAGCGCATCATCTCGATCGACGGATCGAATATGCCGTCAAAGGAGCTTGACGCGATCGAATAGGCGATATCCGAGACTGGCGAATGCACGGCGACATTGAGGCTATTGTCGCCCGTGAGACGCCAGCGGCCTTGTTCGACAGGTTTCGCAAACAGGGACAACGGCTTAAAACCCGTCACCGAAAGCACGTTGGAGTTGATCTTGTCGAAGAACTTCGCAAGATCGTAGATAATCTCGTATTGGTCACCCGCCGGCTTGACGGCCACGAAGTCGCTCCGAGCGAGATCGCGTGAAAGCGGAGAGAGCAGGATGTCGCGGAGATCGTCCGCACCCCGCTGACTGACGTCGGCGGCGTGCGATGCGCCGGTAAGGCCCATGGAGAAAATCGCGCCGACGATAAGCTTGGAGCGCATGCTCGACCTCACCTTCTGCCCCTGATCGATTGAACTCGACTGTTGAAGAGGCCGAGCGTATATGTCAAGCCGTTGATAGAAATGACGCCGCGGCTCGTGCCTCTCAGTTGCAATGTCATCACAGACCCCTGTTTCCGGGGGTGCTTGCACCTTTCACCACTTTGTATTATACGCCACGCGTCCGCGTAGACACCCTTGGAGGCAACGCGGATGAGGCAGGGCACGCCCTCCTCCAGTTCAATCGATACGGCGTATGACCGACCGGATGAACTCTCCAAATAACCTCGAAAGGAATAGCTATGAGCCACGAAAGCTACGAGCTCAAGGCCGAGGCGCGCGAACGGGTTGGTAAGGGGTCCGCCCGTGAACTTCGCCGCAATGGTCTGATCCCCGCTGTCATCTATGGTGACAAGCAGGCCCCCATTTCCATCGCTCTCAACACCAATGAGGTGACGAAGCGCATCCACGCCGGCGGCTTCTTGACGACGATCGCCACGATCGACGTCGACGGCAAGAAGATCAAGGTTCTGCCGAAGGACTATCAGCTCGATCCGGTCCGTGACTTCACGGTTCACGTCGACTTCCTGCGCGTTTCCGGCAACACCGCCGTTACCGTTGAAATCCCGGTTCACTTCGAAAACCATGAGAAGTCCCCCGGCCTCAAGGCTGGCGGCGTACTGAACATCGTTCGTCACGAAGTCGAAGTTCACTGCCCGGCCGACGCCATCCCGGAATTCTTCTCCGTTGACCTCAGCGGCCTGAAGAGCGGCGACAGCGTTCATATCTCGAATGTAAAGCTGCCGAAGAACGTCACGCCTGTTATCGCCGACCGCGACTTCACGATCGCAACGATCGTTGCTCCGGCAGCCGGTCTTGCCGAAGAAGAAGGCAGCGAAGAAGCCAGCGCCTAATCGGCCTCTTCATCGTAACATTCGAAACCCGCCTCCCCCTGGGATGGCGGGTTTTTCGTGTTTGGCGCGAATATTAGAGAAAGTAAACATAAAGATTTCTTGAATCTATACTTCAATCGAGGTCCATTAACCCCAGAGTTTCAGCAACATTTAACAGATTCATGAAAATCTACGCGAAAGAGTTGTGGGGAGCGGCGCACCCAGTATGCGGTTGGCCTGCGACTGGGGAGCAAACGGAATAATGAGTCATTCGGTCGAAAACAGGTTTTTCGCGATCGTCTGCGGTGCGCTGCTGGTTTTCGTGGCGCCACTCTTCATTCTGTTCCTTTTTCTCTCCTCCGAGCGCGCAGAAAAAGAAATCAAGGATCACATTACCGTTCTGCTCGTCGCCAATGCCCAGGCGCTGGCAAAGCCTTTATGGGACCTGGACGAGGACAGCGTCACCCAGATCAGCGCTACGACGGTCGCTGAGGGCGCGATCGTCAGGGTGAATGTCCGCGATCTTTCCGGCCAGCTCGACGTTACGCAATCGACCATCCCGAAATCCTACAAGGGCAATCTGGAATCGGTCTCCCGCCCGATCGTCTACAATGGCGTCGATGGCGCCAAGAAACTCGGCACCATCACCGTCTACTATCCCGAACTCGGCCTCTTCGATGGGCTGAAGAATGAAGAGATCGTCTTCATTTCGATCTTCATTTTCGCCGTGTTGACCGTTTTCGGCGCAGCGCTGATCGGCAACCGCATTTTCGTCATTCAGCCGCTGATGCGGTTGACGCATGCCATCGAGGCGACCCGCCGTCTTGGCTCGCGTCATCATGTCGACTGGCAGTCGAGCGACGAGATGGGTCGGCTTGCCAGCAGCTTCAACGACATGCAGAGCAAGCTACAGCGCGAAGAATCCGAGTTGAAATTCGCCCATCGGCGGGCGACCGACACTTACAATCTGACGCCCGCTATGCTGTTCTCGCTCGACAAGGACGATTGCATCGCCGCCGTCAGCGACTATTGGCTTGCCGCCACCGGTTATGACCGCGCCGAAGTGCTCGGCCGCCGGTTCGCAAGCCTGGTCCTTCCGGATTCGCGCTCGGAATACAGCGAACGCAAGCACGACAACCCCGACAGCGCCGCTCGCCTTGCCGTGACGGTGAAATTCCTCTGCCGTGACGAGCGGGTCATGGACGTCTTGATCCTCGAAACCACCGCGATCCAGGACGGCCTCTCGCTTTCGGTCATGACCGACGTCACCGAGCTCAAGCAATCCGAGGACCGCAATCTGCGGCAGGCGATCACCGATCACCTGACCGGCCTTCTCAATCGTCAGGGCTTCGAGACCGCACTGGACGCCAAGATCAACGAGGCAGACCTACGCAAGCGCGAACTCGCCTGCCTCTTCATCGACCTCGATCGCTTCAAGTGGATCAACGACAATATGGGCCATGCCGCCGGCGATGCGGCGTTGCGGGAACTTGTCTCACGCCTGCAGGAGTGCCTGAAACCCGGCGATATCGCAGCCCGCCTGGGCGGCGACGAATTCGCGATCCTGCTATTGGCCGAGAACGCGGAAGCACGGGCCTTCGACATGTCCGCCCGCATCGCGGAGATTTTCGAAGCGCCCTTCGAAGGCGACGCGCGTCTCAGCGCCAGCATCGGTATCGCCATCTATCCGCGCCACGCCACAAACGCCGCAGAACTGCTGCTGAAATCCGACATCGCCATGTATGCCAAGAAACGCGACGGGAAGAACGGCGCGCAAATCTTCGATAATGGCATGCTCGACGACTCCCGCCGCCGCGCCGAATTGGAAAGCAATATCGAGAGCGGCCTTAACGACGACTGGTTCGAGGCATATCTGCAGCCGATCGTGAATATCGACGACCGCTCGGTTGCCGGATTCGAAGCCTTGATGCGGCTGAACCATCCTCAGAAAGGTATCCTGCCTCCTGCCCGCATTATCGAGGTCGCCGAGGAAACCGGGTCTATCGTGCGTATCGGCAATCGCGTCATGGAAAAGGCGATCGCCAGTTTCGCAAAGCTGTCACGTCTCGATGGCATGGAAGATACCTACCTCGCCATCAACTTCTCGCCGCTCCAATTCGAGCCGGAATTGCCGATGCGCATCGCCGCCCTGCTCTCGCGCCACGATATTTTGCCACGGCGCATCGTCGTCGAGATCACCGAGGCCGTGCTCATGGATGACAATCCGGAGACGCGCATGGTCATCAACGAAATCTGCCGCTATGGCTGCCGCATCGCGCTGGACGATTTCGGTACAGGCTATTCGTCGCTGAGCTATATCAACCGTTTCCCGGTCGACATCATCAAGATCGACCAGTCCTTCATCAGGGCGATCAACGACACGGCTTCCGATGTCAGCGCCAAGAGCCGCATGCTGGTCGAAAGCATCACCACGCTCTCGCACAAGATGAACTGCACTGTCATAGCCGAGGGCGTCGAGACGGAAGAGGAATGCGCGACCCTGCGCACCATGGGCATAGATTATGGCCAGGGCTACCTCTTCTACCGGCCGCAGCATCCGGACAATCTGATGAAGATATGGACGGGCCTGATACAAGATCATCCAGCTCCTGTAGCCCAAGCATCCTAGCGAAGAGGAACCGCATGCGAAAGCCGCTGCTCATCATTGCAACCAGCCTGTTTTCGCTCTCTTTTCTCTCTCCGGTTCGCGCTGAAACGGTTCATTTCACCACCGAAGAATATCCGCCCTTCAACTATCGCGAGGGCAAGACACCCGTCGGCGCTACCACCGAACAGGTACAGAAGATCATGGCCGATATCGGCGTGAGCTATACCATCACCGTGCTGCCCTGGGTTCGCGCATACAATCAGGCCTTGACGGAACCGATGACCTGCGTCTTCGCCACCGCCCATAATGAAGAGCGCAACTCGCTGTTCAAATGGGTGGAACCATTGCTGATCGATCGCAGCGTTCTGATCAAGCATAGCGGCTCCAAGGTTGCGGCAGCAAACCTGGATGAAGCCAAGCAGTATCTCGTCGGCACCTGGCGGGAAGACTATACGGCAACGATATTGCACCGAAACAATTTCCAGCGCATCGACGTCGGCAGCGACTTCAAGGCAAGCCTGAAGAAGCTGATGAGCGACCGCATCGACCTGATGCCGATCTCGGAATTCTACTTCGACAAGCTGAAGGATGAAGGCAACGCGGTGGAAGAGGTAGCCGTCCTTGCGCAGCAACCCCTGAGCATCGCCTGCCAAAAGGATTTCCCGTCCGATCTTCTGAGCAAGATGCAGACGGCACTGACCGCGCTGATCGCCGACGGAACGCAGAAGCGAATTTACTTGAAGTACGGCCTGCATCTCGGCGACTGATCGCATCTAACCTTGACTTTGCCGCCATTTCCTTGTGGTGAAGGGCATCAGCATTTTCCAAGGGGTGAAGCGCATGCTTCTCATCGCGGGTCTCGGCAATCCCGGCGCCAAATATCAGAGCAATCGCCACAATATCGGCTTCATGGCGGTGGATGCGATCCATCGTCGCCACAGTTTTTCGCCCTGGTCGAAGAAGTTCAAGGCCGAGATTGCGGAAGGCGAACTCGGAGGCGAGAAGGTGCTACTCATCAAGCCGCAGACTTTCATGAACCTCTCCGGCGAAGCTGTCGGGGAAGCCATGCGCTTCTACAAGCTCGAACCCTCCCATCTTGTGGTGATCTACGACGAACTCGATCTGGTCGCCGGCAAGGCGCGATTGAAGACCGGTGGCGGCCATGGCGGTCACAACGGCATTAAATCCATCGACGCGCATGTCGGCCGCGAATATCGACGCCTACGCCTCGGCATCGGCCATCCGGGCGCCAAGGAACTCGTGCATAATCACGTCCTCGGCGATTTCGCCAAAGTGGACAGGGACTGGCTTGAACTCCTGTTCGATTCGCTTGCCGATAATGCCGACATGCTGGTGCGGGGCGAAGATTCGCAGCTGATGAACAAGATCGCGCTCGCTCTCGGCGGCAAGTCGGAAGACGACGCACCGAAGCCGGAGAAGAAAGCGCCGGCTGCCAAATCGCACATTCATCAGGCGCGCAACCACAGCCAGCCCAAGATGCCGGAAACCGGCCCGATGGCCGAGATGCTGAAGAGGATGTTCGGCAAGAAGGACAATTGAAATGCCGGAGGCAGCCTTCAAAGACACCGCAGAGATTAGCATCCGGCCGATAACGGCCGCGGATCTACCGACGCTCATTGCCCTCTACCAGCATTTGAACGCAGACGACCCGGTGCTGGAGCTATCGTTGGCGCAGCGCCGTTTCGCGGAAATCCTCGCCCATCCTGGCATGACCATTTTTGCCGCCTTTGACGGCGAGAAGGCGCGTTCTTCCGTTACACTGGCGGTCATTCCCAATCTGACGCGCGGTGGTGCGCCCTATGCACTGATCGAGAATGTCGTGACACATGCCGATTCCCGCCAGCGCGGCCTCGCCGGCAAGGTTATCCGCAAGGCAACAGCGACTGCTTGGGACAAAGGCTGTTACAAGGTGATGTTGCTGACAGGGTCGAAAGACCCGGCAACCCTGCGCTTCTACGCCAATAGCGGCTTCACGCAGGACAAGACCGGCTATCAAATCCGTCGCCCTGTCTGAGGCGCGACCGTAACCCTATTCTTCCGGCTCGGTCGTGAACATCAGCGGAAAGCCTCCGCTTTTCGCGAGATCAATCGCCTCCTGGGCCTTGGTCTCGGCAATATCCCGCGCACAAACCATGACAACGCAGGTACCGAGCTTGTGCGCCGTCATCATGACGCGATAGCCCGTCTCCTCGCTCATACGGAAGACGGCTTTGAGTACCATGATGACGAATTCCCGCGGCGTGTAATCATCGTTCACGAGAATGATCTTGTAGAGCTTCGGCCTGTCGACCTTCGGCTTGGTTTTAGTCTTTGGTTTCAGGACAACATCATTGTCACTCATCGGCATCACCGTTGACGACAGGAAAAGAGCTTTGGAATGATAGAAGGACTATAGTGCAGCGCACCACATCGTTCAAGGACAGTCCTGTCAAGGAGATAATGTGGTCGGCGGCAGCCACCAGCGAAACCAGGGCTTGCAATCCGTTTGGTTTCGCTTATAAAGCACCATCTATTAACTCAGGTTTGGGAGCAGCAAAATGAAGAGCACAGCTTCATCGCGCCCCTTAGGGGCACAAGCTTAAGCAGCGTCGACGCGCTGCGATGAGCTTTTTCGATCGGCGTTGACGCCGAGAGATTGACCCATCCTGGGAATATTTTCATGGGCAATTCCATAGGGACCTCCGGTCCCATCGCTATGCGCTGCGGTCAGCCTACTGCCGCGGTCGCACATTATTTTACATCGAAGTCCTGGATCGAAGGGACGGCACTCGAACAGCTCGGAGAGATCGCAAAGCTCCCCGGCATGCTTTCCGTCGCCGGCCTTCCCGACCTGCATCCCGGCAAATACGGGCCAGTCGGCATGGCCGCACTGGCGTCGAGACTCTATCCGCAACTGATCGGCAACGATATCGGCTGCGGCATGGCTCTTTTCGAACTCGATCTGCCTCAGCGTAAGTTCAAGCTCGACAAGGCGGCGGATATGCTGCGGGGCTTGGAAAACATCAGGCTCGATGTGTCGGATGTCTCGCAGATCGACCGATCGCTCGACCTCGAAATCAGCACGGAGACGCTAGGTACGATTGGCGGCGGCAATCATTTCTGCGAGATCCAGGCAGTCGAAGACCTGCTTGAGGAAGATGCAGGCCAGTTGCTGGACAAGCAGAAGCTCTATCTGCTCGTTCACACCGGCTCACGCGACCTCGGCGCCAAGGTGTTCAACCGCACCATCGACGTGAGCGGCGGCTTAGCTGAAGGCTTCGATCCGATGTCCGAAGCCGGCATGCAGTGGCTGCAGCTTCATGATCTTTGCGTCGAGTGGGCCAAGCTCAATCGGCGCATGATTGCGCAGCGGGCCGCTGTAGCCCTGCGGACAGACTGCAGGCTGATCGCCGACATCCCGCACAATCTCGTGCGGGCGACGGCGGACGGCTACGTCCACTATAAGGGCGCGGGTGCCGTCCAGAATTCCGCGATCGCACCGATCGCCAGCTCCAGGGCAAGCCTGAGCTATGTCGTCGAACCGCTTGCGGCTGCGGCAAAGTCGCATTGGGCGATCTCGCATGGAGCCGGTCGGAAGTATGATCGTCGCAACATGCACGGCCGGACGGGTTCCACCCGCTCCGAGCGGGAGGCGCTGCTGCGCAACCCGTGGGGCGGCATCGCAATCTGCGACGATCGCAAGCTCGCGATTGAGGAGGCGGCCGGCGCCTACAAGAATGCCGGTCAGGTCATCGCCGATCTGGCCGATCACGGCCTCATCCGGCCGCTGGCATCGATGAAGCCTCTAATTACCTACAAGAAGGTCAGCATCGATCACGAGGAGCCGAAGAAGGATCGCATGCGGGACCGCAGAGCAAGCGGGAGGCTCCGGGATGTCTGAAATTCATCTTCTCGCAACCTCAGGCAACGGCCCGGCAGAATGCAGGGTCGCGCTGAAGGCCCTGCTGTCCATTCTGGAGAGCGAGGCCCGCGACAAAGGCTGCGAGATCGAGGTTACCGCGTCGCGGGCACCCGATCTGCACGACCCTGTTTCGGCAATCATCACGCTGCGCGGCGCCGAGGCACATCGCCTCGCAGCGGATTATTGCGGCTCGATCCGTTTCATCTTCAAGAGCAGGATCAGGCCGGGACACAAACGGCAAAACTGGTTCGTCGGTATCAAGCAGATCGAATTGCCTGATACGGCAAAGGAGATCCCGAGCATTCAGCGGGACGATATCCGCTTCGAGACACTGC
This sequence comes from Rhizobium sp. BR 314, assembly GCF_047445805.1. NCBI lineage: Bacteria > Pseudomonadati > Pseudomonadota > Alphaproteobacteria > Hyphomicrobiales > Rhizobiaceae > Rhizobium > Rhizobium sp. BR 314. Next base: position 5,012 of record NZ_JARWLA010000004.1, on the reverse strand, counting down.
GTGCCGGCGGCCCCGGCGGGCAGCACCAGAACACGACCGACAGCGCCGTCAGGGCAACGCATATCGCGACCGGCATTACCGTAACCTGCCGCGATGAACGTTCTCAGCACCGCAACAAGGCGCTGGCGGTAAGGCGACTGGAGGCAATGCTGCAACTGCTGGCCGAACGTCAGAATCAGAACGCCAAGACCGCCCTCTTTCTCGCCAACAAGGAGCTGGAGCGCGGCAATGAAGTAAAGGTGTTCCGACTTTGAAAGGATGACCCGCTCGGCTGAAACCGGGCGGGTCATTTGGTCCAAAACGCCCCTTTTTGCCGGAAAATAGGCTCGGCTTTCGCACAAGGCTTGACCCGCAACGGCCCTTCCCCCATAGGCACTGCAAAGATTTTCAAGATATGGACAAGGTGCCATGGGTTTCAAATGCGGTATCGTCGGGCTGCCTAATGTCGGCAAGTCCACTCTGTTCAACGCGCTGACCAAGACGGCGGCGGCGCAGGCGGCCAACTATCCGTTCTGCACGATCGAGCCGAACACGGGTGAAGTCGCGGTTCCCGATCCGCGCATGCGCAAGCTTGCCGACGTTGCCAAGTCGAAGGAACTGATCCCGACGCGCATCTCCTTCGTCGATATCGCCGGCCTCGTGCGCGGCGCGTCGAAGGGCGAAGGTCTCGGCAACCAGTTCCTCGCCAACATCCGTGAAGTCGATGCCATCGTGCACGTGCTGCGCTGCTTCGAAGATAGCGACATCACCCATGTCGAGGGCCGCATCAATCCGGTCGCCGATGCCGAAACGATCGAGACCGAGCTGATGCTCGCCGACCTTGACAGCCTGGAGCGCCGCACCGAACAGACGCGCAAGCGCGCCACCGGCAAGGACAAGGAATCCATGGCGATGCTGCCGATCATGGATGCATCGCTCGCATTGCTGCAGGAAGGCAAGCCGGTTCGCACGCTGCTGTCGAAGCTCGATGCCGAAGAAATCCGCATCCTTAAGAGCCTGAACCTTTTGACCTCGCATCCGGTGCTCTACGTTTGCAACGTCGCCGAAGGCGATGCCGTCAGCGGCAATGAGCATACGGCGGCCGTCGCGGCCATGGCGAAGGAACAGAATTCCGAAGTCGTCATCATCTCTGCCGCGATCGAGGCTGAGGTCGCGCAGCTGCCGGAAGAAGAGGCGAAGGAATTCCTCTCGGCCCTCGGCCTCGACGAAGCCGGCCTCGACCGGCTGATCCGCGCCGGTTACAAGCTTCTACACCTCATCACCTACTTCACCGTCGGGCCGAAGGAAACGCGCGCCTGGACGATCGAACGCGGCACGAAGGCGCCGCAGGCAGCCGGCGTCATCCATTCGGATTTCGAGCGCGGCTTCATCCGCGCCAACACCATCGCCTATGAAGACTACATTGCTTTCAACGGCGAAACCGGCGCGAAGGAAGCCGGCAAAGCGCGCGACGAAGGCAAGGAATACGTCGTCCAGGATGGCGACGTCATCCACTTCCGCTTCAACACCTAAGGCATGCCGCGCGAAAGTGTTGGCCGGACTTACGACACCCATATGCGTGAAATCAAAGGCCTGAAGCGCGAAACGCGAATCTGAGAGATCACGACGCGCTTCAGCACACCTCGGCTTGCCGGCGCCTATCTGAGCACCGGCAGTCTCGCTTGCAGGCCATCCGGCAGCTGAGAGACGACGACGCGACGCAATGTCGTCCAACCAATGCCGATCACAAGCACCACCACCCCGACAATCAGCAGAACCAGAAAGCCAACCTGATCGAGCCCGGCATTGTTGTGGCGAAGAAGCGCGCCTGTCGCGAGACCAAGCGACACGAGACCGGCGGTGACGAAGGCGCGGCGATCGATCACAAGGCCGATGAGCATCATTGCCACGACAACGCCGAGAACTGTCAGCGCCTGCGTATAGCCGCCGAAAAAGACGTTGGCGAGGTTGGCGAAGGCAGCAGCGCCGTCACCAAGCTCCAACCGCAACGCCAGCAGAATCGTCGAATAAAGTAAGGCTGGCGCAGTCGCGAGATGTAGCCAGAAGGCAACGTCGGAGCGGCGCGTAACCCTTCGCGGATCACTCAGGTCAAAGCGCATCGCCAACGCAAAGCTGCCGACAGCGGCGGCCAGCAGGATCACGAGCGTCACGGTTGGGTAATCGGCCGGCACGTCCGTGGAGTGAAGCGCCGAGCCGATGACATAGAAGATCGTCGCCAGCAGCAGCCCGAACAGGGAGAAAAGTAGCAATGCCAGCGACAGGGGCACCCGGTAGCGCCAGTAAAATGCCGCTAGCGTCAACGGGAACGGAACGGTCAGCACCAGCGCGCCAATGGTGAAGTTATCGGAAAGGGCTGGCGTGGCGCTGATATAGCCTATCACCGTGTAGATAAGCCAAACGACGAGAGCCACTGTCAAAACCACAGCCGGCAGCGCCAGTCGCTGGCGGCGCACCAGGATCTCCGCCAAAAGGACGATCGCCAGCACCAGCAGATACCGATGCGCCAGCCCCCACAGCCCGACGAGCAGGACGATAATGCCGATCGTGATCAGTACATCATGGAAACCGCGAACGAAACGCGGAGCCTCCGTGTCCTCCAACGGGTTGGCTACCTCGGCTGAAGGTGCGTCCAAAAGGCCGCCGGCCACGCGCGCGCCGATATTTCTCGCGGTCAAATAGGGAAGCAGCCGCTCTGCCTGCGTGTCGGAAATAATCCCCTCGCCGGCCGCATCTTCCAGCGCGATTCTAAGCTCGCTCATCTCTGATCCCATTACATTTCCTTGCCAGCAAGCCTCAGCATATCGTTGCGGCACAATCAAGAGCTGCCGGGACATCCACGGCTATTCGGCGGCGGGTATCGCTCGCCACGTCGTTGAAAGGGCTTGCGCCGCGACTAGTCCCTATGCGATTGCCGATCTGGAGCATGTCGCGCAAAAGCGCGTTGCGGTTTCGCGACAACGACATGCCGAGACGCCAGAACCTGAAGAACAAGGAGCAGATCCAAGGGATCGCGATGCGCTTCAGGCGATTTGAAGGACGGCATGAGACATGACGAAACTGGCCTATGAAGACTTCAAGCCCGAGCGGGAATTTCCGCTTGGTCCGAAGCATGTAACGGCTGAGGAAATTGTCGCATTTGCAAGCGAATTCGATCCGCAACCCATGCATCTCGACGAAGAGGCAGGCCGTGCCAGCATCCTCGGCGGCCTTGCGGCCTCCGGCTGGCACACATCTGCGATGTTCATGCGCATGATGTGTGATTCCTACCTTCTCAACACGGACGCCCAAGGCGCGCCGGGCATCGACTTCATGGACTGGAAGAAGCCGGTTCTGGCCGGCGATACGCTGTCCGGCCGCTCCATCGTGCTGGAGGCGCGCCCGATGCGCTCGCGCCCTGCCATCGGGATCGTCAAATTCCGTCACGAAATTGAAAACCAGCGCGGCGAGCTCGTCTGCCTCGGTGAGAATGCGACAATGGTCCGGTTGCGCGCCGGTGCGGAGGCCACGGCATGAAACTGAATGATCTCTACACGATCGGCGAACGCATGGAGATCGGTAGCCATACCTTCACGCCCGAAGGCATCGTCCGCTTTGCGTCGTGCTTCGATCCACAGATCTTCCATATGGATGCCGAAGCCGCCAAGCATTCGCTGTTCGGCGGGCTCTGCGCCTCCGGCTGGCATAGCTGTTCGGTATGGATGCGCAACTTCGTCGACTTTTGGAAGTCCGAAACGGCTCGTCTGATTGAGGCAGGCAAGACGCCACCCACGCTTGGCCCCTCGCCGGGCTTCAAGAACCTGCAATGGCTGCGCCCGGTCTTTGCCGGCGACACCATCACCTACGGTCTCACCCTCATTGCCAGCCGCCCTCTGGCCTCGCGTCCTGGCTGGACGCTCTATACGCTTGCCTGCGACGGCAGCAACCAGGACGGCACGCAGGTTCTGCGTTTCGAAAGTACTGTGCTGGGATTTGATTAGACCATGGCGGGCTGAGTTCCGCACGGAACTGCGCGATAACACCAAGTGGAGCGGCGGGGAGCGAACAGAACCCCGCACGCGCATCTCGCCGACGAGATCAGTGGCCGGAGAATTCCACCAGAGTGTGAACCGGCACCTCAAGCTCTTCGAGCTTCTTGCGGCCGCCGAGATCAGGCAGATCGATGACGAAGCAGGCTGCAACGACTTCGGCGCCGATCTGGCGCAACAGCTTCGTTGCGCCGACAGCGGTGCCGCCCGTCGCGATCAGGTCGTCGACGAGGATCACTCTTTCGCCCGGATTGACCGCATCGCGATGCATCTCCATTTCGTCGACGCCGTATTCCAGGCTGTAGGCGATCCGGACAATATCGTGCGGCAGCTTGCCCTTCTTGCGGATCGGCACGAAGCCGGCCGACAATTGATGTGCCACCGCTCCCCCGAGAATGAAGCCGCGCGCTTCCATTCCGGCGACCTTATCGATTTTCGTGCCGGCATAGGGCTGTACGAGAGCATCGACCGCGCGACGGAACGCCCTGGCATCGCCAAGCATCGTCGTGATGTCACGGAAGATGATGCCCGGCTTGGGATAGTCCGGAATGGAGCGGATGCTGGCGGCAAGCTCCGATGCAATAGTGTTCATCAAATATAGTCTCTCAGGCTGTGATAGGGCCGGCGGCACCCTAGCAACATGTAGGCGCTATACCAACAAAAAAGGCGGCCTCGACGCAGCCCGTGTGGAAACGTTTGGAGGCTCCGGTTTGACCGGAGCCTCTTTTGGTTTCTGGGTCTATGCGGGCTTTAATGTCATGTTTATGGTGGGCATGATGTTGTAGGCGAGCACGGAGAGGGCCATTTCGGTTCTGGTGCCCTTGAGGTTTCTGGTCAAGAAGCGTCCGCCTGCCATCATCCGTTTGATGGTGCCGAACGGATGTTCTGCCGTGCATCGACGCAATCGCATCATGTCGGGCGTTGCCCGTTGATGCATGCGGGCGAGTGCATCTTCATCGAGATGCCTTTGACCATATCTTCGGGTGG